>RFYV01000053.1 GCA_009921265.1 Betaproteobacteria bacterium | reverse complement strand
AAGTGACCTATGACTTTGCTCGATTGATGGACGGTGCAAATCAGGTGAGTTGTTCTGGCTTTGGCCAAGTGATGATTGACCATATGTAATAGCGTACAACCCCTTCCACCTTTGGGTGAGAGGGTTTTGTTTTAATACGATTGCAAGCTACCAAGGCTTTGTGGGGCCATATTGGCCCTAAACTGTGGTGTTCGAACTCTAGAGTTTCTTTCATCTGTAGGCTTTGTTTCGATGAATGAATTTCCTTTTTCAAGAACCACAATATTTTTTGCGTGTAGGCGTCGGGGTCCATCCACTAGATCGTAACTTACGACTAAGCCTTGTTCGAGTCGTTTAAATCCATCCATATTGATTTCGCTAAAGTGAGCAAATATGTATGAGGAAATTTCGGGGGGCTCTAAAAAACCAAAGCCTTTGAGATTGTTAAACCCTTTCACTTTTTCAATTGCGATTTCAGTTTTTCATTTGGGTTGTGTGGAATTTCAAATTTGTAACCATATAACAATACAATAAATAATAAATTACTACTTAAATTTTCAATAAAATCAAAAAGAACTGGAAATTCCTAATTAGGACTTGTACCTATAAAATAGCGATATGTCCTCAAAACCTTCAGATTTACCGCCACCCACACCTCGTTTACCCGAATCGGACAAACAAGACTCGGTTGTTCTCGAAAGAAGAACCCAAAAAACCAAGCCCCCACAGATGTTTCAGGTGGTTATGCTCAATGACGACTACACGCCGATGGAGTTTGTTGTACGGGTGCTACAGGAGTTTTTTAGCAAGGATCGGGAGGCAGCCACTCAAATCATGCTCAAGATCCATTTGGACGGAAAAGGGGTGTGTGGGGTTTACACCAAAGACGTTGCCGCCACAAAAGTCGACCAAGTTAGGGAGGCGGCCCATAAAGATGGCCATCCTTTGCAATGTTTGTATGAGCCTATTGATTAATTCAGCTCAAATTCCATATACAGTATTAACTATGCCAGCTCAAAGGAACCCAAATGATCGCCCAAGAACTTGAAGTCAGCTTGCACATGGCCTTCGTCGAAGCTCGACAACAGCGTCATGAGTTCATCACCGTTGAACATTTGCTCTTAGCATTGCTTGATAACCCCAGTGCAGCAGAAGTGCTGCGCGCATGTTCAGCCAATATTGATGATTTGAGAAAGTCCCTTTCAAATTTCATTAAAGACAACACACCGCAAGTTGCTGGAACAGACGAAGTTGATACGCAACCCACATTGGGTTTTCAGCGTGTGATTCAACGTGCCATCATGCATGTGCAGTCAACAGGCAATGGAAAAAAAGAAGTCACAGGCGCCAATGTATTGGTGGCAATTTTTGGTGAGAAAGATTCACATGCGGTCTACTACTTGCATCAACAAGGTGTAACGCGTTTAGATGTCGTTAACTTTATTGCGCACGGTATCAAAAAGAGCGAACAACAAGAGCCAACCAAAAATCCAGAATCCTCCTCCAACGATTCCGAAGAGCAGAGCGAAAAAAATGAAAAAGTATCTCCTCTTGACCAATTCACACAAAACCTCAATCAACTTGCCAAGGACGGAAAAATTGATCCCTTGATTGGGCGCGAGTACGAAGTTGAGCGCGTCATTCAAATTCTTTGTCGTCGCAGAAAAAACAATCCATTGTTGGTGGGCGAGGCAGGTGTTGGCAAAACGGCTATTGCCGAAGGTCTTGCATGGCGCATCACACAAAAAGACGTCCCAGAAATATTGGCCGACTCGCAGGTTTTTTCTTTAGACATGGGCGCGCTTTTAGCAGGAACCAAATATCGTGGAGATTTTGAACAACGTCTCAAAGGCGTACTCAAATCTCTCAAAGACAAACCCAATGCTGTTTTATTCATTGATGAAATTCACACATTGATTGGCGCTGGCGCCGCATCAGGTGGCACGCTAGACGCTTCCAATTTGCTCAAGCCTGCGCTCAGCTCGGGCCAACTCAAATGCATTGGAGCAACAACCTTTACCGAGTATCGAGGCATCTTCGAAAAAGATGCTGCGCTCTCGCGTCGTTTCCAAAAAGTCGACGTGGTCGAACCTTCTGTTGAGCAAACCGTGGATATTCTCAAAGGTCTCAAGTCACGCTTTGAAGAACATCACAACGTCAAATATGCCGTTGCAGCATTGCAAGCGGCCGCTGAATTAAGCGCTAAATACATCAATGATCGTCATTTGCCCGATAAAGCCATCGACGTGATCGACGAGGCGGGTGCTGCGCAAAGAATATTGCCTGTATCTAAACGCAAAAAAACAATCACCAAATCAGAAATCGAAGACATCGTCGCCAAAATTGCTCGCATTCCGCCCGCTAGCGTCTCCAACGACGACAGAGGCAAGTTGCAAACGCTTGAGCGCGATCTCAAGAGCGTTGTTTTCGGGCAAGACAAAGCGCTCGATCTCCTTGCTTCAGCCGTCAAGATGGCTCGCTCAGGCTTAGGAAAAACAGACAAACCCATTGGCTCGTTTTTGTTCAGTGGCCCAACGGGTGTTGGCAAAACCGAAGCGGCTAAACAATTGGCCTACATCATGGGCATTGATTTGATTCGCTTTGATATGTCCGAATACATGGAAAGACATGCGGTGAGTCGTCTCATTGGTGCGCCTCCTGGATATGTTGGATTTGATCAAGGCGGTTTGCTCACAGAGGCAATTACCAAAAAACCACATTCGGTTTTGTTGTTTGATGAGATTGAAAAAGCGCACCCTGATATTTTCAATGTCTTATTGCAAGTGATGGATCACGGAACTCTGACCGATAACAATGGTCGTAAAGCCGATTTCCGCAACGTCATCATCATCATGACGACCAATGCAGGCGCAGAAGCACTTAACAAATCAACCATTGGTTTCACCACTGCGCGCGAACCAGGGGACGAGATGAACGACATCAAGCGTTTATTCACGCCCGAATTTAGAAATCGTTTGGATGCGATTGTCAGTTTCAAGCCATTAGATGAACAAGTGATCTTGCGTGTTGTCGATAAATTTTTATTGCAACTCGAAACACAATTGGCTGAGAAAAAAGTCGAGGTCACATTCACCGACGATTTGCGCAAGCATTTGGCCAAAAAAGGTTTTGATCCACTCATGGGTGCAAGACCTATGCAGAGACTCATTCAAGACACGATCAGACGTGCATTGGCCGATGAATTGTTGTTTGGTAAATTAACCGATGGTGGGCGTCTCACGGTGAGTTTGGATGACAAACAAGAGGTATTTCTCGATATTCAACCACTACCCAAAAAAGATGCAAAAGCATCTAAATCCGAACCGACAGAACCTGAAGAGGCGCAAGCAAGTTAAATGGATGTTTGACTTGCTGATGTGCTTTACCGCCAACGCAAAATCAATCTCCTAGAATTAAACAACAAATTAAGGATGATGAGTGGCAGGTCATAGCAAATGGGCAAATATTCAACACCGCAAAGGTCGTCAAGACGAAAAGCGCGGTAAGGTTTGGACACGTGTCATCCGTGAAATCATGGTGTCGGCTCGCACGGGTGGCGCCGATCTTGGATCGAATCCACGTTTACGTTTAGCAATTGAAAAGGCCAAAGCGGCCAATATGCCCGCCGATACGATCAAGCGAAACATCGACAAAGCCACCGGCAACCTTGAAGGTGTCACTTACGAAGAAATTCGGTACGAAGGTTATGGCATTGCTGGCGCGGCTATTTTGGTCGATACCATGACCGATAACAAAGTGCGAACCGTTGCAGAGGTTCGACATGTATTTAGTAAATATGGCGGCAATATGGGAGCCGAAGGATCGGTTGCCTTTCAATTCAAGCATTGCGGTCAAATGATTTTTGCACCTGGCACCAACGAAGATCAATTAATGGAAATTGCATTAGAGTCGGGTGCCGATGATATTTTGACGGGTGACGACGGGTCGATTGAAGTGATTACATCAACAGCAAATTTTGAAACAGTCAAAAATGCTTTGCAAGCGGCGGGGCTGCATCCCGAATTGGCTGAAGTCACCATGCGCGCTGAAAACACCATCGAACTTTTGGGGGACGATGCATTGCGAATGCAAAAAATATTAGAAGCGCTCGAAGATTTAGATGATGTGCAAGAGGTTTATCACAACGCAGCCTTATGAAAATACTTGTGATTGGAGGTGGTGGAAGAGAGCATGCATTGGCTTGGAAGTTTTCACAATCGCAACGCATTCAATCGGTTTATGTAGCACCTGGTAATGGGGGCACGGCATATGATCGCAACCTAATTAACGTGCCCATCACCGATATTGTTCAGCTGCGCGAATGGGCGCAAGCGCATCAAATCGGTCTCACCGTTGTAGGGCCTGAGGCTCCTTTGGCTTTAGGAATTGTTGACGAGTTTCGCCAGCATCGCTTGCGAATTTTTGGCCCCACAAAATCTGCTGCACAACTTGAAAGCTCTAAGGCGTTTTCAAAAGATTTTATGAAACGCCACAACATTCCGACGTCGCTATACCAAACATTCAGCGATCCTGAATTAGCACACGCCTATGTCAAACAAATAGGTGCACCCATTGTGGTCAAAGCTGATGGATTGGCGGCGGGCAAGGGCGTTGTTGTTGCGATGACCGAACAAGAAGCACACGAGGCGATTGACTTCATGTTGTTAGACGGCACCTTGGGTGTTGTTCATAACGATGGCGGTGCACGTGTAGTCATTGAAGAATTTTTGGCGGGCGAAGAGGCCAGTTTTATGGTGGTATGTGATGGTCAACATGTCGTGGCATTGGCCACATCACAAGATCACAAAAGATTACTCGATCACGATGCAGGACCCAATACGGGTGGAATGGGAGCTTACTCTCCTGCACCCGTGGTAACGCCTGAGATTCATGCAAAAGCCATGCGTGAAATTATTCTGCCAACGATCCGTGGAATGAAGTCCGATGGAATTGTTTACACAGGATTTTTATACGCAGGCTTAATGATCGCACCCAACGGTCAAATCAAAACGCTGGAATTCAATTGCAGAATGGGCGACCCCGAAGCACAACCCATCATGATGCGTTTAAAAACAGATTTATTTGATTTGCTATGGGCGGCGACCGATCCCCATCAACAACTCCTTAAAGATTTTGAATTGCAATGGGATCGACGCACAGCATTGGGTGTGGTGATGGCTGCACATGGCTATCCCTTGCAACCCAGAAAAGGGGATGCCATTCATATCAAATCCAACGATCGTGACGATGTGATGGTTTTTCATGCAGGAACGATCGATAACAATGGCGTCTTGCAAACACAAGGAGGGCGCATTTTGTGCGTCACTGCTTTGGGTGCGACGGTCAAGGCTGCTCAACAAGCGGCCTATCAGGTTGTTGATGACATCCAATTTGACGGGCAGCAGTATCGAAAAGATATTGGTTACCGCGCTATGAGGTAAAACGGTGATATCGGATTACCCTAAGCCATATCCAGTTCAATTTCGGCCACAGACATGGGCCCTTTTTATTTTGAGGTTGCTGGGTTGGAAAGTGATGTTTGAAGGCTTTCCGGCTCAACAAGGTATTGCAATTGCCTATCCTCACACCAGCAATTGGGATTTTTTTTATGCCATGCTTGCTAAGTGTGCCGCAGGTATGCCTGTTCATTTTTGGGGTAAGGCGTCACTCTTTCAAATTCCATTGTTTGGTCGACTCGTTCATTTCCTCGGGGGTGTACCTTTGGATCGATCTAGTGCAAGCGGCAGTGTGGGGCAAGTAGTTGAACTCATCAACGCCCACAAAAAAAACAATAGCTTTTTTTGGTTTGGACTGTCGCCAGAAGGAACTCGGAAATTTCAAAATGGCTGGCGAAGTGGTTTCTACCATTTGACATTGCAAACGGATGTCCCATTGCTTTTGATTCGAATGGATTATGGAAAAAAAGAATTTCGCATTGATCAGTTCATTCATCTATCTGGCGATGAAATCAAAGATTACGAACGTATCAATCAAGCCTATGCCAACGTGATTGGTTTTCATCCCAACCAAGCCTGTCCGATTCAGCCGATTAAAAAAAATCTTCAACAAGGAGATGGAAAATGAATCCCCAATTTCAACCTGTTAAAAATTTCCTATTGAGCCTTCAACACAACATCACGTCTGCGATTGAAGCCATAGATGAAAATTTTTTTATTGCTGATTCATGGCGCAAAGAACCTGGCGAACTGCTTCAAGGTGAGGGCGTTACAAAAATTTTAGAAAACGGATCTGTGTTTGAGCGTGCAGGTTGTGGTTTTTCTCATGTTAGAGGACCACAATTACCCTCTTCGGCAACACAACATCGTCCCGAACTCAATGGCGCACCGTTTGAGGCGATGGGCGTTTCTTTGGTGTTTCATCCACGCAATCCCTATATTCCAACCGTACATATGAATGTGCGGGCATTGATTGCAATGCCAGAAAAATCAAGCCCTGTGGCTTGGTATGGAGGTGGAATGGATTTAACACCGTATTACGGATTTGATGAAGATGCCGTGCATTTTCATGCCACTTGCAAATCAGCACTTCAACCCTTTGGCGATTCTTGGCATCCCAAATTTAAAAAATGGTGCGACGAGTATTTTTATTTGAAGCATCGCAAGGAAGCGCGCGGAATTGGTGGCATCTTTTTTGATGACTTCAATGAATTGGGTTTCGAAAAAAGTTTTGAGATGATGCAAAGTGTGGGCAATCATTTTGTTAAAGCGTATATACCCATTGTTGAGCGTCGAAAAAATATGCCCTGGACCCAACACCAACGCGATCATCAACTCTATCGAAGAGGGCGATACGTTGAATTTAATTTGGTATTTGACAGGGGTACGCACTTTGGGTTGCAATCGGGTGGGCGAACCGAATCCATCTTAATATCGATGCCTCCATTGGTGACTTGGTCTTATCAGCAAACGCCGCAAGAGGGGAGCCCCGAGATGGCGCTTTATACCGATTTCTTACCGCCTAAGGATTGGGTTTGACAAAACTTCATCGTCGCATTGGCTTGATGGGAGGCAGCTTTGATCCGCCCCATCTGGCGCATGCGGCCTTGGCTCAGCGCGCAATTGAGCAACTCGAATTGGATCGATTGATTGTCTTGCCGACGGGAGACGCTTGGCACAAATCCAGAACCCTCACTGACGGACAACATCGTCTCAAAATGACACAGTTGGCATTTGCGGGTCTTGAACAATGTAAAATTGACGATCGTGAAATTCTCAGAGCAGGTCCTAGCTACACCATTGATAGTTTGTTAGAGGTCCAAAAAGATGAAGCCGGCTCTGAGTTTTTCTTAATCATTGGCGAGGATCAGGCGCTGCAATTTTCAACCTGGCATCGTTGGCGTGACATTCTCTCTATGACTCATTTGGTGGTTGCGCAAAGGCCCCATGAGTCGAGTATTTCTCAATCGTCAGCACAGCTTCATCCATCAGAAATGGACACTGTGATCACTTTGGATTTTGAAGCGATGGCGGTGAGCGCCACACAGATTCGACTCCGAATTGAAAACCGACAAGACGTGAGTGCCTGGGTGCCCGCCAATGTCCTTCAATACATTCATAAACAAAATCTTTACACAAAAACGATATGACCGATACCAATACCAAAAAAGAAATTCAACAATTGCAACGCATTATTGTTGATGCACTCGAGGATGTGAAAGCACAAAACTTGGTGGTGTTTAATACCGAACATCTCTCTTCTTTGTTTGAGCGCGTCATCATCGCTTCAGGCACGTCCAATCGACAAACCAAGGCATTGGCTTCTAGTGTGAGAGACGCCGTGCGTGAGCAAGGTTTTGGAAAACCTCGTGTAGAGGGTGAAGAAAACGGTGAGTGGATCATCGTCGATTGCGGCATGGCAGTTGTTCACATCATGCAACCGATGATTCGGCAGTATTACAACTTAGAAGAAATTTGGGGCGACAAACCTGTTCGCTTAAAGTTGGGTGCGCCCATGCCCGTTGCTGTAAAGCCCGTCCAAGCGCCTGTTGAAACTAAAAAACCTGCCGCCAAAAAATCTACAACTAAAAAGCCAGTTGAAAAAAAATCAGCATCAAAAAAATCTACAGAAATAAAAAAACCTGCTACAGCAAAAAAACCAGCTGCCAAAAAAATAGTAACTAAAAAAATCTCAAAACCTTTAGCACTCAAGAGAAAAGCATAACCTTCATAAAGCCCACCAATGCGAATTAGGATTATTGCAGTCGGTCAAAAATTACCTGGCTGGGCGCAAACCGCTTGCGACGAGTACAGCAAGAGATTCCCCCCTGATTTCAAAATTGAATTGAAAGCCGTCAAAGCACAACCCAGAGGGACGCTTCCCTTGGAACAAATTTACGATTCCGAAAAAGAGCGAATATTGGAGGCCATTCCCAAGGGCGCACGTGTGGTGGTACTGGACGAAAAAGGCAAATCCATCCAAACCAAACAACTCGCTCAAAAAATGATCGATTGGCAACTGGCCGCTCAAAACGTTGCACTCATTATTGGGGGTGCCGACGGTTTGCATGCGCAGCTTAAGCAACAGGCAGATGAGCAAATACGATTGTCTGATTTAACATTACCCCATGCCATGGTGCGTGTTTTATTGATGGAACAGCTCTACCGCGCTTGGTCAATCAACAACAATCATCCCTATCATCGCGAGTAAATGGAACATTCATTTATTTATTTGGCCTCTCAAAGTCCAAGACGCAAACAACTCTTGGAGCAAATTCATGTGCCCTATCGATTGTTATTACCACAATCTAATGAAAACGCAGAACTTTTAGAAGTCGAAAATAAGGATGAGTTGCCACATGCGTATGTGCAACGCGTTACAAATCTCAAATGGCAAGCCGCGCAGCAACTAAGAGTTGAGTTGTCATTACCCGATGCACTGATTTTGTGTTCGGATACCACGGTTGCGCTGAATCAAAAAATTTTGGGCAAGCCGCGAGATGAAAAAGACGCGATTGATTTTTTGTCTCAGTTGTTGGGGCAAACGCATGTGGTGTTGACAGCTGTGATGCTGGGGCATCAAAATAAACAAAAACAAGCGATCAGTGAATCTCAGGTCACTTTTGCAAACTTAAGCGACGCGCAAATCAAAAACTATGTGGCCAGTCAAGAGCCCATGGGTAAAGCGGGCGCCTATGCCATTCAAGGATTGGCGGGCACTTTTATTCAACACATTGCAGGCAGTTATTCGGGCATCATGGGGTTACCCCTCTATGAAACATCCCAACTCTTGAGAGACTTCGGGTTTTCGGTTTAAAACTTATGCAACAAGATATCTTGATCAATTGGTCGCCGCAAGAAACCCGAGTGGCAGTTATTGAAAACAGCGCCGTTCAAGAATTACACGTTGAACGTGCGCTTGAAAGAGGCTTGGTTGGAAATGTTTATTTGGGCAAAGTCGCTCGTGTGTTGCCTGGCATGCAATCGGCATTTATTGATATTGGCCTCGAGAGAGCCGCTTTTTTGCATGTCGCCGATTTAATTAGCAGTGTCACGGCGCGTCACGCCAATAACGCATCGGAGGCAGCGCCAGTTTTACCAATTGAAAAGCAGGTATTTGAAGGACAAAGCCTGCTCGTTCAAGTGATCAAAGATCCAATGGGCACCAAGGGTGCGCGCCTCTCTAATCAAATCAGTATTGCAGGGCGATTTTTGGTTTTTTTGCCGCAAGATGAACATATCGGTATCTCACAAAAAATTCATTTGGAGCAACGCGAAGCCTTGCGCTTGCGCTTGCAAAATTTGGCCCAACAAGCGGTTCAAGACGAGTCTGTTGGTGGTTATATCTTGCGAACCAATGGCGAGGACGCAAGTGACTTAGAGTTGCAAGAAGACATTGCCTATTTGCGTAAATCATGGGCTCGAATCAAAGATTTGAGTATGAAGATGCCGCCGCAGTCCTTGCTTCATCAAGATTTGCATTTGTTGCAACGCGTTCTCAGAGATATGGTGAGCGACCAAACCAGTAGCATTCGAATCGATTCCAATGAGCAATTTCAATTTTTGCGCAGCTTTGCACAAGAGTTCATGCCAATGACGGTCGATAAGCTTCAAATTTACAAAGGCGAGAGACCTTTGTTTGATTTGTTTTCTGTTGATGAAGAAACTTCTAAGGCCTTGGGGCGTCGCGTTGATCTCAAATCGGGAGGTTATTTGGTGATTGATCAAACCGAAGCACTCACCACGATCGATGTCAACACGGGCGGCTTTGTGGGTGCGAAAAATTTTGATGAAACGATTTTTAAGACCAATTTAGAAGCTGCAGGGGCAATTGCTAGGCAGTTGCGTTTACGCAATTTAGGTGGCATTGTCATTGCAGATTTTATTGACATGAGCTTGCCGCAACACCAAGAGGCCGTGCTTCAAGAATTGCAAAAACAATTGTCGCGCGATCGTGTCAAAACCATGGCAAGTGGATTTTCACAACTCGGTTTGGTGGAGATGACTCGTAAACGAACACGTGAATCCTTGGCGCATTTGCTCTGCGAGCCCTGCGAAATTTGTCAGGGCAAAGGGATTGTCAAAACAGCACGAACCGTTGCCTACAATATTTTGAGAGAAATTTTGCGTGAGGCCAGACAATTCAATCCCAAAGAATTTAGAGTGTTGGCTTCATCGCGCGTGATTGATTTATTCATGGATGAAGAGAGCCAACACCTTGCGGGACTCAGCGAATTTATTGGTAAGCCCATTTCGCTTCAAGCGCAAGCCCACCTTCCACAAGAGAGCTACGATATTATTCTTCTTTAAATATTTTGCGAATGATCTTAAGACTTGGATTGATAAAACGATCCCAGTTTGAAGAGGCTGGCATAAGTGCCTTGTGCTTGCATCAAGTCAGCGTGTTTTCCAATTTCAATGATTTGACCCTCTTGCATCACCACAATGCGATCGGCGTGTTCGATGGTGCTTAGACGATGTGCAATGATGATGGTGGTGCGTCCTGATTTAAGTCTGTGCAACGCTTCTTGAACCGCTCGTTCGGATTCGTTATCCAATGCGGATGTGGCTTCATCCAAAATCAAAATAGGTGCGTCTTTGTAGAGTGCACGTGCTATGGCCAATCGTTGACGTTGCCCACCCGAGAGTTGCGAGGCATTGTGCCCCACGAGGGTGTCGATTCCAAGCGCAAGTTGATCCACATAGCTTTGCAAATTGGCCGCATGTAAACACGCAAGCGCGTGTTCACGATCCAAAACATGACCCAGTGCGACATTGTTTGCAAGTGTGTCGTTGAGCACAATCACGTTTTGACTGACCATGGCAAATTGGCTTCGTAAAGAGGCTAATTTCCAATCGGCAATTGACACACCATCTAAGCTGACGTGACCCGCGCTTGGATCGATAAAACGTGGAAGTAAATTAACCAAGCTGGTTTTTCCAGCGCCAGAGGGGCCTACCAAGGCCAAGGTTTCACCCGGATTAATTTGTAGTTGCTCAATAAAAAGAGCGGGTTGAGAGTCAACGTTGTACTGCACCCGAATATTTTCAAGTGAAATATGTCCACTTGCGCGGTCTTTTGTAAATGTGCCTGAGGTTTCGCTCGGCGTTGATTCAATCAATTCCAATGCGCGCTCTACTGCGACCAAGCCACGAGTGAGAGGGGTTGTGACATCAGACAAATGTTTGATGGGCGCAATCAGCATCAACATCGCCGTGACGTAAGCAGTAAAACCACCCACCGTTGTACCTTCGTACGAACTTTGGAGCAAGGCCACGCAAATCACGCCTGACAAAGCAATGGCCGCACACAACTGAGTCAAAGGAGTAATTGCACTGCTGGCCACTATGGTTTTCATGGCCAAGCGCTGAAGCATGTTGCCCAGAATCACAAAGCGTTTTTTCTGGGAGTTTTGGCCGCCATATAGTCTGATTTCGCGATAGGCCAACGCGTTTTCTTCAACCACGTAGGCCAATTCATCGGTGGCGTGTTGATTGTTTTTAGATAACACAAACAGTCGCTTAGACAAGGCTTTAATCAGCCAAGCAACCGATGGAAATAAGAGCGCCACGATTAGACTTAGTTTCCAGTTGAGATAGAGCAAGTAGCCAACAAGAGCCAACAGCGTGAGCGTATCTCGTGCCATGCTTAAAAGTGATTGCACCATCATCGATGCGCCTGTTTGCACTTCATAGACTAAGGTATTGCCCAAGGCACTGGCTGATTGTTGTCGGTACAAATCGGGATGCGCGTGCAATAATTTTTCAAACATTTGTGTACGCAGTTTGAGCAAACCTTGATTTGAAATTTTTGCCATGGCCACTTGACTGGTAAATACACAAAGACCGCGTACCGCAAATAAGCCAATTAAAGAAACAGGTACCAACCAGAGTTCGATTTTTCCCTGCACAAATCCACGATCGAGCAATGGCTTGAGCAGTGCAGGAATCATGGGCTCTGAAATTGAAACAATGATGACAGAAACGACCACAGCCAACCAAGCAATGGTAGGGGTATTGAAGAAACGAGCGGCTCGCAACAAACGCTGAATCAATGTTTTGGAGTGTGAGCTGGGCATTTTTGAAATAGAGATCGCTGAATTGAACGTGTTGTTTTAAAGCTAAGGTTAACCCTAGTGATTATCCACTCTCTGAGGCAGGCTTTACAATAGTATGCTGTTAGGTAAAGTTTTTTGTTTATTTGCGGTATCCATTGAAGTCATGATAATTCAATTTTTTCAACGTTGGGTTTCTTCTTTATTGCAATTGGGTGTGTGTGGTGCACTTTCATTTTTTGCAATCATAAGTTCTCACGCTCAATTCAGAATTGAAGTGACAGGTGTTGGCGTTACACAAATCCCTATTGGACTATCCACATTCAAAGGTGAAGACAGCGCACCCCAAAAAATTTCAACCATTATTTCTGCTGATCTCGAAAGAAGTGGACAGTTCAAATCGTCGGCCTTAGGCGCCATCGGTGATGAAGTTTCCAGACCCGATTTCAGTGCCTTGCGTCAAAAAAACCTTGATGCACATCTTTCGGGGAGCATCACGCGATTGGCCGATGGCCGTTTTGATGTGCGTTTTCGATTGTGGGATATAGTCAAGGGACAAGATCTGGGGGGCCAAAGTTTTGCGGTTTCGCCCTCTGACCTTCGATTGATTGCACATCGCATCTCCGATTACGTTTACGAAAAATTAACGGGTGATAAAGGCGTTTTTTCTACCCGCATTGCATACATCACCAAAAATGCTGGCAAGTATCATTTATGGATTGCTGATTCGGATGGCGAAAATGCTCAAGCGGCCTTAACAAGTCCTGAGCCAATTATTTCTCCGAGTTGGTCGCCCAATGGCACCCAATTGGCCTATGTCTCGTTTGAGTCTCGCAAGCCTGTCATCTATGTGCATGAGGTCGCATCGGGCAAAAGACGTGTTCTGGCCAATTTCAAAGGTTCCAACAGTGCGCCCACTTGGTCACCCAATGGCAATCAATTGGCCGTTACATTAACCCGCGATGGCGGTTCACAGTTGTATTTGATTTCATCGGTCGGCGGTGAAGCCAAGCGTTTGACCCAATCATCGAGCATCGACACCGAACCGGTTTTTACTCCTGACGGCAGTGCAATTTATTTTGTGAGTGACCGTGGTGGCTCACCTCAAATTTATCGAACGCCATCCATCGGCGGGCCTGTTCAGCGAGTCACATTCTCAGGCAATTACAACATCTCGCCCAGCATCAGTCCCGATGGACGTTTTTTGGCCTATATTTCACGCGTCAATGGTCAATTCAAGCTGCACTTGATGGACCTCAATATCGATAAGGTTTCAGCGATTACTCAATCGGTCGCTGATGAGCGTCCCTCTTTTGCACCCAATGGCAAGTTGTTGGTATATGCCACTCAAATTCAAGGCAGAGAAGCTTTGATGACCACCACTTTGGATGGTCGTATAACTGCTCGATTAGCGGGACAAAACGGCGATATTCGCGAACCGCATTGGGGACCTTTTCTAAAACCATAATTAGATTAACTTGGAGAAATCATGAAAAATATAATTTTTGTAATCAGCTTGGTGTTGTTGATGACTGGATGTGCGTCCAACGTCAAACTCGCCGAAGTTCCTGTTGAAGACAAAGCCGGTGCCGCGGTCTCTACCGATAATGCTCTTCAACCCAAGTCCAGCGTAACAACGGTTGAAGTGAGCAAATTACCTGGCATGGACCCAGGACCCGTGGGTGTGGGCAAGCTTGTGATGTTCGATTACGACAGCTTTGTTATCAAGCCTGAGTATCAATCTCTGATCGAGTCTCACGCCAAATACCTTCGTGCTGACGCCAAGCGCAAAGTTAATTTAGAGGGGCACACCGACGAGCGCGGTGGCCGTGAATACAATTTGGCATTGGGTCAAAAGCGTTCAGAGTCGGTGCGCAAAGCGCTTGCCTTGCTTGGCGTATCAGATAGTCAGCTAGAAGCCGTTAGTTTTGGAAAAGAAAAGCCAGTTGATACAGCGACCAATGAAGATGCGTATGCTAAAAATCGCCGTGCTGAAATTTCATACCGCTGATGAATAAGTTATTTGTTCAATTTGTATTTGTACTAACAGCCTCATTGGCGTTTACATCTTCATGGGCGGCACTTTTTGAAGATGATGAAGCCAGACGTGCAATTATAGAGTTGCGTCAGCGACTAGATTCCTTTCGTCAATCGCAACAAGGCGTCAGTCAAAAGCAAGACGATGAAATTTTACAAATTAAGCGTGGTTTTTTAGAATTTCAAAATTCATTTGAAACATTGCGTTCAGAATCTTCCAAACTCAGAGGAAGCCAAGAAGAGTTATCCAAAGATTTGTCCGATCTTCAGCGCACTTACAAAGACTTCATCAAAGCACAAGACGAAAAAATTCAACAACTCGAGTTGCGCTTACAAAAATTTGAACCCAGTAAGGTGACAGTCGATGGTATGGAGTTTATTGCTGAGTCCATTGAAAAAAGGGATTTTGAGACGGCATTGGATTTATTTAGAAAAGGCAATTTTTCACAAGCCAATTTTTCTTTTTCCGATTTCAACAAAAAATATCCGTCCAGTGCTTACAAACCTTCTGTGATCTATTGGGTTGGAAATTCAAGTTATGCGGTTAAAGACTACAAAGAGGCCATCAATCAGTTTAGAAACCTTATTCAAAATTACCCAACTCACGCACGCATCCCAGAGTCATTTTTATCTCTGGCCAATTGTCAATTGGAGCTCAAGGATGTGCGCAGCGCTCGAAAAACGCTCGAAGATTTGATTAAAAACTTTCCAGATACTGAAGCGGCCAATGCGGGCAAAGAACGTTTAAGTCGGTTGAAATAATTTTTATGCATACCGTCGATATTTATGCTTTGAGTCAGCAGATTTTATTTGCTTCGTTCGCCATCGGATTGTTGTTTGGAGCCTTGGCGCAAAAAACACATTTTTGCACCATGGGCGCAATCAGTGACGTCATCAACATGGGAGATTGGACGCGAGCACTTCAATGGATGATGGCCATTGGTGTGTCCATGATGGGCTTTGCAATGCTCAGTTTGCTTGGATACATCAAGCCCGAAAAAGCAGTCTATTCATCTACACAATTTTTATGGCTGTCATCCTTGGTCGGTGGCGTTTTATTTGGTTTAGGAATGGTTTTTGCTTCGGGTTGTGGCAATAAAACACTGATACGTGTTGGCACAGGCAATCTCAAATCATGGGTCGTCATGATCGTGATTGGCATTTCAGGATTCGCAACGCTTAAGGGTATCACCGCCGTTATGCGTGTTGCTACGGTAGATCAAGTATTAATTGAAATGCCCCAGGGCGCTAATTTGGCAACTTTCTTTTTATCTTTGTTTGCGCCTGAGCATCTGCAACTGACTTCTTATGTGGGATTGAGTCTTGGGTTTATTTTATTTTTATACGCGGCGCTCAATGCCAGTTTTTTCAAGTTTGAAAATTGGATGGCAGGCCTTGGAATTGGATTGTTGGTCATCGCTGCGTGGTGTGTCAGTGGAAATTTAGGGCATCTTTTAGAGCATCCCGAAACACTCGAAGAGGTTTATTTAAAAACTAATTCAACTCGAATGGAAGCATTGAGTTTTGTCGCACCCATTGCCTATCTTTTCGATTGGTTGGAGTTTTACAGCGATAAATCAAAAACTCTCAGTATTGGCATCGTCACGGTTGTCGGTGTGATTTGCGGATCCTTTGTCACGTCAAAGTTTGAGGGTAGTTTTCGCTGGGAAGGCTTTGGCAGCGTTGAAGATTTGGGCAATCATTTAATAGGCGCCGTTCTGATGGGTGTTGGAGGCGTCACCGCAATGGGTTGCACCATTGGACAAGGCGTGAGCGGTCTTTCAACACTCAGCCTCAACGCAGTTGTCGCTACTTTAGGTATCGTGATTGGCGCGGTCACTGCCATCCAATATCAAACTTGGCGTCTCGACTGAAATGAACGACGATCAAGCGCGTCGCTTTGGCGGTTTAGATCGATTGTGGGGCGTTGGTACCGTTTCATCCTTGCTGGAGTTAAATGTCGTCGTTGTGGGCGTGGGTGGTGTCGGTTCTTGGGCGGTTGAAGCCTTGGCTCGAAGTGGTGTTGGAAAAATCACCCTCATCGATATGGATCATGTATCCCCCTCCAACATCAATCGACAATTGCAGGCTACTGATCAAGCGATGGGTCAAGCCAAAGTCATTGCATTAAAAGAAAGAATTGCACAATTTCATCCTGCTTGCGATGTTCAAACGATTGAAGACTTTGTAACGCCAGAAAACTGGCCTGATATTTTGCCTAGCGGCGTTGACGCAATCATTGATGCATGCGATCAAATGGACGCCAAGTTGGTGATGTGCGATTGGTCCATGCAGCGTTCCATTCCTTTTATTACAGTGGGTGCGGCGGGTGGCAAACAAGAAGCGCATCGCGTTGAAATCATGGATTTGATGGGCGTGACCCATGATCCATTGCTTGGAAAGCTTCGTCGACTTCTTAAGCAAAAAGTTTTGTTGGAGTCCACAAAGCAAAGCAAGATCATGTGTGTTTTTAGCAAAGAGAGCGTTAAACAGCCCGATGCCAATTGCAATATAGAGTCGCCACATGGTTCACTTAATTGTAATGGCTACGGCTCGCTCATCAGTGTTACTGCCACATTTGGCATGTGCGCTGCAGGCTGGATTTTGAATCAATTGAGCGCAAAAAATAAACCGACAAAAAACTCGTTATAATTTGCTTTTTTGTGATTAACCTCAAAAGTTAATTTCAAATTGTTGGGACGTTAGCTCAGTTGGTAGAGCAGCGGACTTTTAATCCGTTGGTCACAAGTTCGAATCTTGTACGTCCTACCATCATTTAAAAAAGCTTGGATGATTCCAAGCTTTTTTTTTGAGAGTGATTGAGACATATATGGCTATCAAATCAACTATTTTTAAAGCCAGCGTTCAAATTGCTGACATTGATCACAGCTACTATGCCGATCACGATCTCACCTTAGCCAGGCATCCCAGTGAAACCGACGAGCGATTGATGATTCGCTTGGCTGTTTTGGCTTTGCATGCCTATCAACTTCAAGACTTATGCAATGGCGATGCAACGATTTCTTTTGGCGCAGGTTTATCCGATCCTGATGAACCCGATGTATTGATCAAAGATTTCACGGGACGAATCAGATTGTGGATGGAAGTGGGGCAACCCGAAGAAAAACCAATACAAAAAGCCTGTAGCAAGGCCGATCAGGTGTGGGTGTATCCGTTTCTACATTCGGCGCCGATTTGGTGGAAGGCCATCGAAAATAAAATCACGCGATTGGTTAAACTGGGGGTCATGCAAATTCCAAGCGATCAATCGCAGGCTTTGGCAGCGCTTGCAGAGCGATCAATGCGGATTCAAGCGACGATTCAAGAGGGCACGCTCACCATCAGTTCAGAAAAAGGATCCGTGGTGATTGAGCCCATCCGATTGCGTTAATCATTTTTTTAAGGGACAAAATAATGACAAGTACAACAATGAATTTTATTGATCATGCCCAGGGCGGTGCACCCGAGGTTTTGGTTTTATCAAAAACACAAGTACCACAACCGAGTGCAGGCGAAATTTTGATTCGCGTGGCTTACTCAGGAGTTAATCGTCCCGATTGTTCGCAACGCCTAGGAAAATACCCACCGCCTGCGGGCGCGTCACCCATAATTGGTTTAGAAGCATCAGGTGAAGTCGTTGCATTGGGTGAGGGCATCACACGTTGGAAGTTAGGCGATCGTGTTTGTGCGCTCACCAATGGGGGCTCTTACGCCGAATATGTTTGCGCGCCTCAAGGGCAGGTCTTACCCATTCCCAAGGGGATGACATTACTCGAAGCAGCGTCATTACCCGAAAACTATTTCACTGTCTGGACCAATGTGTTTGAATACGGCGGTCTCAAAGCTGATGAACATTTTTTGGTTCATGGCGGCTCATCTGGAATAGGCCTTGCAGCGATTCAATTGGCACACGCATTCAAAGCACGCGTGATATGCACAGTAGGTAACGATAAAAAAGTACAAGTGTGTCAACAAATGGGCGCTGATTTGGCCGTTAATTACAAAATACAAGACTTTGTTCAAGAGGCTAAAACATTCACCCAAGGTCGTGGCGTCGATATGATTTTGGATATGGTGGGTGGCGATTACATGCAACGCAATTTGAGTGCATTGGCTCTCAAGGGTCGTTTGTTACAAATTGCTTTTTTACAAGGCTCCAAAAAAGAAGTTGATTGGGTTTCGATGATTTCTAAGCGCTTAACTTTTGTGGGATCTACATTGCGTCCCAGAAGTGCCGCAGAGAAAGCAAAAATTGCATCCGAATTGTTGCAACATGTTTGGCCCTTATTTGAATCTTCACAAGTCAAAACGCTTATTCACGAAGTTTATGATTTGTCAGATGCGGCAAAAGCGCACGCACTCATGGAGTCGTCGGCTCATATTGGGAAAATCATGCTCAAGGTGGCTGGGGAATAAGCCCCATCACAAGGACACTAGCTAATCAATCTTTTTCTGATTTTGAGAACGGTTGGACTGATCCCTTTTGAAATACGGTATCTGTTTTTTGCAAACCATGCATAGCATTGATTCCAAATGGGTATGAGCCATCTACGCGATAAAAGCCATGCCATCAAAGGCAAATTGGTGCGTCGATAGGCCTCTTCAAAAACCTTGACGCCACTCAATAGGGTTCCGTTAGTGAATCGACCATGAATCGCTGACATGGCTTGGTCACAAGTCACTGGCAATTCAAACGTGTCAAAGTTTGCGGCGTGCAAGTCGACAAACTGGAGCAGTCCTTTTGTATTGCGATTTTGTAAAAATAAAATTTCAGCCTGGCAAAGAGGACATCGGCCGTCGTAATAAAGGGTGAGGCATTCCATAAGGGTTCGATGAGTAGAATTCATTTCCTAAAACAGCATAATATTCTAAGGGACATCGACAATTGGAAAAATATTATTTTCGTTATATCATTAGCCCAATCTAAAATCATCAATCCTCTTTTCAGGAGATAAAAATGAGTTCTATTGAAAGTCATGATGTCGACACCGATTCCAGCGATCCATTTAAAACAAGCTGCGCTTTATTGGTTTCAATTTTAGCGATGACTCTTGCGATTGCAAGTTTAGGAGGCAGTAACGCGGCCAAAGACGCCACTGCAGAAAATATCTTGGCCTCCAATGCGTATGCGTTTTATCAAGCAAAAAATATTCGACAAACCTCTTACAAAATCGCTGTAGACAATATTGATTTTCAATTGGCCAACGATAAATTAAATGCCGAACAAAAAGTCAAGCTTGAAAAAGCATTGGCAGGTTACAAAAAAAATATAGAACGCTATGAGTCGGAACCCGATACGGGCGAAGGTAAAAAAGAATTGATGGTTACTGCTAAAAAGCACGAAGCACATCGCGATCATGCGATGAAACAAGATCCTTGGTTTGACTATGCCGAAGCGCTACTTCAAATATCAATTGTTTTAACTTCTGTTGCAATCATCACGAATCGACGAACTTTTTTCAAGGTTTCTCTCGTGTTGGGAACTTTAGGATTATTGTCGACCTTGAATGGTTTTCTTTTGATAGTATGATAGCTACAAGTATTACATACGAAAGTGCAAAATGTCATCCATTTCAGACTTATCCAACAATCTGACCATCGGTAATGGTGTTACTTTTAAGGGTTCGCTCAATGTCCCCAAAAAAGCCACCATTTACGGTACCGTGGATGGTGATTTGACTGCGGATGAAATTTTTATTGGACTTTCAGGCGTGATTACGGGCACCATCAAGGCTCGAAATATCGAAGTCGAGGGCGGATTGCATGAAGTCGTCAATTGCATCGAACATCTGCATATTCGCAATACAGGTCGCGTATCGGGCAAACTTCAGTATTCAGAAATTCAAATCGAGCGCGGTGGTGAGTTCCAAGGTGAGATGAACCACGTACAAGGCAGTTCGGTTAGGACAAGCTCTTACACACTCTAAATGGAGTTCGGTTGGAAACGATTCGCCAACTTCAGCTTCAATTAAAACAGCGTCAACTTAACAGTTATTCGTTGATTGAAAAATCGCTCAACCAAGCGAAAAATTCTTCTGATGTGATGACTGCTATCTACGCAGATCAAGCAATGTCATCGGCCCAGCATGCGGACTCTTTGATTGCGACTGGGGCTACAAATTCACCTCTTTTAGGCTTACCCATCACCATCAAGGATTTGTTTGATGTTCAAGGTCAGACGACCATGGCAGGCACAGTAGTTTGCGCGGGCGAGCCAGCAGCTGCGCAAGACGCCCCTGCGGTCAGTCGGCTCAAAAATGCAGGCGCTGTGATCTTGGGTAAAACCAATATGAGCGAGTTTGCTTTTTCTGGCGTGGGAATCAATCCTCATTACGGTACGCCCGTTAATCCATTTGACCTTGATACAGCGCGAATTCCAGGCGGCTCGTCCTCTGGCGCCGCTGTTTCTGTCGCGTCTGGCTTTGCTGTCGCTGGTTTGGGTTCAGACACGGGCGGATCTCTTCGTATCCCCGCGGCGTTATGTGGCTTGGTCGGTTTTAAAAATTCCCAATACCGAGTGCCGCGTGCGGGTGCAGTCGAATTGGCAAGATCCCTTGATACGGTGGGTGCTATTACTCGTTGTGTAGATGACGCGATTATTTTGGATCAGGTTTTATCGGGACAAGATTTGGCGGTGCAAGCCCGTGCCCTCAAAGGTTTGCGCTTGGCTATTCCAAACACCCTGATGATGGACGACCTGGATGAAACCGTTGCAAAATCTTTTTCAAAACTTCTTATCACATTGACACAAGCGGGCGTCGAAATTCGAGAAATTTCACTCAAGGAATTGGATGAAATCGCTCACATCAATCAACCCGGCGGGCTTTCACCGATTGAGGGTTATGCCGCTCAAGGTGCAAGAATTGAAGCCGACCCATCCAAGGTTGACCATCGCGTTGTGCAGCGCATGTACATGGGTAAAGGGATAAGTGCGGCTGATTACCTTCATCTCATGGATCGAAGAAAAAATTGGATTGAACGGGTGAATTCAGTGATTGAGCCTTTTGATGCGTTGATTTGTCCAACCGTTCCGATCGTCGCGCAACCCATTCAAGCATTGCTCGATAGCGATGATGAATTTTTTAGAGTCAATCGTTTGCTCTTGCGCAATACCTTTGCAATTAATTTTTTAGATGGTTGTTCAATTTCTATTCCTTGCCACGTTCAAGGCGACCTTCCCGTGGGACTAATGATCTCTGCAAGTTGCGGCAAGGACTCGGTGGTACTCGGGATAGCCCTAGCCATTGAAGCCCATTTAAAAAAATCGCATTCAAAATAAGTTTTTTGAGCCTGCTGTCATCCAATGGATGACATATGGCGTTATTCAATTGTCCAAACCAATAAAGGGGGATTTGCGATGAAAAAATATTTAATTTGCACTTTATTTATAGCTTCAAACTTAGGTGGATCTTTATCACAGGCTCATGCCAACGGACCTTATCAAGGGCATCACCAAGGCAGGCATGATGCTCATCGACAAAATCACCGTCATCACGGAAGTTGGATTGCGCCACTGGCCGCTGCAGCCTTGGTTGGTGGC
>RFYV01000052.1 GCA_009921265.1 Betaproteobacteria bacterium | reverse complement strand
AATATCGGCGCCGATATTGTTTCCAAAGCAGCGCCCGATGGTTACACCTTGTTGTTACTCGTCAACTCTTACACCATCAACACTACGATTTATAAAAACCTCAGTTGGGATTTATTGCGGGACTTCTCACCCATTGCTCGCTATGCCAATTCACCTTTGGTTGCGGTAGTGAATGACAAAGTGCCTGTCAAAAATTTCTCTGAATTTTTAACCTATATTAAAAATAACAACGGCAAACTCAATTACGGTACTGCAGGTACAGGCAGTGCACCGCATTTATCGGCCGAATTGTTTTCTGCAAAAACCGGTTTATCCATGACGCATATTCCTTATAAAGGATCTGCACCATCGGTAACTGCGTTGGTGGCTAATGAAGTGCAATTGTCGTTTGGTGCCATGAGTGCATTTGACGCGATGATCAAAGCAGGACGACTCAAACCATTAGCCGTGACTACTGCTAATCGATTTTCTGCCATGCCCGATATTCCAACCATTGCTGAGAGTGGCTTGCCAGGATTTGATGTTGATATTTGGTATGGCATTGTGGGTCCCGCAAAAATGCCACCTGCGATTGTGAAAAAAATCAGCGATGACATTGCAAAAATTGTGGCTGAACAGGAGATTCAAACCAAATTGCGTGACCGCGGATTAGAGCCTGCTTTTTTAGATACTAACAAAACCAACGACTTGATCAAACGTGATGTAGCTCGTTGGCGTGAAATTATTCAAAATCTCAAACTTCAATTGGATGAATAGTTGTACGACGCTGTGTTAATTTTTTTATTCAGGAATCAGCACAGTCGAGCCTAATGTTTTTCTCGATTCAATCGCGCGGTGTGCAAGTGCCGCGTCTTTGAGCGCAAATTGTTGGCACACATGAATTTTGACGGCCTTGCGCAGCACCACGTCAACCACATCGGCTGCACGCATTAACAATTCTTCGCGGTTGGGTACAAACCACGCAAACGCTGCGCTCGTCACCGATAAAGAGCCTAGTCCATTGAGTGTGAAGATATCAAAGGGTGGTACACGACCTGATGAAGAGCCGTACGACACCATTAGGCCTCGCGGACGCAAGCAGCGCAACGACACATCAAACGTGTCTTTGCCAATGGAGTCAAATACAACGGGCACACCTTGACCGCCTGTGAGCGAGCGCACGCGATTGGGAATATCTTGCTCACTTGAGAGCAACACATGTTGGCATCCATTGGCTTTTGCCATTTCTGCTTTTTCTTCAGAACTCACAACACCAATCACACGAACGCCAAGATGCGCGGCCCATTGTGCAATAAATAATCCAACACCACCAGCAGCGGCATGAACCACAATGGTTTCTCCCGCTTGAATGGGGTAAACGCTTTTAATTAAGTACTGAGCGGTGAGACCTTTGGTAAAAAGGGCTGCGGCTGTGATGTCATCAATTTCTTTTGGGATAGGGATGAGTCGCTCAGCAGGAAACATGCGCCCC
Source organism: Betaproteobacteria bacterium (assembly GCA_009921265.1). Classification (GTDB taxonomy): domain Bacteria; phylum Pseudomonadota; class Gammaproteobacteria; order Burkholderiales; family Burkholderiaceae_C; genus Limnohabitans. The sequence continues at coordinate 21,810 of RFYV01000052.1, read as the reverse complement.
TGTGCGTATGAGCCTGGAGCAAACTTTGGGCCACCTGCGGCATAAGCCACACGATCTCCAACCTTAACGTACGTAACACCAGCGCCCACTGCTTCAACGATACCCGCGGCTTCACCGCCCAATACATGGGGCAAAGAAGGCAGAGGATAGCGTCCTTGACAGTTGTGTAAATCTGCAAAATTCACACCAATCGCCTTGTGCTTAACGAAGGCCTCGCCAGGTTGCGGTGTGCCTAATTCAATGTCTTCATAGCGCAGTTGTTCGGGCCCACCATAGGCATGGATTCGCACGGCTTTCATTTTTAGCTCCTGAGTTCAATAGAAAAGATCAACGCATTTTCTCAGGTAAGTACATCACCAATTCTGGAAATATAACCAAGAGCAATAACATGCCTGCGCAACACCACAGAAATGGCCACAGACCGCCGAAAACTTCTTCCAGTGTGACAAGACCGTTGGCCGCACCTTTCACCACAAAACAATTCATACCCACAGGTGGCGTGATGGCGCCAATCTCTGCAAGAACCACCACATAAACGCCAAACCACAAGGGGTCAAATCCCAAACTCATCATCACTGGATGCGTGATGGGTAATGAAATGGCAAGTAAAGAGGGCGCATCCATCAACATACCAAAGATCAAATACAAAATGGTGACCAATAGAACGACGACCCAAACACTCAAACCTGTTTCGGTTAAAAAGAATTTGATTTCGTCAGATACGCCACTGAGTGCCAAAAATCGTGCAAACAACAAACCGCCAATAATGATGGCAAAAATCATGGCCGATAAAGTGGCTGTTTCAAGAATTGTTTTTAACAAACTTGAAATTTGATTTTCTTTATTTCTAATTGCAGACATGATGAAAGTCACTAGGGCACCAATGCCTCCCGCTTCGGTTGGCGTGAAGTAACCGTTGTAGAGGCCGCCAATCATCACCAAGATGACGGTTAGCAATGGAAAGATGAGTCGCAAAGAGTAGAGACGTTCACCTAATGAATATCGTTCTGTCATACGCGGCGCTTTGGTGGGGTGCATGGTTGCATACACAAATACAGTCAAAGCAATCAAGAACGCAAAAACAATTCCAGGAATAATGCCAGCGATTAATAATTCACCGATGCTGGAGTTGGTAAGAATGCCATAGACCACCATCAATGCACTGGGTGGAATCAAAACAGCAAGCGTGCCTGCAATCGCAATACACGCACTGCTAAATCCCTTGTCGTAACCGCGCGAAACCATCTCTGGTAGTGCCAATTTGGTGAACAACATGGCTGAGCCCACGCTTGAACCCGAAGCTGCGCCAAATGCCGCAGCTGCGCCTGTAGTGGCAATCGCCAGTCCACCAGGCAAACGGCCCATCCACTTGGTACAAGCGTCAAATAAATCGGTGCCAATGCCCGCTTGCATGGCAAAAAATCCCATCATTAAAAACATGGGAATCACACTGAAGTGAAAACTATTAACGGTTTCAAAATAAATGGTTCCCACAATTGTTGTGGCAGTTGTGAAACTGGTGAGAATTCCAAGCCCCACAAAGGCTACCGATGAGAGCGCAAGCATAATTGGAGCGCCTAAAAAAATAGACCCCAACAATACACCAATACCAATAAAACCAATTGCAATTTCAGACATGATTTTGAGCGCTTTCAAATGAGGGGAGTGCGTTAGAGAGGTCGCCATCATCGGCGTCTAACAGTGAAAGTAAAGCGTCAAATAAAAACTGAATGCACAGCAATGCTGCGCCTAAAGAAACAGCAAACTTGGCTGGATAGAGTGGAAACCGAATCGTCGCTCCCCACACCTGTTCGTTCATCATGTAAGAGCGCAGTGCAAATTTAAAAGTTCCGTAGGCCACTGCGGCAAAAAATAAAAATCCAATCGTCATCCAAAAGAAATGGATCCAACGATTGACCTCGCTTGAAAACCGCGAAGTTAAAAATACGGTGTTGACGTGTTCGCGTTTGACCAGCACATATCCAAATGGCAGCATGATGGCAACAGCTAAGAGAGATTGTGTGAGTTCAACGCCCGCAGGAATGGGTGCGTTAAAAATTTTGCGCGACAGCGCATTGGCATCAATCAGCCACATCATAAAAAACAAAACGGCGCCTGAAAAAATGCCCGTAAAGTGCAAAAATTTTCCGTAGGCATTGCGAAAAATTAAAAATTGTTTGTGCATCTGACCTCCGTTGTATTGATTTGTGCGTCATGCATGAATGAAGACAGCAGACGTGAGATGAGCACGATCAAAAAGACTTTGATCGTGCTCATCGAGTAGTTCAGATTTATTTCAAGAGGTCGTCGACCACTTTGCGAGCTGAGGCCTCAGGCATGCCCGCTGCTTTTGCGCGGTTCACCCAGCTGGCACGAACCGCTTGAACCTTGGCATTACTCAGCGTTGCTTTGTTAAATTCATCCGCAGGGAAGGGGATGATTTCAACTTTGCCACTGGTTTTCCATGCGGCAAGCGTGTCTTTGGTTGACTTGTCGTATGAGCGAAGAAACTCGGCCAAATAGTCCTTCTTCATGTCATCAATGATTTTTTTCAAATCAGGTGGTAATGAGTTGTACTTGTCGATGTTCATCACAACGATGTGACCCCATGATGCACCCATGGGTACATCGATGAAGAATTTAGCAACATCAGACCATTTCCATCCAACGGTTAACGCAGGATCTCCAGGTGAGCAATCAAGAATGCCGTTGCTCAGTGCTTCATAACCGTCAACGTCGGCCATAGAAACTGGAACAGCCCCAAGTGCTTCAATCATCGCTGGCAAAGCAATGCCATAAGAGCGAATGCGAAGACCTTTGAAGTCTGCCAAGGTGCGAACGGGTTTGGTGCAAATCATTCCATAAGCTGGCAATGGACGCACACTCACCATTTTGAGTTTGTACTTGGCCAGCTCTTTGGCAAAGTCAGGGTGTTCGGCGTGCCATTTAAGCATCAACTCACCTAGTTGTGCTTGCGATTTGGGTTGTGGCCAAAAAAATGGAATCGCGTTATTGATCGGAAATTGATCTGGGAAATAAGGCGTGATCAGTGGACCTACATCAATCACTTTATTTTCAACAGCAGTTGGAACTTCACCGACTTTAACAACTGTGCCACCCCAAAGCATCATCATGGTGTGTTTGTTACCTGATCGTTTGGCAATTTCATTGCCCATCCATTCGGCTGATTTTGCGTATTCGTTTGCGCCTTGTGGTGTGTAGTCACCGTACTTGAGTCGTTCGGCGTGAACGAGTCCAGTGGTGCAGAGTGACACGGCGAGCGCGAGGCTGCTGATAACTTTAAGCTTTGACATGTGTTGTCTCCTGTATTTTTCGTTCAGTGATGAGGTGCATACCGAGTACGTATTTTGTAATTATGTTTGTTTTAATCTACTGGGGTAATCCCCCTTTTTCGTCTGAAATGGCGCGAGAGAGGGCTAATTTGTCACACGCACGACAGCGATTTCGATTAATAAAACCAATGCGGGGGTTGTGCACCCGCAATCGTCGATTGAAACGTAGCGATCCGTTGTGCACCCAAGCTGCCCAAATAAACGGTCTTGAGATCGGGGCCACCAAAGGCAACGCTTGATACATTACCTAAAGTTTGTACCGTGCCTGCGTATGCGTCTTCAAACGTTAAACCAGCACCCGCAAACTTAGCTTCTGCATTGGCGATGATGTTTGGATTGGGATCTTCGACAACAATGTGCCCTTGACCATTTTTGTCCACGCGAATGACGCGATTAGAAACCACACAAGCAACCCACACAGAGCCTTCGCAATCGAATGCAAGACCATCTGGAAAATCACCATCTGAAAAAGTATGAATCACTTCTTTGTGGCCGAGTTTGCAAACGCCTTCATCGAAGATGGGATAACGCGAGAGTCTTCGGCCATAGGTTTCATTCACATACAACCATTTGCCCGTTGGATCGACTCGGCATTCGTTGGTAAAGGTAATCCCATCAGCAACGATACGAGCACCGTGCTCGTCCATCACTGCAATAAAACCATCGGATACATGCGCATTGAATGACAGTGTGCGCGGAATTTTGCGGGTACTCATGGATATCCATTTGCGACCCTTGGCGTCGATGCTCACAAAATTGGTGCTGCTCATGGGTTCGCCATCAACTTCCATTAACACGGGGGAGAGTTGACGTTGATGATCGATTTTCCAAAGACCACCGCCACAAATAGCGCCTAAGTTGGCGACTAAAAACTCTCTTTGAGGTGTGAGCGCAATACCATTGGTTAAAAAACCCTCGGGTACACCATGCACGGGTTGTTTGGGTAGTCCAAGTTGATGCACGCTGCATTGGTGATCGGATACAAACAATTCGCCTTTAGCGGTTGCAATCACACTCTCAGGTCGATGCAGATTCTCACCTAAAAAATTGAGATCTTTGAGTTGAATGTGCATGATTTTTTAAAGGGGTTGTGTGAGTGAATAAATCTCCAACCCTTTTGAATCAATCGGTTGGTACATTTGTGTGGTGAGCGGGTCGTGCCCCGCGATGATGTGATGCGGCGAGTCGGCTAATTTTTCAATCAAGTCGTATCCGTTGAGCATGTCTTCAACATCAATCACAATTGGAAACGGCGAGCGTTTTTGAATATTTTCTAAATAATGACTCGCGTCAGATGCAAGAACAATCCAGCCGCGTTGCGTATTCACGCGCACAATTTGAAGTCCACGTGTGTCTCCGTTTTGAAAAGCGACGCGTTCTTCAAAATTGGCGTAGACCAAATCGCAAACGTCTGTGGGGTCGTACGCATGTCTGCAAAACGCATGACGCATTTCTTTGCCCGTTGCGTAGTGCATCTCGCGCTCTTGCATATGAAAACGCGTTTTGGGTAGCAAGCGTGTGTTGCCCGCGTGATCGTAATGCGCATGGGTGATGATGGTGTCGTGAATGTCTTCGAGTGCAATCCCCGCGTTCTTGAGGGACTCAATCGGGCATCTTAAAAATGTACGCTTGCGTTGCACGGCCGATTGCGCATTAAACCCCGTGTCAACCAAAATTGTTTCTTTGCCCGAGCGCAAAAACCAAACAAAATAATCCATGTGCGCGGCTTCATCGTGCAGATCATAACTGATGAAAAGTTCTTGTCGCCTGCGTTTCACCGTGGCGTAACGCATGGCATAGGCTTCCCAAATCTTTGTTGACATGTGATCTCCTTTAATGCGAATTCAGCACACAATCGCCATTATTTTTTCTGGGTGAATGCATACATCGCTGTGTGATCAGCCCCTTTATCCAAGGTTTTTTCTGCTTGTGTCCAAGTTTGCGTGCAAGCATCGGCAAATGTTTTTGGCGTTTCCATGCGTGTAATAAAGTCAAGAGCTGTTTGCAAATCTTTGCGCATCAATGCCAAAGAAAATCCAGAATTAAATGTGCCAGAGAGCATGAAGTTTTCTACTTTCACGTCAGTGGTGTTATTTTTTCCAGTTGATGCATTAAACACTTGATTGACCAAATGTGGATCAATGCCAAATTTTTCTGCAGCAATTAATGCTTCGCAGACAGCCAATAGGCCAGACGCTGACACATAGTTGTTGAGCGCTTTAACGGCGTGTCCGGCACCAGCCGCGCCCACATGAACCAAAGTTTTCCCCATGGCTTTGAATATAGGTTGAACGGATTCAACCGCAGGCGTAAGTCCACCAATCATGATGGACAAACTGCCGTCTTTGGCGCGCCGCACCCCCCCCGAGACGGGCGCATCGATAAATGAAATTCCTAATTGCGCCATTCGGTCAAAATTGGTTCTCGATCGCACAGGGTCGGACGAGCTCATATCAATGAGCGTTTGCTTGGTGTTCATGGCCTTGGCCAATGCATCATCACTATCCCACAACAATCGATCGACGATGTTGCTATCGGGTAGCATCAAAATAATCACATCACATTTTTTTGTTAATGTAATCGCACGGGCTGCCATTTCAAAATGTGCTTCATTTTTGAGTTCTTGCGCAACCAGTGGATTCAAATCAAAACCTGTGACTGAAAAATTGGCTTGCAACAAATTGCGAATCATGGGCATGCCCATTTGTCCAATGCCAATGAATCCAATGTGAGGATTTGCCACGTTTAAATTCCCATGTCTTTAAATACTTCTTTGGCGCTTCGAAAGCTATCGATCGCCGCGGGCACGCCACAATAAATGGCGGTTTGTAAAAACACTTCTTGAATGTCTCCTTTGGTCAGACCGTTGTTGATCGCACCACGCACATGGAGTTTTAATTCGTGGGGACGATTGAGTGCGGTGATCATGGCGAGATTGATGATGCTGCGAGTGCGACGATCAAGACCGGGGCGATTCCACACTTCGTTCCAGCAATACTCGGTGACTAACTCTTGCATGGGCATGTTGAAGTCATCTGCGTTTTTAATCGCGTTATCGACATACTCTGCGCCGAGTACTTCGCGGCGGGTTTTGAGGCCTTTGTCAAATGAGTCTTTATTCATGGGGTGCTCCTAGTTAAAAAATGGGTCAAACTTAAACTCATGGTAATACAAATTCAATGTAACCTGTGCGACATCGCAACGTGGGGTGAATACGTGTGCACGAAGTGATTTTCTAATTTATCATGTGACCAGTCTTTTTGTCGACAAAAACAAAACTTAAGGTTGTATATGGCTCGTTTACCCTACCTCAATCCCTCCGATCTCGCCCCAGAAAACCAAGATCTTCTCAAGCGACCCATCAATTTATTTCGCGCCATGACGCACAGCCCAGGCGGTGCACGTGCCTTTCACGGCCTGGGTGAATACATTCGTTGGAATAGCCCACTGGACGCGCGCTTGAGAGAGATGGCCATTATTCAAGTGGGTTACATCACACGTTCAGTTTATGAATACACGCATCACGTCAAACTCGGTCTTGACTTTGGTGTCACCCATGATGATTTAATCGGATTGGCAGCCTACGCCGCTGGCAAACCCAACTCATTGGATGATTTAACCAAAGCTGTAATCAACGCTGCAACCGAGATGACCAACGGCCACGAGATGAGCGACAAGACATGGAATTTTTTGAGTCAGCATCTCAGCCACGAACATCTGACTGACTTGGTCATCATTATTTCTTTTTATAACGGCGTAGTTCGATTTTTAGCAACGATGCAAATCGATAACGAGCCCGAGTTTCAAGCGTTCTTGGCGAAATATCCATTTGCACCGCTCTAAAAAAATATGTCTAAAACCACATCTCGTTCACTTTCGCTGGCCCATTTAACGGTGCTCGAAGCTACGCCACCTCAATTGGTCACGCTCGCTTCAGATGCAGGTTTTGATCAAGTGGGTTTGCGTATTTATGCCAATCCAAGTGTGGGTGCAACGCCTTACAACTTGCTTGGCGATACGCCGATGATGCGCGAGACTTTAAGTCGAATGTCCGATACGGGAATCAAGGTGCTAGATATTGAATTTTTAAGATTCGAGCCCGATATTTTTCCGCGTATACCGGAGGGATTCTTAGAGGCTGGGGCGATGCTCAAAGCACAATATATTTTGGTGATGAGTGCATTGCCTAATGAAGATGAAACGATGGATAATTTTTGCAAATTGTGTGAGCGAGCAAAAGCATTTAATTTGCATGTGTGTTTAGAAAATGCTTTTTATACAGGCGTCAAAACATTGGCAGATGCTGTTCGCGTCGCTCGCAAATCAGGTTTTGATAATGCATCGGTTTTGGTTGATGCGCTTCATTTCAGTCGCTCAGGTGGAAAACCAACCGATATCAAAGCCTTCGATTCATCGATGTATCGTTATGCGCAAATTTGTGACGCCAAAGAACAAATGCCTACACAAACAAATGAGTTCATCATGGAGGCGCGCACGGGGCGTTTATGGCCAGGAGAGGGAAGTTTGCCTTTGCGCGAATTAATCGCTGCATTGCCAAGTGATATTCCTTTGGCCATGGAGTCACCTGTTTATTCAACGCGAGAATTGCCCATGAAGGATCGCGCGCACAAGGCGTATCAATCACTGACACATTTACTTTCTAATTAATACAAAAGGGGACTTCAATGAACGGACGTGTCGCAGGCCAAGTGGCCATTGTTTTTGGGGGCGGTCAAACGCCAGGACAAACCGTTGGCAACGGTCGAGCAACAGCCATGGTTTTGGCGCGCGAAGGCGCGCATGTGATTGTTGTCGATCGCAAATTGCAACTCGCACAAGAAACGGCCGATCTCATTCAAAAGGCCAACGGAAAAGCGCAAGCCATGCAATGCGATGCCACCAACGAAGATCAGGTTCAATCCATCATCACCCAAGTTCATCAGCAACTGGGGCGCATTGATATTTTGCACAACAACATTGGTGCCAGCATCGAGCTGGGCGATCAAACGGCTGATGTATTAACCGAAGAAGCGTTTGACCGCAGCTTTGCCGTCAATCTCAAAAGCGGTTGGATGAGTATCAAACACGTGTTGCCTATTTTTCGCAAACAAAACAAAGGCTCTATCGTTAATATTTCTTCGTTGGCCGCAGCGCAAGCCTATCCTTTGTTGGGATATAAAACCATGAAAGCCGCGGTGATTGCCATGACAGAAAACGTCGCGGCCGCCAATGCGAGCTATGGCATTCGAGCCAATGCAATCTTGCCGGGTTTGATGAACACACCCATGGCGATTGAATCGCGTGTGGGGCAAGGTCGTGCACGCGAAGAAGTGATTGCGGCGCGCGACAGTCGCATTCCCTTGGGAAAAAAAATGGGTACGGGTTGGGATGTTGCCAACGCATCTTTATTTTTGCATTCGGATGAAGCGTCATTCATCACAGGTATTGCGCTGATTGTTGATGGTGGTGAGCGCGTGGTACACGGTTTATAAATTTTTTATATTTGGAGTTGCAAATTGAAAACAAATAAAAGCTTAGGCTTCATTGGCACAGGTGCCATGGGTGCGCCGATGGCAGAGCGTTTGATTGCATCAGGCTATCAGGTTAGCGTCTACGATCCCAATCCATTGGCGCTCAAGCCTCTTGTGGCCTTGGGTGCTCGAGCTGCCACATCTGCTCGCGACGCCGCAACAGGTGTGAGTACTGTTTTTGCGTGTTTGCCGTCGCCACAAGTCAGTCGTGAAGTTGCTTTGGGTGAAACAGGTATTGGAAAAAGTTTACCCGACCTCAAAATTTATATCGAAGCATCCACCATCGGAACATCAACCGTTAAAGAAATTGCAAAAGGTTTAAAACAGCAAGGTATTGCTTTGTTGGACGCGCCAGTCAGTGGTGGCCCTCGTGGTGCACGTGCTGGCACCTTGGCAACGATGGTGGCGGGGGACCGCGCGATTTATGAACAAAGCCTGCATATTTTTGAAACCATTGCCAAAAAAGTTTTTTATGTCGGTGCTGATCCTGGTTTGGCTCAAATGACCAAGCTTGCCAACAACATGATTTCAGCTGCAGGAATGGCTGCCGCATCAGAGGCAATTATTTTGGCGGTGAAAGCAGGCGTTGATCCAACCACATTAGTCGACGCCATCAATTCAAGTACGGGTCGCAACACAGCCACCTCAGATAAATTTCCGCAATCGGTTCTTACACGATCATTCAACTATGGTGGAAAGTTTTCGACCATGTACAAAGACGTGCGTTTGTGTTTGGACGAGGCGCGTGCATTGGATGTGCCAATGTGGGTGGGCTCAAGCGTGGTGCAATTGTGGTTTCAAGGCATGCTCGAAGGTCGTGGCGATGACGATTACACAACCATCACCAAGATGATTGAAGAGTGGACGGGCGTTACTGTCGATGGTCGTTCATCATGAAATTAAATTACACCATCAAAGGAAAAGGCTCTCCCGTTTTGTTGTTGCATCCTGTTGGGAGTTCGCTTACTTTTTTGGAGCCTTTGGCTGGATTTTTGAGTCAATACTATCAAGTGATCAGCATGGATTTACGCGGGCATGGTCAATCGCCTCGTTTATCCATTGACGATGAGCATCCGATGTTGTTGGATGATTTTGCAAAAGATGTTCATGAAACTTTGCAACTCGCACAACTGACTTCTTGTGCGGTTGTTGGTTTTTCTTTTGGTGGAATGATCGCGCAATCGTTGGCGTTTTTGTATCCGCAAGATGTTGATATTTTGATTCCCTGTGCGTGTCCTTGCACCTTGCCCGATACCAGTCGCCCCATCTCTGCAAAGCGCGGTACTGACGCCAAACAATATGGAATGACTTCTGTGATTCAAGCAACCATGGAGCGTTGGTTCACACCTGCATTCAGAGCCAAGAACGGGCATCTTCCATCACAAGAGCACTTGTTGTCTGCACATCATGGGGGATGGGTGCACGGTTGGCATGCGATTTCAAACATCGATCAACTTGCTCGATTGCCGCAAATCAAACAACCCACACTGTGCATTGCAGGTGAAGTTGATGCTTCTTCTCCACCCGATGTGGTTGGACTGATAGCAAAGGGGATCCCTGGCGCTCAATTCGAAATTGTGAAGGGCGCACCGCATATGTTGTTCATCGAACAACCCAAAGACGTGGCTGATGTGATCGACGCGTTTTTAAAAACGCATCGCTTTTAAACTTTGTGATCGGGCAGTTGACCTGAGATGACTTGTCGGCAGTTGTGAAAAATAACTTTGAGCTCTTCAAGCACACCAAAGCGTGAACCGCCCGCAAAATGCGGTGTCATGATGATGTTGGGCAGGCTCAATAATTTGTCGCCGAGTACACGAGGTTCTTCCCAATGAACGTCAAGACCTGCTCCAGCAATCAGGCCCGTGCTGACTGCAGTGTGCAAATCATCTTCGTTGACCAATTTGCCACGACTGGTGTTGATTAAAAATGCACTGCGCTTCATGAGTTTAAATGTATTCAAATCAATCATGCCGCGATTAGCGGGTAAATTGGCCGCTGTGATAGAAACAAAATCAGACTGCGCAAGCAATTCATCGCGTTGTGCATAGGACGCGCCAAATTCTTTTTCTTTGCTTTCGTTTAATCGATTTCGATTGTGATAAATCACACGCATACAAAAACCACGTGCAATGGACGCCATGATCGAGCCCACTTCACCCAATCCAATAATGCCCAATGTTTTTCCGTAAAGGCCTGACAGAGGAGTCGTGCCCGTCCAGTTGTAAGCCACGGCATCAACGGGTTTGACTAATTCTTTGTTCCACTGACCTGCATGAATTTGATTGTGCGTTTGAACCAAATGCTTGGTCAAAGCCAGCATCATCATGATGCCGTGCTCAGCGGTGTAAATGAGTGTGAGGCGCGGAATGCATGAAACATGAATTCCTTTTTGATGCGCCTGTGCCAAATCAATGCCATCTGAGCGTTCACCCATACGTTGAATCAAACGTAAACGAGGAGCAGAAGCGATCTTGACTGCATCTACTGTGCCGCGTCTAAAAACAATGATGCTCGGGTCAGCTTTTGCGATGTCTTCGGGCGAGGCCGACATGTCGTGCACTTGAACGCCGTCCGATGGATGCAGGCCGTGCGCCGCGTCATACACGTCTTGTAAATTAACGGGCTCAGGTGCAAAAAAAGCCTTTACCCAGTCGTCGGTGATTTGAGCGGGTTTGGATAGCGCGTATCGCGCAAGTCGGATCACGTGATCGTCGTCTAGAAACACAATATTGTGCTGGGACATGGAATTGAAGCCTTTTGTGGATGTGAAATGTGGGGGTGATTATTCTGAACAGGTCAGATCACTCTTTGATCTTATGCTATGACTATAGCAACTCTGTGGTCGTTCATCGAGTGAGTTTGATTTTTTAAAGGAGATTTTTGTGCGTTTCAAAGACAAAGTAGCGTTCATTTGTGGTGCAGGCGCATCCTCACCCGGTTGGAGTAATGGCAAAGCTGTTTCGGTCTTGCTCGCTCGTGAAGGGGCCAAAATTTTTGCGCTCGATTCCAGCGCAGAAAACTTAGCACCGACGGTTGAAGCAATTCAATCGGAGGGTGGCACCTGTGTGACACACACGGCCGATGTGACCCAGCAAAGCGACATCAAAGCCGCTGTTGACGCTTGTATGAAAAAATGGGGACGCATTGATATTTTGTTTAATAATGTGGGTTTGCAATCTCTAGGAGGTCCTGAAGAGCTCGAAGAAGAAGTATGGGATCGATTGATGAATGCTAACGTTAAATCCATGTTTCTCACTTGTAAACATGTGTTGCCCGTTATGACTGCGCAAAAGAGTGGCGTCATCATCAACAACTCATCCATGGCGGCGATTAGTTTTTTATATCCCAGTATTGCATATTCAAGTTCCAAAGGCGCAGTAGACGCATTTACCAAAAATTTAGCCGTTCAATATGCAGGCAAAGGTGTGCGTGTGGTGTCGGTGAGACCTGGTTTGATGGCCACCCCCCGCATCACGGCTCGCATGAAAACCAAGTTTGGTGATGGATACGAAGAGGCGCTAGACGCGCGCAACAAAGTGGTTCCAATGGGCCGAATGGGCGAAGCTTGGGATGTGGCCAAAGCGGTTGCATTTTTGGCCAGCGATGACGCGAGTTACATCACAGCAACAGAGATTGTGGTCGATGGGGGACTCAGCGCAAGTTCATTGGGCCATCCATGGGCTGATCAAGAAAAAAATCTTTGAACAAGGGTTTTCGAGAGTGGTTTAGTATTGCGTGTGAATGCATATTCATAGGGCAGAAATTTTGTCAATCAAAGGAGACGTAGTCGTGAAATATTTTCAAATGATTCAATCGGTATTGTTGGTGGGTGGTTTGGTATTGGGTGCAACTGCAAACGCGGCCTATCCCGATAAACCCATTCGAATTATTGTGCCTTTTGTTGCAGGTGGCGTGTCTGATAATGTGGCTCGACAAGTCGCGCTCAAAATCACCGAGCAAACAGGCAAAGCCTTTGTGGTTGAAAATCGCGGCGGTGCAGGTGGGCGCATTGGATACGAAGCAGGCGCCAAAGCCACACCCGACGGTTACACCATCGTGGCAACCGATGCAACCTTCACCATGTTGCCAGGCATTTTTGGAAACAAACTCACTTTTGAGCACAGCGATCTAACACCGATCACCTTGATTGCGCAAATGCCTTTTGTTCTTACGGTAAACGCCAACAGCAATATCAAAACATTAGGTGAATTGGTTTCATATGCCAAGGCCAATCCGAAAAAAATAAATTATGGAAGTTCTGGTAATGGTGGCGTCAATCATTTGGTGAGTGAATTATTTTCGCGCAGTGCGGGAATCACCATGCAACAAATTCCATACAAAGGTATGGGGGACGCTGTGGTTGGATTACTGGGCAATCAAGTTGATTTAATGGTGACTGCGATGCCAACGGGCTTGCCTCATGTCACCAGTGGCAAGATGCGTGCGTTGGCTGTTTCGTCTGCCAAACGTGCGTCTGCTGCACCAAATATTCCAACGGCCAGTGAACAAGGCGTTCCTTTTGTATCTAACAATTGGGTGGGCTTTACGGTACCCAAAGGTTCACCCAAAGAAGCCTATGAGTGGCTCGCTAAAAGTGTTCTTGCTGCAATGGCAACGCCCGATTTACAAGCGCGTATTCATGCCATGGGCGCAGAAGCCAATTTGTTAGTTGGTGATGAATACGGCAAGATGATTCAAAGTGAAACATCGCGTTGGTCTGAAGTGATCAAGGCCGCTGGTATAGTGGTTGAATAAGGTAGACACATGACACTTGCTTCTCAGTTGGCCCAGTCGGTCACATCCACACGCGTTGGTGATTTGCCCCCATTGGCGCTTGAGCGCGCCAAAATGAGTTTGGCCAGTACGGTGGCCAGTTGTGCAATGGGATTTGATATCGCATCCACTCAAGTGATTCGTGCTATTGAAAAAGAAAATGCGGGTGCGCATCACTCAACCGTTTGGTTTGATGGAATCAAATTGCCAGTTGCAAGTGCTGCACGTTTAAATGCGGTATCGAGCGATGCTGCTGCATCCGACGACAGTGATATGCGGAGCATTGCACACATCGGTACGATTATTTCATCCTCATCGATTGCCATGGCAGAAAAATTAGGCCGCACAGGCGAAGAAATTTTGCATGCCATGGTTTTGGGTTATGAAATTGCAGGACGCATCGACGAATCATTAACGCCAGGTCGTATGCAAAAAGGATTTCACGGCTCGGTCTCCACGGTGTTTGGTGCCGCTGTTGCAACGGGTTGTTTGCTTCAATTGAATACGGAACAAATGGCGCACGCGATGGTGATTGCAGCGACATCAATTGGTGGACTGGCCATTGCTGCCGACACCAGTTGTGCGCGTGAATACCACGCGAGTTTGTCAGCAATGCTTGGCATTCAAGCGGCAATGGCCGCGCACCGTGGCTTTCAATCCGAAATTAATTCTCTTGAAGCGCCGCGTGGATTTTTGCAAGCGATGGGTGGTCAAGCCATTGAAGATATTTCCAAAGATTGGGGACAGTCATGGGATATCGTCACAGATATGGCCATCAAACTCATGCCAGGCGGCCATCCATTTCATGCGATTGCTGAAGCTGCGGCAACTGCAGCGATTGAAGGAAATGTGGACCCCAATGAAGTGCATTCCATTACGATTTCAGCAGCGCAAATGCGCGATTGGGGTGGCAAAACGCATCCACGTGATTTGATTGGTGCCGCGCACAGCGTGGTTTATTTTGTTGCAGCAAGCGTGGCCGATCGCAGGTTTGATTGGGAACACATGACCGCAGCAAAAATGACCGATCCATTGATCACAAAGTTGCAAGATAAAGTGGTATTTGATCCCAATCCAACACCATTACCTGATAGATTCACGCATCGACATGGCGGCACAGTGATCATTCAAATGAAATCGGGTGAGATACACAGAAACACATGCAAGGCCGCGCTTGGCTCTGGCGTACGTGGAATCGATTGGGTTGACATCGATCGCAAATATCAAAAATTAATGCCGTTGTCGCATTTGTCAGATCAAAAAATCAAAGACAGTTTGTCGATGATTCATGAATTTGAAAAAATAAAAACAGCCGATCAACTGACTGAGTTATTAAAAGTTTAAAGTCACAAATTACAATTTGTAAAAGCGTGTCGCCGTTTGATGAAACAAATCATTTTTTTCATTAACGGTGGCATGATGGCTTAATCGTTTGAATGTATTCCATGCAACGCCGTAACTGAAACTGCCCTTGTCCACTGGAAAATTACTCTCGAACATACAGCGTTTGGCGCCAAACATTTCAATCAAGGTTTCGACATACGGTTTCCACAACTGAGCCAATTGCGAAGACGAGGGCGGCGTGTCGCGTGACGCCAAATCAAAGCCAAACAATCGCATGCCCATGCCACCGATTTTGATATTGATATTTTTGCATGCAACCAAATCTTTCATCATCGGTTTCCATTCTGCAAAAACAGCGTCGCGTTGACCTGCATAAGGACCGATGCCATTAAAGCCACCCATGTGATTGAGTGCAATAGAAGTTTCTGGAAATGCACGTGCTAAATCTAGCAACTCAGGCAGCTGAGTGTGATACATCCATGCGTCAAAAGACAATCCCAGTGGTGCGAGTTGAGCAAATCCTTTTCTAAAGTTGGGATCAGCTAATAAATAAGGCGGTGGATTGGCCAAAGAACCTCTTGCAGTGGGGTCTGGATGCCACACCGAAGAATATCGAACACCTTTGAAGCGTCCACCACCTGCTTGTATATGCGCTTGCAACACTGATTCAACCGCAGAGCCTAAACGCAAATCTGCATGACCGACGATGCCAGCAGAGACTCTGCATTCACCGTATTTGCCGCTATCGGCCATCGCCGCTTGTCCGCATAAAAATTGTGTTTCGCCAATGGGGCTGAGTTCGGGCGTTAAAAAGGGGGTGTACATGGCGCCGCATTCGATGGTAACTGTAGCGCTGATGCGGTGACCTGATGCGATGTCTTGCAAAATATCATGCACAAAATACCGATTGCCTAAATGATCCCATAGGTGATGATGGGGATCAACAATCGGGAGATCGGGTTCAATGATTTCTTCTTCAAGAAGCGCCAACCATTCGGGGCGGACTGCAAGGTGAGGGCTGGTGGTGGTGTTCATGTTCTACTATGATGGATTGAAGGGTAAGAATGGGGTGAAGTTTAATCGTTTAATCAGCGAGATTGGGCTATTATGATTGAATCGTTCAATGTTAGTAACTCTTGATGTGGAGAAAATATGAAATCTAAAACAGTACTTGTTCATCAAACGGGCGATCCAGAAGTTCTTCGTGTAGAAACGATTGACGTTCCAGATCCAGAGACGGGTCATGTCACCATTCGTCAAACAGCCATCGGTTTTAATTACCAAGATATTTACACACGATCAGGTGTATACCCGACTCAATTGCCCACAGGTTTAGGAACAGAGGCCGCGGGCGTCGTCGAAAAAGTCGGGCCTGGTGTTTCTGATTTCAAAGTGGGCGATCGCGTTTGTTATGCAGGAAGTCCAAATTTAGGTGCTTGTGCATCCGTTCGAAATTATCCTGTTGCTCGGTTATTACATTCACCTGATTTTATGAGTGATGAAGAGATCGCAGCCATCTTACTCAAAGGAATGACCGTTGAATATTTAATGAATCGTTGCTATAGCGTCAAGGAAGGTGAATTTGTTTTGATGCATGCAGCCGCTGGGGGTGTGGGCCTGTTGGCGGGTCAATGGGGCAAACACTTGGGTGCGCGGATGATTGGCGTTGCGGGTGGTTCAAACAAGGTGGCTTTGGCCCTTGCCAATGGCTATGAGTTTTGTATCGATCGAAAGTCTGAAGATATTGCCGCGCGAGTTAAACAACTAACAAACGCAGTGGGTGTGCCCGTTGTTTTCGATTCAGTTGGCAAAGATTCTTTTGAAGCGTCCATCCAATCATTGTCGCCTCGTGGCTATTTTGTTTCTTTTGGTTCAACCACTGGTGCGCCTCCACCCGTTGCTGCAGCAACTCTGCAAAAAATGGGATCGCTATATTTCACGCGTCCAACCTTGGTTACCTACACAGCGTCACCACAAGAACTTCGTGATTCGGCTGCTGCTGTATTTTCTATGTTCAAAAAGGGCGCGCTCAAATTATCGATTCATCAGCACTATGCATTAGACGATATTGTGAAAGCGCACGCGGATTTACAAAGTGGTCAAACGACGGGTTCAAGTGTGATTATTCCAAGCTAATTTTTAAAGGAGATGTTGATGTCTATTGAAGATGTGCCCCAAATTCGCAGAGTCGTCACCGGTCATGACGACCAAGGAAATGCAATTGTTGAAATCGACGAGGTTTGTCGTCACTTCAAACAAGGGCGCGGTAATGCCTATATTTGCAATATCTGGACAACCGATACAGTGCCTGCAAACAACTCAGGTCATGAAGATGGTGGCATGCGCGATGGTAAATTCACCATGATTGAAAACGGCAGTGTGTTTAGAATTCTTGATTTCAGGCCTGGTGTTGAACACCGCATGCACAGAACCGACTCGGTGGATTATTTGATTGTGATGAAGGGCGAGATCGATATGGAACTCGACAACGGAGTTGAAGTCCATTTGAAAACAGGCGACGTGATGGTGCAAAAAGGCACCATCCACAATTGGATTAACCGAGGCACAGAAACCTGTGTGATTGCCGTGATTTTGATTCACGCCAATCCCGTTCAAGCAGGTAACAAAATATTAAACGCGGTAGGTTAAATTGGTTGCTTAAGTTTTGCCCAAGGCTTGATTGACTTTGGGCATTACTTGTTCGGCCATTAGAACCATTGATCTGCGGGCAAGCAGCGGGTCTGTCCAATCAAGTCCAGCATAAACGAGTTCACCAAATCCACCTAATTGGTGATGCAGGGCTAAGATTTGATCGACGACATAATTGACATCACCTGCAATCACTAATTCATCCAAAATGTCGTCCACAGGTACTGGATTTTCTGGTGTTTGACCGCTCTTTGAAAAGACCGCGTCGCGTTTTCCTTTTCTGAGTTTGTGCGCTAAATTGTTGTAATAAAAACGATAGGGACTCTGACTCGAATCTTTGCCGTAATTGACTGCCGTTTTGTGATCGTCATGCACCATGATGGTTCTTGCAACGCGCCAATCTTCTCGCGATGCTACCAAGCCTACATTTGATTTTCCCAATGCATAGTTGTCCCAATGCGATTGAAGCCAACAGTCGTATAAAAAGTTGGCTGATATGGGATGCATGTCTTTCTCACCCATCGCAATCACACCTTTAGAAAAAGGCGCGACAACAGTACCGACAATTTCAGGCCTTGGTGATTGATAGGGTTTATACATTTTTCCTGTGTGAGAAAAATTATCCAATGTTTGAAGCGTTGAAATTTTGAAACGGTTGTCAGGCAATTGAATATCGTAGGGTGGATCTGATTGCCAAATTTTAAAAATCACTTCGATCGATTCTGCAAACATTTTGTTGCGGTCTTCATCGAAAATACCCAAGGCTTCAGCGTCGGACGGCAAAGCGCCTGGGCTCACACCCAAAATAAAACGTCCCTGAGAGAGATGATCAAACATAGCCGCATGACATGCAACCAACACGGGATGCACATGCGAAAGGTTGGTGGTGCCTGTGCCAAGTTTGATTTGTTTGGTTGAGTGAATCAGTGTGGCTTGAAACATCATGCTGTTGGTGATGTTTTCAATCAAGTCTGTGAGATGCTCGCCCACAAATGCATCGTAATAACCCAACACGTCGGCCAATATGATTATCTCTCTGTCCTCTCTGAGGGTGTCCGTTGGGCTGCGAGTGGCAGGGTGGACAGGCATGGTGAAGTAGCCAAGGCGCATATCAAACTCCGATATTTCAAGGATGGGAAATTTTAAGTAATGACTTTATTTTAGACCCGGGTCGACTCTGTTACCTGTTTTTATTGCAAAAAATGGACAAATGAGTTAATTTTGCAGTTAGGATGACAAATCAAATCAACGTGTAAAGTTTTATGCCGTATCTAAAAATTCACTCCGCGCAGATTTATCATGAAATTTACGGCGATCAAGGTCCGTTATTGGCGCTCAACTCAGGCGGTCGACACCGCTATCTTGAAATGGCGCCTTTAGCCAAATTAATTGCAGCCAAGGGTTTTCGTGTGTTAGTGCACGATCGTCGCAACACAGGCGCTTCAGACATCATCATCGGTGGTCCAGGGGGTGAAGAAGATCAATGGGCCGATGACTTGCATGCATTGGTTCGTCACTACACAACAGAGGCTTCTTTTTATGGCGGATCTTCTGCGGGTGCGCGATTGTCAATGACGGTCAAGCGTCGTCACCCACAAGCCGTTCAAGGATTGTTGTTGATGCGTGTCACGGGTGGTGCATTTGCAGCGGGTAGATTGCCCAATATCTATTACGGACAATTCATCAAGGCCGCGCAAGAGGGCGGCATGCAAGGCGTTTGCGACACCGAAGCCTATCGCGAGCGCTTGGCCCTTAATCCAGCGAGCAAAGAGCGATTGATGGCGATGGATCCTCAAGAGTACATAAGAGTGATGTCAAGTTGGCTTGATCAATTCAACAGTGGCAAATATTATCCTGTGATGGGCATTCCTCAAGCTGAACTAGAAGCCTATCAAGTCCCCACGATGGTGGTGCCTGGAAACGATAAAACACATTCATCGGTCAATGGATTGACGGCTGCTCGTCTCATTCCCAATGCAGAGTTGTTTTGTTTGCCCATTGAAGATCAAGATTTAGACTTGATACCCTTTCCACAATGGGCCGAACACTATCCAGTTTTGGCTGATCAATTTGCAGACTTCATGCATCGTCACGCATGAATTTTTTATAACGGAAACGATCTAATGAAAACAATGCACAATTCAATTGCCCCTGTTCTTCAACGCGCCAAGGCCATCGAAGATGCTTTAGAAGCCAAAGGGCTTCACGTCAGCAAAGGCATTAAAGAGGGGCTTCATAACGTAGAAGATGTGTGGTTGCCCGAGCGTGGTGCGCGTGTCGTAGCCAAAGCATGGGTGGATTCCGAGTTTCGCAAGCGTCTTTTTCAAAATGGTGTTGCAGCGGTTGGCGAGTTAGAAATTGAATTACCCAAACATCATCGACATTTGGTTGTTTTGGAAAATACACCTTACTTGCACAACGTGATTTGTTGCACCTTGTGTTCGTGCACAGCGTTTACGGTGATTGGATTGCCACCCCAGTGGTACAAAGATTTGGAATACCGTTCGCGCATTGTTCGAGAGTCGCGCACGGTTTTGCGTGAAATGGGATTGGATTTGTCGCCTGATATCGAGTTAAGAGTATGGGACACGACAGCTGATACGCGTTATATGGTTTTGCCCGTTCGACCTGCATATACAAAGGGTTGGAGCGAAGAGCAGTTGGCTGCAATCGTAACCAAAGACGCCATGATTGGTGTTTCACGTTTAACGGAGGCATGATATGGATGGCGTACACGATTTAGGTGGTAGACAAGGTTTTGGTACCGTTCGATACAGTTCAGATGCACCCGTCTTTCATGAAGAGTGGGAAAAAAGAATTAACACCTTGTATGGCTACGCAGTCAAGCTTGGAATTTTTAATATGGACGAATATCGACACGCTATTGAGCGAATGGAGCCGCGTCATTACATGACGGCCAGTTATTACGAACGCACGCTCACGAGTTTGGCCACATTGTGTGTTGAAAAAGGCGTGCTTTCTTTAGAGGAGCTTGAAGAGCGAGCCATGGGCAGTTTTCCATTGTCTTTGCCACTCGGTCCTGGTCGAAGCAATTGGCCCAACAAACGGAGTTTTCAAATCGGTCAAACTGTACGCGTGCGATCCGATCACGTATCGGGTCATGTGCGCATGCCTGGATACATTCGTGGCAAAGTGGGCGTGATCGTCAAGCAGTCACCTGCGTATCCATTTCCTGATGCACATGCGCATGGCATTCATGCGGACGACGAACCCACCTACGACGTTCAATTCAAAAGCCAAGACTTGTGGCCCGATACAACTGATAACGCATTGGTGCACGTGGGTGTCTTTGAAAGTTATTTGGAATTTATCACTTGAAAGTCGATCGTGAAATTATTTTAATTCATGAAGTCAGTCATCAATTCTCTGAATCGATTATTGCACTTCAAAATGTTTTTTTATCGATTGCGCAAGGTGAGTTTGTTGTATTTTTAGGTCCATCAGGATGCGGCAAAAGCACTTTGCTTCGCATCATCGCAGGATTAGATCAGCCCACGTCTGGTTTTGTAGAGCACCATTGTGGTGAAGTATCGACTGAATCATTTCCGATTGGATTTGTTTTTCAAGACCCCACATTGATGCCTTGGGCAACTGTGTCCCAAAATATTCACTTGCCATTAAAACTGGCGGGCACTTCTATTAGCGATAGCCAAGGTCTCATTCAACAACAAATCGCGTCCTTGGGCTTACAAGGCTTTGAGCACGCGTATCCGCGTCAATTGTCGGGTGGTATGAAAATGCGTGTTTCGATTGCGCGCTCCTTAATCACCACGCCACAAGTTTTATTGATGGATGAACCATTTGCTGCGCTCGATGAAATCACCCGCATGCGATTAAACGACGATTTGCTTTCTTTGTGTCGCAAACAATCGTTCACAACTTTGTTTGTCACGCACAGCGTATTTGAAGCGGTCAGTATGGCGCAAAAAATAGTCATCATGAGCCCCAGGCCAGGCCGCATTGTTGACGTCATTGATAACACCAAACCAACCGACGATCCAGAACAATGGCGAGTATCAACTGAATTCGCCAAGCGTTGTGCGTATGTATCTCATCAATTGCGATTGCATAGCCTTCAAGCAACGAGCGAGGCGTTAATCCAATGAGATTGAACTTGAATCGGTATTTGCCTTGGT
>RFYV01000051.1 GCA_009921265.1 Betaproteobacteria bacterium | reverse complement strand
CGAGCTGAGTGATAGGTTTCAACCCATTTACGTACACGCTCTGCATCAGCAATGCGACTGAAGCGACCCGCAGAGTCTAAAAATACCATGATGAGTTTGCGACCCGCAATTTTGGCTTGCATCACAAGGCATTGACCAGCTTCAGATATATAACCTGTTTTTTGCAGTCCAATATCCCAATTTGGACTGCTCACCAAATTATTGGTAGTTTTGTATTGAAGCGTTTTATTGCCTACAGAAACAGCATGACTACTTGATGTGCTGAGATCTCTAATGACCAAATCGTTGTATGCAAATCCAACCAAAGTTGCTAAATCTTTTGCACTCGATTGATTCTTACTCGACAAACCTGTGGGCTCCACATAAAAAGTATCTTTCATTCCGATTTGTGTAGCCTTGATATTCATCAACTTTACAAACTCGGACAGGCCACCAGGATGTGATCGACCCAAAGCATGCGCTGCGCGGTTTTCACTGGCCATCAAAGCTAAATGCAATAACTCACCTCGACTGAGTGTTGCACCCACCATTAATCGTGAACGACTTCCCTTTTCGGTATCAACATCTTCTTGTGAAATGGTGATGGGCTCATCCATCGAAAGATTCGATTCACGAACAATCACGCCTGTCATTAATTTGGTGATTGATGCAATGGGCAATACCGCCTGATCATTTTTGCTGAGCAAGATTTCTTGCGTCTCTTGATCGATGACATAAGCAACGCTTGACTTGAGAGATAAGGTGTCGAGCGTGTCGTGCAAGCCCGCCAATTGACCAAACGATGGTCTTTGTGGGATTTTGGAGACGCTAACTTTTTTAATGGATTTAACTTTTCCCTTGGCAGAGGCCTTGGACTTGGACGCGATGTTGGTTTTACTTGGGGTATTTCTTGAAGGGGTTTGATTTTGCGACCAAACCAATGAATACGAAAGAAATAATGAAGTTGCCAATATGAGTCTTTTCAAGCGCATTCCTTTGAGCAGTGAACCTGCTGTTTTATAGGTGCCGAGTGTAACCCCAATCAAAAAATCATGCAATATCAATCACTTGCACGAAACTCATCAAGTTAAAAAAGCTGCGGGGCCTTTTTTAGCCTTGGGCGGCCACCCGCTCGGCTTTGCTTTGTAACTTATTTAACGCATTAAGGTAGGCCTTGGCTGACGCCACTACAATATCGGGGTCGGAGCCCACGCCGTTAACAACTCGTCCGTTATTTTGAAGTCGAACGGTAACCTCGCCTTGACTCTCGGTCGAACCGCTGATCGCATTGACCGAATACAAAACCATTTCGGCGCCACTTTGCACGTGTTTTTCGATGGCTTTGAGCGATGCATCCACAGGACCATTGCCGTCTGATTCAGATTTGATTTCTTTGCCGCCCGAAGTGATCACAATGCGTGCGTGAGGACGCTCGCCCGTTTCACTTTGCTGTGCCAATGAGACAAATCCAAAATGTTCTTTTTCGGCAGACACGCTTTCATCGCTGACCAAAGCCAAAATATCTTCGTCAAAGATTTCACTTTTGCGATCCGCTAATTCTTTGAAATTTGCAAATGCGGTATTGACTTCGGCTTCGCTTGCAAGCTCCACACCCATTTCTTGCAAACGCTGCTTGAATGCATTACGACCACTGAGCTTGCCCAACACCAATTTGTTGGCGCTCCAGCCCACGTCTTCGGCACGCATGATTTCATAGGTATCGCGCGCTTTTAAGACGCCGTCTTGATGAATGCCAGAAGCATGAGCAAACGCATTGGCACCCACCACGGCTTTGTTGGGTTGAACAACAAAGCCCGTGGTTTGGCTCACCATGCGGGACGCCGCCAATATGTGTTTGGTATCAATGTTAAGTGTTAATCCAAAATAATCTTTTCGTGTTTTAACAGCCATCACAACTTCTTCTAAAGAACAATTGCCTGCGCGCTCGCCCAAGCCGTTGATCGTGCACTCGACTTGTCTAGCGCCACCAATTTGCACTCCCGCCAAAGAGTTGGCCACAGCCATACCCAAATCGTTATGGCAGTGAACAGACCAAATCGCCTTGTCGCTATTGGGAATGCGATCACGCAAATTTTTGATAAACAAACCATACAACTCAGGAACCGCATAACCCACTGTATCTGGAACGTTAATGGTCGTTGCACCTTCGGCAATAGCAGCTTCAATGACTCGACACAAAAAATCAGGGTCGCTGCGATAACCGTCTTCGGGACTGAATTCGACATCTTCGACCAAATTGCGCGCGAATCTAACGGATTGCTTGGCTTGCTCAAATACTTGATCGGGGGTCATTCGCAATTTCTTTTCCATGTGCAACGGAGAGGTTGCAATGAATGTGTGAATGCGTGAACGTTTAGCGCCAGCGAGCGCTTCAGCAGCGCGTGAAATGTCACGGTCATTGGCGCGCGATAAAGAACACACCACCGATTCTTTGATTGTGTTTGCAATCGATTTGACGGCCTCAAAATCACCATTTGAACTAGCTGCGAAACCTGCCTCAATGACGTCGACCTTCAATCTTTCTAACTGTCTAGCGATACGCAATTTTTCTTCGCGCGTCATAGATGCGCCAGGAGATTGCTCGCCATCGCGCAAGGTGGTGTCAAAAATAATCAATTGATCGCTCATGATGATGTCCTCGATTTAAAAATGCCAAGGTGGTTGCCACAAAACAAAAGGCCCGTCGCGGTTTGCATACGGGCCTTGAGGTTGGAGTGAATCGCGCGCTACCAACCGAGCCCGTTAAAGCTTAGTAATGTCAATGGTAGTTTTAAATTCACGATATCTAATATATCACAATTTTTAAAGTTGATGCAAAAAATTTTTACTTGTGCAACCCTTCTTCGTCGGGTTCATCGGTGGATGTGCTGATGACGCTGGTTTGCAAACCCTTGGATCGACGCCAAAAATAAACCACGTAACCACTGAGTCCATAGACGAGAAACAAAGTGAATAAAACCGATGGCGGGTCAATGTTGATGACGGCAATAATAAGCGTGAGCAACACAATGGCCGCAAATGGAACGCTTTTTTTCATTTGCACATCTTTAAAACTAAAAAATGGCAAGTTGGTGACCATGGTGAGGCCCGAGAACAAACAAAACGCAAACATCAACCACGACACAGAATGACCGGGCATACCCCATTCATTGATGAGCCACACAAAGCCCATCACAATGGCCGCGGCAGCAGGCGAAGGCAGGCCTTGAAAAAATCGCTTATCCACCACCGCAGTATTGACATTGAAACGAGCTAATCGCAACGCCGCGCACGCGCAATAAACAAAAGCTGCGATCCAACCCCAGCGACCCAGGCCTCGCAGGCCCCATTCGTATGCAATCAGAGCGGGGGCAGCACCAAACGATACCATGTCTGACAAAGAATCCATTTGCTCACCAAACGCGCTTTGGGTATTGGTCATGCGAGCAACGCGACCGTCGAGGCTGTCTAACACCATGGCGCAAAACACACCAATGGTGGCCATGTGAAAGTTTTCATTCATGGCCATCACAATGGCATAGAAGCCGCCGAACAAAGCTGCAAGCGTAACCAAGTTGGGCAACATGTAAATGCCTTTGCGAGGCTTTTTAACGGTCTCTTCTTGAGTAGTCTCGTCCATAGTATTAATCTGACCTTTTAAAGAGTAGCTAATATGGTGCTGGCGGCAGAAACTTTATCGCCAGGACCGACACAAGGCTTTGCCGTCAGAGGAAGATACACATCGACCCGAGAGCCGAATCGAATGAAGCCATATCGCTCGCCTTTTTGGAGAACTGCTCCTTCTTGAACATAACAAAGAATACGTCTGGCAATCAGTCCAGCCACCTGAACCAAAGTAACGGTATGCGATCGGCCATTGATTTGTGCATCAATGACCACCGCATTGCGTTCATTGTCCGATGATGCTTTGTCTAAATCTGCATTGACAAACAAACCAGGAAAGTATTGAACGAGTTTGACAACACCATCAACACTCACCCGATTGCTGTGAACATTAAAAACATTCATAAAAACACTGATCATCAATGCATCCCTATCTGCATAAGGGTCGCGTACTTTTTCAATTTTGACAATGCGACCGTCAGCGGGTGAAAGAACCGCATCTGCTTGGGTTGGTATGGGACGCGCAGGATCTCTAAAAAATTGAATCACAAAAATAGAGATCACATAAAAAGGCAAAGCCCATTTCCAACCAACCAAAACCGTTATCACGGCTGATATCACCAAGCTGAACGCGATAATGGGCCAACCTTCACGCGCCAAAATAGGATGGGGATAGTTCATTGATAAAAATCAGTTGCGAGTCTGGTCGACCAATTTGTTTTTAGCAATCCAAGGCATCATGGCGCGCAGTTGTGCACCAACAATCTCAATGGAGTGCTCGGCATTTAAGCGACGACGCGCTGTCATGCTTGGGTAATTGGTTCTGCCTTCCAAAATAAAGCTCTTGGCGTACTCGCCTGTTTGAATGCGCTTGAGTGCATTGCGCATCGCAACGCGTGACTGCTCGTTAATGACTTCAGAACCTGTGACGTACTCACCATACTCTGCATTGTTAGAGATCGAGTAATTCATGTTGGCAATACCACCTTCATAAATCAAGTCAACAATGAGTTTGAGTTCATGCAAACATTCAAAGTAAGCCATCTCGGGGGCATAGCCAGCTTCAACCAAAGTTTCGTAGCCCATTTTGATGAGTTCAACGGCACCACCGCACAACACCGTTTGCTCACCGAATAAATCGGTTTCAGTTTCTTCACGGAAATTGGTTTCGATGATGCCAGCTTTGCCGCCACCGTTGGCCATTGCATAGCTGAGTGCCAAGTCACGGGCTTTGCCGCTGGTATCTTGATGAACTGCAACCAAGTGAGGCACGCCGCCGCCTTGTGTGTATGTTGAGCGAACGGTATGGCCAGGTGCCTTGGGAGCCACCATCCACACATCCAAATCAGCGCGAGGCACAACTTGGTTGTAATGAACATTGAATCCGTGTGCAAATGCAAGAGAAGCACCTTTTCGAATATTGGGTTCCACGTCGTTTTGATAGACGCTTGCAATTTGTTCGTCAGGCAACAAAATCATGGCCACGTCAGCGCTCTTGACTGCTTCAGCCACTTCTAAAACCTTGAGGCCTGCCATCGCAACTTTATTCCAGCTCGCGCCGTTTTTGCGCAAGCCCACAACCACCTTAACGCCAGAGTCGTTGAGGTTTTGTGCGTGTGCGTGCCCTTGTGAACCATAACCAATGATGGCAACGGTTTTTCCTTTGATGACGCTTAGATCACAATCTTTGTCGTAATAAACTTTCATGATTTCTCCTAAAAAAATTTGAGCGGTCAGACCCGCAATACACGTTCACCGCGACCGATGCCACTGGCACCTGTGCGGACCGTCTCCAAAATGGCGCTGCGATCAATCGCCACCAAAAACGCATCGTTTTTGGCTTGATCGCCCGTCAATTCGATGGTGTAACTTTTTTCGGTTACATCAATGATGCGACCTCGAAAAATGTCGGCCATTCTTTTCATCTCTTCGCGCTCTTTGCCCACCGCGCGCACCTTAACCATCATCAATTCACGCTCGGTATACGCGCCTTCGGTGAGGTCCACCACTTTAACAACTTCAATCAAGCGGTTGAGATGTTTTGTAATTTGTTCGATCACGTCATCTGAGCCTGCAGTTTGAATCGTCATGCGAGACAAACTGGGATCTTCGGTTGGCGCAACAGTTAATGATTCGATGTTGTAGCCGCGCGCAGAAAATAATCCAACCACGCGTGACAAAGCACCCGGTTCGTTTTCAATTAAGACAGCAATGATGTGTTTCATGAGATTCCTCTTTTCGTTGCCCTCCCCGAGTCGCGGTAACGACAAGGCTTGGCAAACAATAGATTCTTCTAAAAGGTTGATGAATAGGTTTAGAGGTCTTCGCTACCCAAAAGCATTTCGGTAATGCCTTTGCCTGCTTGAACCATGGGGAATACGTTTTCTGTGGGATCTGTTCTGAAGTCCATAAAAACCGTGCGATCTTTGAGTTTGCGAGCCTCACGCAATGCAGGCTCTACATCTTGAGGTTTTTCGATGAGCATGCCCACATGACCGTAGGCCTCGGCCAATTTGACGAAATTGGGCAACGCATCCATGTAACTATGGCTGTATCGACCTGAGTATTCGATTTCTTGCCACTGACGAACCATGCCCAAATAACGATTGTTGAGCGCTACGATTTTGATGGGCGTGTTGTATTGCAAACAAGTTGAAAGTTCTTGTATACACATTTGTACAGAGCCTTCACCTGTGACGCAATACACCTCGCTATCGGGCTTGGCCAACTTGATGCCCATGGCGTATGGAATACCGACACCCATAGTGCCTAATCCACCCGAATTAATCCAACGACGGGGTTCATTGAATGGATAGTATTGAGCAGCCCACATTTGATGTTGACCGACATCGGAGGTGATGTATGTGTCTGCATCTTTGGTGAGGTTCCACAAAGTTTCAACCACGTATTGGGGTTTGATCACATCATTGCTACCAAGGTCATAAGCTAAACATTTGCGACCGCGCCAGCCTTGAATACTCTCCCACCAACCTGCGATGGCTTGAGGATCGGGTTTGTGCCCACCCTCGCGAATCATTCCAATCATTTCTGTGAGCACGTCTTTGACATCGCCAACAATTGGAATATCGACTTTGACTCGCTTAGAAATGCTTGATGGATCGATATCGATGTGAATGATCTTGCGTTCGTTTTGTGCAAAGTGTTTGGGGTTACCAATCACACGATCATCAAAGCGTGCACCAACGGCTAACAACACGTCGCAGTTTTGCATGGCATTGTTGGCTTCAATGGTGCCGTGCATTCCGAGCATGCCTAAAAATTTAGGATCTGAAGCAGGATAAGCACCCAAGCCCATGAGGGTGTTGGTGCAGGGATAACCCAACATATCCACCAATATGCGTAACTCTTGCGATGCATTACTCAAAATAACACCGCCGCCAGTGTAAATATAAGGTCGCTTGGCTTTGAGTAACAACTGCAATGCTTTGCGAATTTGAC
This sequence comes from Betaproteobacteria bacterium, assembly GCA_009921265.1. GTDB lineage: Bacteria > Pseudomonadota > Gammaproteobacteria > Burkholderiales > Burkholderiaceae_C > Limnohabitans. The sequence goes on along the minus strand of RFYV01000051.1, from coordinate 17,072 downwards.
CGCCGTGCCCTTTAAGCACAGGGTTGTAAGAGCGCATCTCTATTTTTTTGGGATAGCCGTGATAGCTTGTTTTTTTGAATGAAATGTCTTTAGGAATATCCACAACCACTGGGCCAGGTCTGCCCGTGCGCGCAATATGGAAAGCCTTTTTCATGATGTCTGCAAGTTCGCGAACATCTTTGACTAAAAAATTATGTTTGACGATGGGGCGCGTTATACCAACGGTATCGCATTCTTGAAATGCATCCAAACCGATGGCGTGCGTTGGCACTTGCCCCGTGATGATCACCATGGGAATGCTATCCATGTATGCCGTTGCTATACCAGTGACTGCATTGGTGACGCCAGGCCCTGATGTGACCAGCGCAACACCCACCTCACCAGTTGCACGCGCATAACCATCAGCCGCATGAACAGCTGCTTGCTCGTGTCTGACGAGCACGTGTTGTATCGAGTCTTGTTTGTACAAAGCGTCGTAAATGTAGAGGACCGCACCGCCTGGGTAGCCCCACATAAACTTAACGTTTTCAGCCTGAAGGGCTTTGACCATGATTTCTGACCCATTGAGCTCGTTGGGCGCAGATGAAATGTCAGATACGGCAGATGCCGATTGAATTTCAGCTTTGGTGATTTCCATGATGAACCTTTTGATTTTCGAAAACGAAAAACCTTGGGTGCTCCTACTCGACCCCTTGTGGAGGCGCGTCGGAACTTAAGACCTGAAGCCAAAGGCGCTTAATGCGCCAAACCCAGACCCGTTTGCCTTGGTGATGAATAACTTTAGATTATGTCATTTTTATCTGTTGTTTTTTAAATTCATTGAACATTTTTTTGAAATGTCATAATCGCACGCCATGTCAGTCCACCATTTTTCACTTTTTTGAGACAATTAAGCTTTGGCTTCAGAAAAAGAACTTCATCAGTTTTTAAGCAGCGTTGAAAAACGCGCTTTCAAGCGATCATTTTATCACGTGAGAGATGAGGATGCAGCCTTGGATATTGTGCAAGACAGCATGATGAAGCTGGCCGAAAACTATGGCGATAAGCCCATCGATGAGCTGCCTATGCTTTTTCAGCGTATTTTGACCAATACCACGCTGGATTGGTTTCGCAGACAGAAAACCAAAAATGCACTTTTTTCTAACTTCAGCGACTTTGAAGGTGCGCAAACTGACGAAAATTTTGACATTTTGGAAAAATTGGGCAATTTTGGTGCCCCACAGACCTCAGAAAGCGCAGAAGACGGCTTAAATCGGGCAGAAATCTTGCACATCATCGAAGAAGAGGTACAAAATCTACCAGGACGTCAACGGGAAGCCTTCCTGCTGCGTTATTGGGAGGAGTTGGATGTCTCTGAGACAGCATCTGCCATGGGTTGCACGGAAGGAAGTGTCAAAACACATTGCTTCCGTGCCGTACAGGCTTTGCACAAGGCGTTAACCGAAAGAGGACTAAAACCATGAAACACACAACCGCCTACACACCTACAGCCAGCGATTTAATGGGTCGCAAAATAGCCGCTCAACTAGATCTGGCCAGCAACCAACTCGGTCACGATATTTCCGAGCGTTTGCGTGCTGCGCGAACGCGTGCAGCGGCTGCACGCCGTCAAGAGGCCTTTCAAACTCAAACGGCATCTCAATTACAAAATCAAAATGGTGTTTTAGCCGCTACGCCCCGCTTCAAATTTTGGAATAGCTTGGCTTCATTTGTGCCGCTCATGGCTCTCGTAGTGGGTCTTTTTGTGATTCAATCTTTTCATACCGATCAACGCGCTTTCGAATTAGCCGAAGTTGATTCGGCCCTCCTCATTGACGATTTGCCACCTACCGCATACGTTGATTCCGGTTTCTTGCAGTTTCTCAAACTACAAACTCAGGATTCAACCGAAAAATAATGTTAACAAGCCCAAGAATTTGGATTAACTTGACAACCCCTTGCTTGCACGGAGTTGTTATTTTTCTTGGGTGTTTGTTTTTCAATTTTCAAGTTCTCTCGCAAACGCAAACTGCTGCTTCCACACCATCCGCTTCTACAAAAGTTGAATCCTCCCCCTACTGGAAGCAACTCACAGAAAACGAAAAAATTGCTTTAGCGCCACTAAGCAAAATTTGGCCTGTTCTGGGTGAGGCCCACAAGCGCAAATGGCTGGCACTCAGCAAAAATTTTACCGACCTATCCAAAGACGAACAAAGCAAATTGCAAGGTCGAATGAGAGATTGGGCCACCTTAAGCTCACAACAACGCGCACAAGCAAGACTCAATTTTGCCGAGGTCAGTCAATTGAGCAACGACGAGAAACTCTCCAAGTGGGAAGCCTATTTGGCATTGCCATCGCAAGACAGACAAAAGCTTTCTTCGTCCAAATCTATCCCAAAAGGCGCGGCTACTGCACTTAAACCCGTTGACCCTCAAAAACTTACATCGCCCCCAACCCCCAAGCCCGATCAAGTCTCGCAACCGCGCGTCGAAACAGAACAAGTGCACCCCGTTACTTTGTTGCCGATTGTTCAAGGCCCTTCACAACAAACTCAACACTGAGCCATTCGGCACTTGTTGACGCGCGCTCTGTTTTTTTATGCAAACACCCAGTTTACGCAGACGAATGGCCTGCTGGCTTTATGAAGGCATGCTGCTTTTTGGCGTAGTATTTATCGCAGGTTATTTATTTGGCACATTAAGTCAAACACATCACGCCATGCAAAACCGATGGGGCTTGCAAGCCTTTATTTTTTTAGTTTTTGGAATTTACTTCACTTGGTTTTGGCATAAAGGTCAAACATTGGCCATGAAAACATGGCACATCCTAATTACTCAAGCCAATGGTGAGGTACCCACTCAAAAGCAGGCGCTCATTCGCTATGTCTCCAGTTGGATCTGGTTTTTACCTCCATTGATATTGTCTTGGTTTTTTCATATGAATGCGATACTGTTGTCTGTGAGTGTCATAGGTTGGGTTGTCTTGTGGGCACTTCTGAGTCGCTTACATCCAACCCAACAGTTTTGGCACGATCGGTGGGCGGGCACTCAATTGATTCATCAAACTATACCTAAGTCGCACGTTGAATCAATCAAGGAAATCGATGAAGCATGACTTTGAAAATTTACAAAAAGAGCGCAAAGGCTTATCGCGCATTTGGCACGCACTGGGATACTCTTGGGCAGGCTTAAAACAAGGCATGCATGAGCCCGCTTTTTTTCTCGAATTCAAACTTGCAATCGTACTCATCCCCATTGGTTTTTGGTTAGGCGCCAATTGGGTTGAAAGCAGTTTGTTGATCGGCTCAGTTTTATTGGTGATGATTGTTGAGTTACTCAACACGGGTATCGAAACTGCTATCGATCGAATTGGTCCCGAGTTTCATGATTTATCCAAACGCGCCAAAGATTTGGGAAGCGCGGCTGTCCTCTTGAGTTTGTTGTTATGCGGTGGCGTATGGTTAGCCGCTATTGTTCACAGGTGGATGATTTGAAACCTGCTTTTTCAGTGTGTGTCTATTGCGGATCTCGAATGGGTGCACATCCCATGTATGAACAAATGGCACAAACCGTTGGGCAATGGATTGGCGAACATCATGGCCAATTGTTATATGGCGGCGGTCAAAATGGCCTGATGGGCGTGGTGGCCGACGCCACTGCAAAAGCTGGGGGTCGCGTGGTGGGCATCATCCCTATTGCATTGCAAGAGCGCGAATGGGCTCGCAAAACCTGCGATGAATTGCATGTGGTGGACACCATGCACGAGCGCAAACGCATGATGGCCGAAAAAGCCGATGTGTTTTTGGCGCTACCAGGGGGCATCGGCACGTTTGAAGAATTTTTTGAAGTTTGGGCTTGGCGTCAATTGGGTTATCACGACAAACCCATCGGGCTTCTCAATACACAAGGCTATTACGATGGTTTGCTCGCTTTTGCCAAGCATGCGCATCAACAACAATTCATGGTCGATTGGCAAATGGAATTGATTATTGCCAATGACAATCCGATTGAACTTTTAAAAGAGTTGGTACAAGCGGCAGGATTCAATCCAACGTCGCAGTTGTCTGCGCTTTAAAAAACTCAAACAGCAGACTCGTCTTCTTCTCCTGTGCGAATACGCACCACGCGTTCAACAGCTGTAATAAATATTTTTCCGTCGCCAATTTTGCCCGTGTGTGCAGCCTTGATGATGGCGTCAACACAACGATCAACGTCACTGGTTTTGACAACCACTTCTACTTTTACTTTGGGTAAAAAATCAACGACGTATTCTGCGCCGCGATAAAGCTCTGTGTGTCCTTTTTGTCGGCCAAAACCTTTGACTTCGGTGACCGTGAGTCCGGTGACACCACATTCTGCAAGCGCCTCACGTACTTCTTCGAGTTTGAATGGTTTGATGATGGCGGTGATTTGTTTCATGGTCAGAATTCCTTAGTTTGTATGTTAAAGGTTTTAGGCGCGAAATTTGTTGGTAATAGGATAACGCCAATCTTTGCCAAAACTTCGATGGGTGACGCGAATGCCAACAGGAGATTGCCTACGTTTGTACTCATTGATTCGTAACAAACGGGTCACCTTGTCAACATCGGCTTGGGCAAAGCCCGCATCAGCAATTTGTTGTGCGCTTTGATCGTTTTCCATATATCGCACCAGTATGGCGTCGAGGATTTCATAACTGGGCAAACTGTCTTGGTCTTTTTGATCGGGTCGCAACTCTGCGCTGGGTGGACGCGTGATGATGCGCTCGGGGATGGGGTTGTCACAAGTGCCATAGGGATTATTTTTATTACGCCAGTGTGCCAATTGAAACACCATGGTTTTGACCACGTCTTTGATGACGGCAAAACCACCGGCCATGTCGCCATAAAGAGTGCAGTAACCCGTGGCCATTTCACTTTTGTTACCAGTGGTTAAAACAATCGAGCCAAATTTGTTGGACAAGGCCATGAGTAAAGTGCCGCGAATGCGCGCTTGTATATTTTCTTCGGTGGCGTCTAAGGCCAAGCCATCGAACTCAGAAGACAAGGTTTTTAAAAATGCTTCAAATTCTGGAACGATGGATTTTTCGTCGTAGCGCACTTTCATGCGTTTGGCCATTTCGCGCGCGTCAATCAAACTGATATCCGCGGTATAGGGGGAAGGCATCATGACTGCGCGCACACAATCGGCGCCGATGGCATCGACCGCAATGGCCAACACCAAGGCCGAATCAATACCACCTGACAAACCCAAAATCGCAGAAGGAAATCCATTTTTTTGGATGTAATCACGAACACCCAAAACCAAAGCGTGCCACAAATCGCTTTCTAAATTGCCTGCATTGGCAATGCTTGATTGCCAATGTTGTTTGGCGCTGTCAAATGTGGCGTCTAAATGATCTTCTTGAAAACTCAATGCGCGTGCAACCAATTGCGATTGGTGATCCAACACAAATGATCGTCCTTCAAAAACAACTTCATCTTGACCACCAACCAAATGGGCGTAGACCAAGGGCAAGCCCGTGGCTTTGACGCGATCTTGCATGGTGTTTTCGCGCTCTCCCAATTTGCCCACATGGAAAGGAGACGCGTTGATGACTGCTAAGAGTTGAGCACCTGCTTGTTGTGTTTGAATAGCGGGTTGATCAAACCATGCGTCTTCGCAAATCAACAATCCCACTTTGACACCCAGCACTTCAAAAACGCATGGCGCATGGCCAGGTGTGAAGTAACGTCTTTCGTCAAACACTTGGTAGTTAGGCAACTCACGCTTGGCGTAATTGGCAACTATTTTTCCTTCAGACAAGACGCTGGCTATGTTGTATCGCTGTGCAATTAACACTGATTTGGTGCGTTGATCACCTCCCGAGGGGTGACCCACCACCAAATGCAGGTCTTTTAAATCGGCCAAAGACACTTGGATGAAATTCAGGGCATCATCGCAAGCTTGAATAAAAGACGGGCGCAGAAAAAGATCTTCTGCCGCATAACCGCAGATGGACAATTCGGGTGTGAGCACCAAGCGCGCACCTCGCTGGTAGGCGGCGCGCGAGGTGTCTATCATTTTTTGGGCATTGCCCATCATGTCGCCAACGACAAAGTTGAGTTGAGCGATACAAAGTTGGAGTTTCATAAAAGAGCATGCAAAAAGAGCGTATCAATTATGGCATCCGCGTGCATGACCATCCCAATGACATTGATTCTGAGCTTTGGGACGCGCTATTGGCACTGCAAACGCACCCCACGCCCTTTATGCGACACGGCTATTTGTTGGCCGTGCACGAGAGTCAAAGCGCAGTGAGCGCGACGGGCTGGCAAGCGCAATGGATCAGTGTGTGGGCGGGCGAGGAAATGGTGGCGGCTTGTCCCTTGTATGTCAAACCCCATTCTTATGGCGAATATGTGTTTGATTGGGCTTGGGCGCGCGCTTATCAACAGCATGGTTTGGATTACTACCCCAAGGCGGTGATTGCTGTGCCGTTCACGCCTGTGCCTGGCTCACGCTTGCTGGCGCGCGATGCGCAGTCGCGACTCGTATTGATACAAGCCGTTCAAGCTTTTTGCGAGGAACAAAAACTATCGTCCTGTCACCTGCTGTTTGGTACCGATGACGACATGCAAGCGTGTCAACAATTGGGCTGGATGAATCGACAAACGGTTCAGTTTCATTGGCAACAAAGTGATTGGCCCAGCTTTGATGATTTTTTAGCCAGCATGACGCAAGAGAAAAGAAAAAAAATAAAACAAGAAAGAAAAAAAGTAACGCAAGCAGACGTTCAGTTTCGATCGATGCAAGGATCTGGCATCAGCGACACCGATTGGAATTTTTTTTACCAGTGCTACGAGCGAACTTATTGGGAACACGGCAACGCGCCTTATCTGAGCCGAGATTTTTTTAAACGCATGCAAAAAAGTATGTCCAATAATTGGTTGCTTTTTATTGCACAAAAAAATAAACAAGACATCGCTTGTAGTTTGATTGGCTTGCAGCAAATCGCAGGTCACCCAACGGTTGCCTACGGTCGTTATTGGGGCGCCCTAGAGAGAGTGGATTGCTTGCACTTTGAAGCGTGTTATTACCAACCGTTGGAGTGGTGTATTCAAAACGGCATTGCGCGTTTTGAAGGTGGGGCGCAAGGCGAGCACAAAATGGCGCGTGCCCTCATGCCTGTGATGACTCATAGTGCGCATTGGATTGCCGATGATCGATTTGCAAACGCCATACATGAATTTTTAAAACGCGAAATTCAAGGTGTTGACAATTACATGGAACACTTGGGTGAGCGCACGCCGTTTAAAAAAATAGAAAGCGACTTTAGCCGTGAGCCTTTTGGTAGTTAGCAATACCATCCATCACTTCTTGCTTGGCAGCTTCTGGGCCTTCCCATCCCAACACCTTGACCCATTTACCTACTTCTAAATCTTTGTAATGTTCAAAGAAATGCGCGATCGTTTTGAGTCGCATGGGGTTGAGGTCTTCGGGTTTTTGCCATTGGGTATAGATGGATAGGATTTTGTCAGTGGGGACAGCCAACACTTTGCCGTCCATGCCAGCCTCATCCTCCATTTTGAGAATGCCGATGGCCCTGCATGGAACAACTACACCAGGAATGAGTGGTACTGGTGTGATGACCAACACATCAACAGGATCGCCGTCACCGCTGATAGTTTTGGGGACATAACCGTAGTTGGTGGGGTAATGCATGGAAGTACTCATGAAGCGATCAACAAAAATAGCGCCTGTTTCTTTGTCGACTTCGTATTTGATGGGGTCGGCATTCATGGGGATTTCAATGATGACGTTGAAGGCTTCGGGCACATTTTTTCCGGGCGTGACGTTATCGAGTGACATGATGATGAATCGCTTTAAAAAAAGAAAAAGAATTGAAATCCTGCCGAACACAGGAAAACATGTACGTATTAACCCTTATTTTACTTGCAATAGGCTTGCACCATCAGGGAAAACCTGAGTTTTTTAGATTACAGTCCACGGGTTGGCCAATCGTGATCCGGCAGCAAAGACCGGATGGAGGAAGCAACGCAACGGAAGTGCCCTACTAACATCCGTGCGTGGGGCACATCTTTCAAGCGAAAACATCTCAAGGAGATTTTATGTCTGGCAACACAGCACTGTTATTTGTGCTCGCATGCGGAATCGTAGCCGTGATTTACGGCTTTTGGGCCCGCTCTTCAATCCTTTCACTCGACGCTGGTAATGCGCGCATGCAAGAAATTGCAGCTGCCATTCAACAGGGTGCGGCCGCCTATTTGGCGCGTCAGTACCAAACGATCGCCATCGTTGGTGTGATTTTGGCCATCCTTATTGGTCTCTTCCTAGGTTCACAAACAGCCATTGGCTTTGTTTTGGGTGCCGTTTTGTCGGGTGCTTGTGGTTTTATTGGTATGAACGTTTCTGTTCGCGCCAATGTCCGGACAGCTCAAGCGGCAACCAAAGGAATTGGCCCAGCCCTTGACGTTGCCTTCAAAGGTGGCGCAATCACGGGTATGTTGGTGGTAGGTTTGGGTCTATTAGGTGTTGGCTGCTTTTACTGGTTCCTTGTTGGAAACGGTAACCTCACACCCGATAAAAACTTGGCTCATTTGCTCAACCCATTGATGGGCTTTGCTTTTGGTTCATCACTCATTTCAATCTTTGCTCGTTTGGGCGGCGGTATCTTCACCAAGGGTGCAGACGTTGGGGCTGACTTAGTGGGTAAAGTTGAAGCAGGCATTCCTGAAGACGATCCACGCAATCCAGCTGTGATTGCTGACAACGTAGGTGACAACGTTGGCGATTGTGCAGGTATGGCCGCTGACTTGTTTGAAACTTATGCGGTGACCTTGATTGCAACCATGGTGTTGGGTGCATTGATGGTGGCTGCAGCACCAACACAAGCGGTTTTATATCCCTTGATGTTGGGCGGTGTTTCTATTCTTGCATCCATTGTGGGTTGCTTCTTTGTGAAAGCAACGCCTGGCATGAAAAACGTGATGCCCGCACTCTACAAAGGCTTGGCCGTTGCAGGCGTGTTGTCATTGATAGCGTTTTATTTTGTTACCAAAGCCATCATGCCTGATGATGCTTTAGGTGCAGGAACACAAATGCGTTTGTTTGGCGCGTGCGCTGTTGGTTTGCTATTAACAGCCGCTCTCGTTTGGATCACCGAATACTACACAGGTACGCAATACCCGCCTGTTCAACATATTGCACAAGCCTCCACAACAGGACACGGCACCAACATCATTGCGGGTTTGGGTGTATCCATGCGTTCAACTGCATGGCCTGTGCTCTTGGTTTGCGCTGCAATTTTGTCAGCGTATCAATTGGCTGAGTTGTATGGCATTGCGATTGCTGCAACAGCCATGTTGAGCATGGCAGGTATCGTGGTTGCACTCGATGCATACGGTCCTATCACTGACAACGCTGGTGGTATTGCTGAAATGGCCGAGTTACCCAAAGAAGTGCGTGATGTCACAGATCCATTGGATGCTGTAGGTAACACCACCAAAGCAGTGACCAAAGGTTATGCCATCGGTTCTGCTGGCTTGGCTGCATTGGTTTTATTTGCTGACTACACACACTCATTAGAAGGCAGAGGCATCAGCGTTGCTTTCAATTTGAGCGATCCTAAAGTGATTGTTGGTTTGTTCATCGGTGGATTGATTCCTTACCTCTTTGGCGCGATGGCCATGGAAGCCGTTGGCCGCGCTGCAGGTTCTGTGGTGGTTGAGGTTCGTCGCCAATTTGCCGATGGTGAAATCATGGCTGGCAAACGCAAGCCCGATTACAGTGCTGCAGTTGACATGCTTACTGCTGCTGCGATCAAAGAAATGATTGTTCCTTCACTTTTACCAGTGGTGGTTCCATTGATTGTGGGATTGACATTGGGCGCAGCAGCATTGGGCGGCTTGTTGATGGGTACCATCGTTACCGGTTTGTTTGTTGCTATTTCGATGTGTACTGGTGGCGGCGCATGGGATAACGCCAAGAAATACATCGAAGACGGGCATCACGGCGGCAAAGGCAGTGAAGCTCACAAAGCAGCCGTGACTGGCGACACCGTTGGCGATCCTTACAAAGATACGGCTGGTCCTGCTGTGAACCCGCTCATCAAGATCATCAACATCGTTGCATTGTTAATTGTTCCCTTGTTGCCCGGTGGCACCAGCACCAAAGCCGCATCGGCTCAAGTGGCGACTCCACCTGCAATCAGTGCGCCTGCAGCCGCTGCGCCTGCGACTACACCCGTAGCACCGGCTGGTGACAAAAAATAAGTTTTAAATTACTTTGTTGAAAGACCCGCGTTAGCGGGTCTTTTTTTTTGCCATTGGTAAAAACAAGATATCCTCATTCAACAGAATGAGTCAAAATTGCAGCATCAGTTTAAAAACAGTCGCCTCTAAACACGGTTGACCTCATGGAGAACAGCATGCGAATGAACAATAAATCGGTTTTGGTTACCGGCTCTGGCGGTGGAATTGGTGAGGGTATTGCCAAACGATTGGCACAAGAAGGCGCCAAAGTCATGGTCAATGACATCGACGCCAAACGCGGACAAGCGGTTGCAGATGCAATCACAAAAGATGGGGGGCAAGCTTGGTTTTGTTTTGCCGATGTGACACGCGACGCCGATTGGAAACAAATGATTGCGTCATGCGTATCGCAAATGGGACGACTCGATGCGGTTGTTAACAATGCGGGATGGACGCACCGCAATCGACCTGCTCTTGAAGTATCCGAAGATGAATTCGATAAAGTTTACGCAATCAATATGAAGAGCATTTATTTATCGACGATTCACGCCGTGCCTGTATTTAAAAAACAAGGAGGAGGAAGTTTTGTCAATATTGCTTCCACCGCAGGCGTTCGCCCTCGCCCAGGACTCAGTTGGTACAACGGCAGCAAAGGTGCGGTAATCATCACGAGCAAATCATTGGCCGCAGAATACGGTCCCGACAATATTCGATTCAATTGCATCAACCCTGTTTTCAATCCTGACACGGGGTTGTCTGCAGAGTTTGCGGGTGGTCCAGTTGATGACGCCAGGCGCGCCAAATTTATGGCGTCGATTCCTCTGGGTCGTTTTTCTACTGCTTTAGATGTCGCCAATGCGGTTCTTTATCTCACCAGCGATGAAGGTGCATTCATCAGTGGCGTATGCATTGAAGTGGACGGTGCACGTTGCGTTTAAGGTTTCTCTTGATCACGCCCATCCCTTGTGTTGCAGTGAGGCACAATTAAGCCATGTCTGAACGCATCATCCCCTTGGTTGACCAACGCTTGCAAGCGTTGCACGCGCGCGTGCCCGATCAAGCGATTGTGGCTAACGGAATACTACAAGATCAACTTGGACGACCGATGCGCGATTTACGCATCAGCGTCACTGATCGTTGTAACTTCCGATGCAACTATTGCATGCCCAAAGAAGTATTTGATAGCAACTACACCTATTTGCCACACAAAGACTTACTCACCTTCGAAGAAATCACGCGAGTGGCGCGCATCTCTGTTGCCCATGGTGTAAAAAAAATAAGATTCACAGGTGGTGAGCCACTGCTTAGAAAAAATTTAGAAATATTAATTGCGCAAATCGCACAATTACAAACGCCACATGGACAAGCGCTTGATCTCACACTCACCACCAATGGATCTTTACTGCAACGCAAAGCCCAAGCGCTCAAAGACGCGGGATTGCATCGCGTCACCATCAGTTTGGATGGATTGGATGATGCTATTTTTCGTCAAATGAACGATGTGGATTTCCCTGTTGGTGATGTATTGCAAGGCATAGAAGCTGCGCGCAATGCAGGATTGGGATTAGACGCTCATGGCATGCACAGCGGTATCAAAATCAATATGGTGGTTAAGCGAAGTACCAATGTGCAAGAGATTTTGCCGATGGCGCAATTCTTTAGAGGTCGCGGCATGGTGTTGCGATTCATTGAATACATGGATGTGGGTGCGACCAATGGATGGTGCATGGATGAAGTTTTACCTTCCGCAGAAGTGTTAAAAATTTTGAAATCTAAATTTCAACTCGTGCCCTTGCAACCACTGGTTGAAGGTGAAACCGCCGAGCGTTGGGGTTATGCCAATGACAAAGGCGAACACGATCCGCAGTTGGGTGAAATTGGATTGATCAGCAGTGTGACGCAAGCGTTTTGCGGTGACTGCAATCGTGCTCGCTTATCTACTGAAGGAAAAATTTATTTGTGTTTGTTTGCAACCCAAGGCTTTGACTTGCGCACTTTACTGCGCAGTGATGCAAGCGACGCAGATATTGCATCGGCCATGGGTTGGGTGTGGCAACAACGCTCAGATCGCTATTCGCAGTTGCGCGGACAAAATCTTGCGCCAGCTACTAGCGACGGCGCAAGGCGAGTTGAGATGAGTTACATCGGTGGATGAATCATGAGTCAAGTTATTTCATCTCAAGACATCACCGCTGTGATTTTGGCCGGTGGTCGAGGCGCTCGCATGGGTGGTGTCGACAAAGGCTTGCAAAATTTCAAAGGCATGCCTCTCACATTGAATGCATTGATGCGCTTGTCGGGTCAAGTGGCCAATGTCATGATCAACGCCAATCGCAATTTATCGGCTTATGAATCTTTTGGTGCTGATGTTTGGCCCGATAGCATCACGGATTACGCTGGGCCCTTGGCTGGATTTTTAACGGGTCTTGAAAGATGCGAAACACCTTATCTTTTGACAGTGCCATGTGACACGCCTTTTTTTCCACTCGACTTGGCTGCGCGTCTGTCGCTTGCATTAATACACAATGAAGCAGAGATTGCCATGGCCAGCGCGCCCGAAAAAAACAAAGACAGCATCATTCAAGTGCGTTCGCAGCCCGTGTTTTGTTTGATGGCTATTGAGTTATTAGAAAGCTTGGTTCGCTTCACTCACGGTGGCGGTAGAAAAATAGACGCATGGACCGCACAACATAAAACCGTTTTAGTTCCCTTTGATCAAGCAGGCGACGACCCACTCGCATTTGCCAATGCCAACACCATGCCCGAATTAATCGCCCTAGAAAATTAATCGCTCCACATGAAATCGTTAGACGACATTGCCGCACAACTGCAAGGCTACGATCCTCAATCCTTGAGTGTGAGTCAAGTTCATGCTTTTTTAAATGAATTGGTTCATCCCCTTGATACAAGCGAGGACGTCGATTGCCCTGTTGCAAATGCATTGGGTTGTGTTTTGGCACAAGATGCAATTTCTCCTTTGGATGTGCCGCCACAAGACAACTCAGCGATGGACGGATTTGCGTTTGCTTTTAAAGATCAACCACAAGTCGCAACACAAGCAACGCAATTGCGCGTTGTGGGTACTGCGCTGGCTGGCAAAGCATGGAGTGGCACTGTTGGTCCGGGTGAGTGCCTCAAAATCATGACGGGTGCGATATTGCCCGAGGGCTTGGATACGGTTGTACCGCAAGAAATGATTGAGCTCGGTGAGAGCACCATCACCATTCCTGCTGGACGATTCAAAGCGGGTGACAACCGTCGATTAAAAGGCGAAGACATTGAAAAAGGCAAAGCAGCGCTCAAAAAAGGCCAACGTATCGCGCCTGCAGCTTTGGGTTTGATTGCCAGCTTGGGTTTGCCAACCGTGCGCGTCAAAAGAAAATTGCGAGTCGCTTATTTTTCAACGGGTTCAGAAATTTTGAGTTTGGGTGAACCCGTGCGCGAAGGTACGGTGTATGACAGCAATCGTTACACAGTGATGGGCATGCTCACACGTTTGGGCTGTGATGTCATCGACATGGGTGTAGTGATCGATGACCCTGTCTTGTTACGCCAAGCATTTGTGAATGCATCACAACAAGCAGATGCAGTGATCACGAGTGGTGGTGTCAGTGTGGGTGAAGCCGATTTCACCAAAGCCATGATGCGCGAATTGGGTGACGTGGCTTTTTGGAAAATCGCCATGCGCCCTGGCCGACCAATGGCTGTTGGGCGCATGGGTTCGAGCATTTTGTTTGGCTTGCCAGGAAACCCAGTTGCAGTGATGGTGACTTTTTTAGCGTTTGTGAGGCCCGCATTGCTTCGCATGATGGGCTCTACTGAAACTGCACCACCCTATTTAAAAGCAAAGAGTTTGGAAGTGATGCAAAAAAAACCAGGTCGCACTGAATACCAACGCGGATTGGTGAGTGTTGATACAAACGGTCAACTGCAAGTTCAAACCACGGGCAATCAAGGCTCAGGCGTATTGAGTTCGATGGTGATGGGTAATGGGTTAATTGTGCTTCACCACAACCAAGGCAATGTGGCCGTGGGTGAAGCAGTAGACGTGATGATGTTTGATGGCGTGATTTAAACGCGCATCAATGTCCACCACCACCAGAGACGCCTTCTGTTAAAGGCGTTGTAATTGCACCAGGCGTTGATTTGCGTGCAAACAAGGTGTACATGGTGGGCACCACAAAAACTGTCAATAAAGAACCCAATGTCATTCCACCCACAATCACCCAACCGATTTGGCGACGGCTCTCTGCACCTGCCCCAGTTGCCAAAGCAAGTGGTAAAGCGCCTAATACCATAGCACCTGTTGTCATCATGATGGGACGCAGGCGCAATGCGGCTGCTTCTTGAACCGCTTGGAATGTATCCATCCCTTTACCACGCAATTGATTGGAGAACTCCACAATCAAAATACCGTGCTTGGTAATGAGTCCAACCAGCGTGATTAATCCAATTTGACTAAACACATTGAGCGTACCCCCTGACCATTTGAGTGCAAGTAAAGCGCCCACCATCGATAAAGGTACTGATAACAAAATTACCAAGGGATCGATGAAGCTTTCAAATTGTGCTGAGAGCACCAAGAAAATAAACAACAGCGACAAAATAAATACGGTGTACAAAGAACCCGATGATTTGACAAACTCACGAGATGTTCCATTCAAGTCGGTGGAGTACCCTGATTTCAATACTTTTTGTGAAGCGGCCCGCATGAATGTAAGCGCCTCACCCAAAGAATAGGTGGGTGAAATATTGGCTGTGATCGATGCACTGCGTCGTTGACCAAAATGGTTGAGTTCACGCGGAACAACAACTTCATTCACTTTAACAAGTGCCGACAAAGGAATCATCGCTTCATTGCGACCTCGCACAAATATTTTTTCAATATCTTGAGGCGTGTCACGACCTGTTGCAGATGTCTGCACAATCACATCGTATTGCTCGCCTTCGCGTTTAAAGCGAGTTACTTGTCTACCGCCCATCATGGTCTCAACCGCACGCGCAATCGCATCCACGGGTACGCCCATGTCTGAAGCGCGTTCACGATCAACGTCCATTCGAAGTTCGGGCTTGTTCAAACGCAAATCGGTATCGACGCTGACAATGCCAGGATTTTTGGCCAACTCGTCTTGAAAAGCGCGAACCACAAGATTGAGGTTTTGGTAACTGTCCGATGTCAAGATCACGAAGTTGATGGGGCGCTCTCTAAAACCCTGACCCAGTGAAGGTGGTGTGATGGGGAAAGATGTAACGCCTGGCAATGAAGTGACTGCAGGTGTAATTTCACGCGCAATATCCATAGTCGTTTTTTTGCGCTCTTCCCATGGGAGTGAGCGATAAAAAACGCTGCCTTGCGCAACCGTTGGGTTTCCAACAACCGTAAAGATACGGTCAAAGTCTTCTGTGTATTTACTACCGATTTTTTCAATGGCATTGGCATAACGAGTGGTGTAATCCATGGTTGCACCATCGGGGCCATTGATCGCCACCAATACAACGCCGCGGTCTTCCATCGGTGAGAGTTCACTTTTTGAAGTAGCAAATAAAGCAGCCGAACCGATTGCAGATGCAACCATGATGGCTACCACAAACCAACGTCTTGAAAAACGTAGAGTGCCAAACTTCATATCGCCCAGTGTCCAAATCAATGTACGGCCATATGCACGAGTGAATGCATTGATGGCGTTATCCATGTTGAGATCAAACCATGTTCGATCTTCGGTGTGCTTAAGCAATTTAGAACACAACATCGGCGTGAGTGTTAATGCAACAAAGCCCGAAACAATCACAGATCCCGCGAGGGCCAAAGCAAACTCAGCAAACAAACGACCCGTTCGACCTGGCGTGAAAGCTAACGGAGCAAACACAGCCGCCAATGTGAGCGTCATCGACACCACGGCAAATCCAATTTCTCGAGCGCCCACAATGGCGGCCTCAAACGGTTTCATGCCATCTTCGATATATCGGTAAATATTTTCAAGCACCACAATGGAGTCATCGACCACCAATCCAATGGCCAGCACCAAGGCGAGCATGGTGAGTGAATTGATGGAGAAGCCAAACAATCCGAGCATCGCAAAGGTACCAATCAAACAAACAGGAATCGTGACCAATGGAATGATGGACGCACGCAGTGTGCGCAAAAACAAAAAGATAACCAATGCCACTAACACAACCGCTTCATTGATAGTGCTAAACACCGCTTTAATCGATCGATCAATGAATACAGAGTTGTCATTGGCCACATCAATCTCAATGCCAGGAGGCATGTTTTCTTTGATCTTTGGAATCATGGCGCGCACGGCGGAGCTCAAATCCAAAGGATTGGCTGTTGCATTGCGAATAACACCTAAAGTGATGGCGTCTCGTCCATTGAGGCGAGTGGAAGTTCTCTCTGACAAGGGCCCTTGCTCAACACGTGCAATGTCACCCAATCGAACGGGCATTCCGTTGACGTTTTTAATCACTACTTGCCTGAATTCACCTGGCTTTTGTAAATCGGTCGCAGCAGTTACATTGAATTCTCGCAATTGACTTTCAACACGCCCTGCAGGGACTTCTAAGTTTGATCGACGCAAAGCATCTTCCACATCCTGCGTGGTGAGTTTGTATGCGGCTAAACGATCAGGGTCTAACCAGATGCGCATGGAATATTTGCGTTCACCATAAACGCGAACGTCGGAAGCGCCAGGCGCTGTTTGCATCATGGGCTTGGCAATGCGATTGGCTAGTTCACTCAACTCTAAAGCACTCAGCGTATCTGAACTGAAAGCCAACCAAATCACTGGGAATGCATCGGCTTCCACTTTTGCAATCACAGGCTCGTCAATACCTTGAGGCAAACGTTGACGCACACGAGAA
>RFYV01000006.1 GCA_009921265.1 Betaproteobacteria bacterium | reverse complement strand
GAATCGGTGATAACGATTGGACCATCAACAGTTCCAGAAACTTTAAAATTATTTTCACCGTGATCCAAAACTCTCAATCTTTTTTCTAATTCTTGAGCCAATTGAACGGCAGAAAAAGATCCTACCGCAGGATTTGGCATTTTTAAATCTTTAATAGTGTGAGCAACACCATCGATTGTTATTTCTACAGAGTAAAAATCAGTTGCTTTTGTGTCTGCCGTAAAAGTTAGGCCCTCTAACTTCGCAACAGAATCAAATTCAGCAATATAGTTGGCTGCAAAAACTTTGTCATTGTTTAACTTATTAACGATATCTTTCCCTGTCGGCGGCGTAGAAAAATCTTTTCCACTTACTACAATCGTATCTGTTACTAATCCATTGTCATCTTTTAATGCAATTTCATATGTGTCGCCTAAAGTTGCAATCTTATCAGCCACCAATTGGTATGAAATACTACTGCTACCCTGCGCAAGCAGCAAGTCAGTTTTACTGAGTGGGCTGTATGTTGCAAAATCAACACCGTCATTGCTGCCAGTGCCAAGATTCAACGCACTTCCGCCAATTGTCTTGGCAGGCGTTGACACTCTGATATCCGTTAAATCATCCAATGAGAATTTTTGTGTTTTCTTAGAGAAACTGCTGTTAAGCGCTGCTATATCCAACGGAGTTTTAAAGTCAGCCTTAGCCTTCAGCTGTCCATATTTATTCACGTATAAAACATCACCAGTTGAATTAGTGGCTTGTTGTAAAGCTGAGTTAATTAAATTTTCACCCACATAAACATAAGTCTGCCATTTGTTATTGGGTCTCGTTGCGCTGGCGTTTTGTGTTTTTGCATAAAAAACTGTTGCCAAGTAAGAATTACCGCCTTCGTCATAAATAGTCAGCGCAGTACTTTTGTTAAACGTTGTGGGATCGTTTTTATCAAACTTTTTTGTAATCACTGCCGCGTCAGCAGGGAAATTAAGTCCTAATTGAATCTTGCTGGTCTGTTTAGCCATCTTGCTGGTTTTTTGCGGGATGGTCAAAATATTTAAATCACCCAAATCTGCTTTTCCAGAGCTATCGACCGATGCAGCCAAAAGTCGCTGTCCGGCAGAATTTACAACATTGAACTGGTCATTCATCATGAATGCCCCGTTACGTGTAAACATATCCTGAAATCCATCTTGAGATTTCAATGGGAAAAATCCATCACCACTGATGGCCAGATCTAATGTATTAGATGAGAACATCATATTACCCTGACCAAACTCTTGCGTAACGCGCTTGAGTGATACACCTTGACCGATGGTTGCTGATGCTTTTTGCAACGGAGACGTTGCAAAAATATCACCAAAGTCTGTGCGACTGCGCTTAAAGCCAACGGTACTCACGTTGGCGATGTTGTTACTGGTAACGCCAAGCTGTGCAGTGGCTGCGTTCAAACCTGTGAGTGAGGTATAAAAGGACATGGTTGATTAACTCCAGAGAAATTCTTTTGATATGATTTAGTTGCCAACGCGCTTGACATCGTTGAGGCTCATAGTTTTGCCACCATCGACCTCTAACAAAGTTGTTCCATCGACGACTGAACTTGTAACGCCATTGACTTTTGCGTATGTACTAACAGGTGCTTTAAATATGGCACCTTTGCTGTTGACTGTGGCAACATATCGATATGTACCATTGGCAGCAACACCACCACCGTCTGTACTTCCATCCCAAGCCAATGTGACATCGCCTGCGAGTTGTGGGCCCATCGTTGATGTTTTAACCAATGCGCCTTGCTCATTGAATACCTGATAGGCCACTGAATCTGCACCTGCTGGTAAATTGATAATTCCTTGTGATACTGTTGTGTCTGTAACAATGACAGGACCGTCTGGTATCGCAACTGTTTTTCCAATTAATGAAGTTGCCCCTAACAAACGTTCGTTGGTTAAACTCGCTGTTAATTTTTCCATACTGCCCTTCATGGCAGTAGTCGCTTCTAGTTGAGAGAACTGTGCGAGTTGTGCAACGAACGCTTCGTTCTTTACAGGATCTAATGGATTTTGATTTTTAAGTTGCGTTGTAAATAAAGTTAAAAATTCAGTTTGTCCCATATTGGTATTGGTGGGCTTGCTTTTTTGTTGCGCCACATAATCTTCGTATCTCACGATTCCACTGGGTAATGCTGCTTGTGTTGTGGTGGTCATTTTTATTCCCGATTAATTTTTATGATTTGGTGATGTCGAGTGTTCGCATCATGAGTTGTCTTGCGGTATTGACTACTTCAACGTTGTTTTGGTAAGAGCGTGATGCAGCCATCATCTCGACCATCTCTTGCATTTCGTTCACGTTTGAAAGATAAACAAATCCGTTTTCATCGGCCGATGGGTTACCTGGGTCATACAACGCACGAATGGGCGTTGGGTCGTCTTTGATTTGATGCACTTTGACGCCGCCCAAATAAGGCGCACCTGCATTGGTCATTTCTTCATCGACCAATGCTTTAAATACAGTTCGTTTGCCGCGAAAAGCTTCAGCTTCCGATTTGGCAACGGTGGTTGCATTGGCTAAGTTGGAAGCGGTTGTATTCATACGCACGGTTTGCGCATTAAGGGCTGTGCCCGCTATTCCAAAAACACTGTCGAGTGATCGCATGATGCTTATTCGCCTTTCAGTGCTTTACGAATTCCGCTGATGCGGTTTTCTAAGAAGTTAAGTGTGGCTTGGTAATCACCTGCTGCTTTACCAAACTGTGCTTGTTCAACATTGATCTCGACCGTGTTACCGTCAAATGAACTGTTGAACGGTGTTCTGTAACGCATTCCGTTGTCAGGTGCTTCTTCAAGACCTGCATAATGCTTTGAATGTGTTGCACTGATGTATTCGCGCGATGCTTCTTTGAGCATGGCTTTGAAATCGACATCTTGGGCTTTGTAATTGGGTGTATCTGCGTTGGCAATGTTGCTTGCCAATACCTCGAGTCGCTGGCTTCTGACTTGCAGTGCCCGCTCGTGTATTCCAAATGCATTGGTAAACAAATCCATTGTCTGACTCCCCAATTATTAAATTGCTGTTTTCACGACACCCGACCTCAAGTTAAAAGGTCTCGGTACGATATTGCAAGAGTCATGCCATAAACATTTATGTTTCAGTGTCCAATCATTGATGAGCGCATGTGGCAATGTTTCACCGATTCATTAATGGATGCGGCAATGATTTGCCTTTCAACGTATGTAATTGGCGTTGAGATAGGCACTTACTCTTAATGACTGCGCACGATTATTGGTTGCACTGGGTTCTGTGCTGCTGCTGTCTATTTTTAATCGGTCATTGGCGTTTTGATGCAAGCCTTGAACGATTGATTCACGCGTAATGGGTGACTTGCGATCGCGATTGACGTGCAAATAAGGCGATTGCGTTCCTGCAATGTTCAATCCCACGTGCGGGCGCGTTTCTGAACGAGCCGCAGGTGTGAGAACGGTGAGATACAAATCATCGAGTCCTGCAAATGGTCCTTGGTTTCTAAGACCTGTTTGTTCAAAGTACTTGCTCACCATATCAAGTTGTTGCAAAACACTGTGATTTAAAATCGCTTTGGGATTGCTTGCAAAACCTGCGCTTGCCGCACCCCGATCGGGTCCATCACAAAATTGAATGATGCCATGACATCGGTTGTTACTGGCCTTTGGATTCATGCCGTCGCTCTCCATTAAAGTGAGCCTTGCAAAATCATCGGGCGCGAACTTAAAGTTTTGGGCCATGCCCAAAATCTTGTCATAAACCGCTTGCCTGTCTTGTGCAGGAATAAAACCTTTTTCTACCGCCCTGTCCAATGTCTTATTTAATAGAGGGTTGGTTCCACCTATAAAACTTCCTAGACCTTGCAATGCAGACGTTGCCGTTGTCAGGGTCTTACTGGAGTTATTTAAGATACTTGGATTGATCGTATTTGTTGCGGGAATTGTTGCAACGTTCTCTTTATGAGTGATCAATGCTGATAACTGGATGCGTTGACCTGGATAAATCAAATTGGCGTTGGCAATTCCATTGGTTTTGGCCACATCTTGCGACAAGCGCAATGCATCCGAATAACTAACAGGCTGTCCATTGGCTGCCATATAATTTTTAACTATACCCGCCAAGGTATCTCCCGACTGAACCGATACACTCGGTACGCTTGGGTTTAGAAATGACGATGTATTGACACGTCCGACCTGCTGAACACTTTGAAACGTTTGCGCAAAGTTCTGGGGTCCAAGGTTTGGCGCTTCCAACCCACGCGGCGTTCGAACTAATTGATCCGCATTAGTGAACGAAGTTCTAATGAATGCTTTTGGATCTAAATTTGTGGCCATGGTTCACCTGAGGGCTTGAGAAAAAGTTGGTATAAAATTTGCTTAGTGTCTTGTATCGACGATTTTTTCGTCAAAACTTCAACACCAACGGAGATCAACTTGCAAATGCTGTGCCTAGATTCAAAAACAAATCGTCAACCAATGACGGCTTGGGTCATGGGTATTTTGATGTCGACTTTTGCCTGTGTTGCTGGGGCCAATCCCAGCCTTTTAAAAGGCCAAGATGAATTGCTTCAACAAATGCGTAAGTGGGTATCTACTTCTCAATCAGTTCCTATTGATTTTGTATTTCCACAACCCATGGATCATCGAATCAAGGTTGAGAATTGCCAAACTGCAGTGCAATTTGACCACCCCTTTACCAATAAACAAACGGTAAGAGCGCGTTGCGATCAGCCCACTTGGCAATATTATTTACAAGTATCTGTAAGAGGCGTTGAGCAAAGTCCTTTGACACCCGCATCAACCCAAGGCCAGGTGATCAAACAAGTTTTTGTTTCAAGCGGCATGCTTAAACGCGGGACTGCACTTCAGGCGGGAATGCTCAAAGCCACTGAAATTTCGATGCCCGCTAGCGAAAACACCATCATTAGGAATGAAAAAGATCTCCTTCACATGGAGTTGGTGCGCGATTTGCCTGCCAATACACCGATTAGAAGTTACGATATCAAGCCATCCACCATGGTGAAACGCGGTCAACAAGTGACAGTGTCCATTGGCGAAGGCAAAGGATTTTTGATTTCTATTCGTGCAGAAGCCCTACAAGATGGGCAAATTGGCGAACAAATCAAGTTAAAAAATACGGAGTCAGGCCGATTACTATCAGCAGTGGTCACTGGCTCTAACATGGCACGCGGAATTTAAAAGTAACTCAAAATGATTCTTTTAAATTTTTTGTGTTTTTTTAGTATTGGCGCTCAAGTTTCAATATTTGGTGTCGATTTGTCAAAGGTCGGGAAGGAATTAATTTTTCCCAAGAAAGAGAGCTCATCATGACAGACCCTATTTCTCATCAGACTCGGATCGCCCAATCCAATGGAGCGGTACGTAGTACTTTGGATAAATTGGACAAGTCCAAGGGTACACAATCACAGGCTGAAGCCTCAAAAGCATCAGCACCCAAACCATCACAAGGTGATACCGTGAACTTGACCAATGTTCAACAAAAAATCAAGGACGCACCTGATTTTGATCGCTCCAAAGTGGAGTCAATCAAAAAGGCAATCCGCGAAGGCAATTATCCAATTGACCCCAAACGAATTGCTCAAAACTTTGTTTCATTAGAAAAAATGATTCAAGGCTAATTCATGAGCGTTGAATTGACACCTGATACGCTGGAACAAACCATCGCATTGGCGATGACCAAGGTATCAGAACTCGATAATTTGTTAGAAGAAGAGTTTGAATCCCTCAAGGTTCAGGATCTCGATCGTTTTGAAATTTTATTAAATGCTAAAAATGATTTACTCAGTGATTTAACTTTAATCTCTGGCGTTCATCAACCCGAGGGCGCATTGGATTTAGGCCCAGAGTGGGATGAGTTTAAAAAACAAATGATTGCGTGTCGCGATAAACATCGCCGTAATGAAATATTAATCATGCGCAAGCTCGATGCAATTCGAGGCGCAATTGAAAGTCTGCATATCGTCGATCCGACGAGTTCATTAGAAGTGTATGACCGATTAGGAAAAATTAATCGCATGAAACGCTTGCGTGGGTTTAGTGAAGCTTAATTTTTACTTTTTCTCGTCACCCGGCTGCATTCCTTTGAGCCAATAAACCCAAGACAAAATAACGGCAACCGCCGTATAAACATCTTGTGGGATTTCTTGATCTACATCCAAGCGACTGAGCAAGGCCAACAACTGCGGGTCTTCTGTGACATAAACGCCCTGCTTCTTTGCCTCTTCCACGATTCGCTGGGCTAATTCGTTTTGACCTTTGACGCTCACGCGTGGAGTTTTGTACTGACCGTACTCTAATGCGACGGCTTCAAATGGTGTTTTCATTTTTAAGCCTTTGTATCCACGACCAAGCCCAAACTCTGCGTTGTCGTAACTGGCGTATCGCTGGGTCTAGGCGAATTAAATATTTTGAATGAATTAAGTCGCAAACCAGACGTACTTAACTCATAGCTCAATTCACTAGTATTGGATTTGGCCAATGCAGCAATTTCATCGCGAACCGCCCACATCACCAAATCCACCGTATGTCCTTGGGAAATGGTTGTATTGAGCCATACCTCGCCCAATACTTGGCTGCGAGAATGAATATCCACAGTTAAGGGCGGCTCTTCTTGCCCTTTTTTCTTTTTGGGTTTTTGAAAATGCAACTCAACAGGGTCAGCATCCCGAAAAGGGATCAATAAAAAAAGAGATAAGTCGCCACGTACCAAATTCTGGGCTGCCTGTACTTGTGAAGCCTCAATTTCTGTGATGGCCGAATGAATTTCACGCTTGGCTTGATCAACCTCTTCGCTCTCTTCTAAATCATCAAGCATTGAAAGTAATTTTTTAAAAATCGTTTTGGTGTCATCGTCAACGCTCATGCCTTGCGATAATTTTTTCTCAGAACTCACGCCCTGCTGCAAAACTAAACGCTTGAGATTCATGGGATTGATTTGCGCCATGCTTTGCCACTGCGAGTACCACTGCGTTAACCATTGAATCACATCACCGTTTTTTGCAAACGCTTGCAAAAAAGTGGGGCTCAGCATTTGCAAATACGCCGTAAAAGTATTGGGCATCAAACTCAATGTTTGAAGCCGCGAAAATGATGCTTGAATATCTTGTAGCAAAGGCGAAAGTGGTTGCTGGGTCGAGCCCAAAACGGCATACGTATTAGCATTCATCATGATCAATGTTTTTGGCATTTGTGGATTGACAGCGGGTGGTGGTGTTTCTGAGGGCGGACCTGGTTGAATCAAAAAGCCCCAGCCACCAGGCGTTGAAGATGCTCTTAAAAAAGGCTTATCGCCATCTTTGAGTATCCAGCCCGTTGGTAATTCAAAAGAAAATTCACGCAGCCATAAACGAATGCGGTTGTTGCGAACCTCGGCAGTGGCTTGCACCACTTGACCATCGTTTAAACCCAGTTGTTGTGCAACGGGTGTTAGAACCAACACGGGTTTGATATCAGCTTGAACCGGTGCGATTCGCACTGCGCCCAAAATATTATCAATTCCCAGCATAGAGTTCTTTCAGTCCAGCATCATGGCTGGAATGAAATTAAGGGTACCGAATCCAACTGCGGCGTTGCTCTGCACTCAAGCTAGCCGCCGTGTTGTTATCTGCAGATGCAGTTTGTGGAGCGTTATTTGAAGGCATCGTTGTTGAGGTAAGTTTACGTACCAACTCGCCATGATCTGGAATCGTGAGAACACTGCCAGCCATCAACACTTTGGGGTTGCCTTTTGCAAATGCAGTTGGGTTTTGTTGAACAACCGCATCTCGCAAAATTTCAGGCCGCAAAGGGCTTGACGCATATTGCTGACGAATCACCTTATCAAGCGTGTCGCCAGGAGAAACTGTGTAAGTTTTTGCAACAACAGTAGGCGTTGGTGCAGCGTTGTGTACATTTTGAGTTGGCAATAATTGAACATTAGCAGGACCTGCAGACCAAGCCATTGATGCGCTCCACAAGAGATGCCCCGTTAATACGGTTAATAAAGCGGGTTGAATCATTTTTTTAATCATAAAAAACTCCTGTACTCATCAAGGTAAATTTGGAATCGCCACATAACTCGCAACTTCAGACAACTTGGGGCCTGCTGTTTGTTTGAGATCTGCATAAAAACCGGATACGGCCGTGACTTCGGCCATCACCATTTTGTCTAATGCTTTGGGCTCAAACAATCGGGCTGGCACATAGTCGGGATTGACAACGACCATCTGGTCGCCCACCTTTATGCCACTGGACTGCCCACCCGCTACTCTAAATTGATTGGCCTGTACTTGCAAGACCTGAAATTTTGGAGGCAAACAAGACAATTTATTTTCAATACTGCGCGTCATCATCAACGAGACGGCGTTCAATTGCGCCATGACAACGGGAGACAAAGCCTTCGGGGTCAGGCTTGGGTCTTGTGTGTCAAGTGTGACATTTTGTTGCGAGCTGATTAAAACAAGATTGCCCAACATGTCTTTCATTTCCCATTGAATGGTAAATGTTCGTGCAGCCACGTAATCTTCGATATCGGGGGAAAAATGCAACTTAAGTCGCATCGGAATGTGTTGCTCACCGCGCCCTGTCATGGCTTGCTCATAAGGATTTCTTGCAGGTACGCGATTGGATAACTTCCAAAGCTTGGTGTTATTGGTTGCCGCATTTAAAAACACGCGCAAGTTTTGTTCAATTTGTTGCACTTGATACAACTGCTTGGCCGACATGTGTGGCGCGCGCGTCACTTCTAATGCCAAATGATGATAGACCGTTAATTGGTTGGCGATGGGTGACTTGCAATCGGGACGATTGGAGATGGGCTTGCTATTGAGTTGGGTTTTAACTTGAGGATCGCCCATTTCATCTTTGCCATAGGCCAGCACACGAATGCCTCTGACTTCCATCCCTGTTTTAAAACTTGCAATCTCACGTAATTTTCCAGAGCCATCGATCCATTGTGTCGATCGAACTTCAAGAGGCCCCTCGATGGTTGCTTCAACCAAATTTTTTCGAATGGCCTCCAACCTTTGTTCTGCACTAAAGGTGTCAGCCCATCCATTCACAGTGAATATGCAACTGACTGCCCAGCAAAAAGTTCGGCCAAGGGCAGATTTGCGCATAGTTTGATTTCAAAGTTTTTGTATGTAATTCATCAACGGCCACGTGAAGCCAATTGGTTCAAGTACAAGCTACGCAAGTCTTGAACCACTGCACGATCTAAAGACATTGTCGTTTCATAGGTGTCGTCACCCACGGGCGTGATACTCACCAATTGAGCGCCATAAATAATGCCTTCAACGCGTGTTCTAAACGTATCATTTAAAACTGTCATGTCTGCAATGGTTGTGGTTGCATCCAACTGTTGACCATACACTTGCTCAGTCAATGAACGATAGGCGTCCAACTTCGATGCGCGAATAGCCAACAATCGTTGTTGCGCACCTGTTTTGTGATTTTGTACGCTGATCACTGCATAACCTGTTGCAACAAAGGTCTCGCGTTTTTCAACCATCGGTGAAATCATCGTGGCAGATGGCGCAGGGCTTGGAGCAACTGCAACTGGCTTTTCTGGGGTGACTGCAGATTCCCTCATTTGCATGGGCGTTACTTGACAGCCTGATATGACAGCCAAACTAGCAATCACGGTAGATAAAACAGATTTATTCATGGCAACGTCCTCAATGTCGAGAAAAAACTTGTGAAACCGCCTTCCCCTCCATAGGGTACTTTGATGGCGTCTGCCTTTGATTCGGCATGAGAAAATACTTCTTTACAAAAATTTCACAGATGCTTGGAATACTTTTAGTGACTTGCACAATTTTCAATTTGCCTCACAATTAGAATTTAGTTAATAACGAATGAAAAACTCTACCTATTTCATCGGCGTCAGCCCCATCGCCCAAGCGCTTCGAAAATTAGTCACCACTATGGCTAATTCGGCAGCAACTGTGCTTATTACAGGGGAAAGTGGCACCGGCAAAGAACTTTTAGCACGCGCCTTGCACGATCAGTCACCTCGAAATGGTTTGAACTTTGTACCTATCAATTGCGCTGCGATACCCAAAGATTTATTAGAAAGTGAACTTTTTGGGCACCGAAAGGGCGCTTTCACGGGTGCGATTGGTGACAGAATTGGCCGATTTGAACTGGCCCACGGCGGCACACTCTTTTTAGATGAAATTGGCGACATGTCCTTAGACATGCAAGTCAAATTGTTGCGCGTTCTTCAAGAACGCACGATTGATCCGATTGGCTCTTCGCGAGGTGTTCCAGTCGACGTACGTGTCATTGCCGCAACACATCGAGATTTAGAAGAAGAAATAAAAGCAGGCCGATTCAGAGAAGATTTGTACTATCGGCTTAATGTTTTGCCCGTTGTCACGCCTGCTCTGCGCGAGCGACCCAGCGATATTGCCTTGCTTTTAGACCACTACAGCCGTCAATTTGCAATACCTGGCATGGAACCCGTTCGGTTCAACGAAGAATTTTTAGAAATACTCACGCAATACACTTGGCCAGGAAATGTGCGTGAACTTTGCAATTTGGTTGATCGCTACAGTACTTTATATGCAGGACAAGAATTGGATTTGCGCGCCATCCCTCTCAATCTTTTACCCAAAGGTCTGGTGTTGTCGCAATCCGAATTGATTGCAAAAAATCCAGTCATCACTCCTCAACGAATGACGCCACCGCCCGAAGTTTTGGCCGAGATGGACGATCAACCCGAACCCGAAGACAACGAAATTGAAAGCATCATCATGCTCGCGCAAGGGATGCCTCAATTGCCACCCGAAGGTTTATCGCTACCGCTTGAGTTAAGTTATTAATTAACGTCTTGATTGAGCACCGTGATACTCATGCGACGATTGCGTGGATCGCGCGGATCTTTGGGATTGAACGGATCGGTATCAGCAACACCTTCGATTCGATCAAAACGTTTTTCGCTGATCCCATTTTTCTCGAGCAATTGACGTGTCGCTTCAGCTCGCTCTGTCGACAAAGACCAGTTATTTTTACCATCGGCATTTTGGAAAGGCACCGCGTCCGTATGTCCACGAATGGCGAGTTTGTTGGGTAAGCCCGCCAAAGACGCAGCCACTTCCTTGATGAGTGCCGCCGCTTTGCCTTGCATTCCATTGCTACCACTGGGGAACATTGCAAAATCTGCTTTATCAATGATTTCAATGCGCAAACCTTGTTTGTCACGAGTGATCGAGACTTGATCTTTGATATTTTCTAAGCGTTTATTTTCTGCAAGCTTTTGTTTGATTTCTTTTTCTAATTTTTTGAAGTTCGCTTCGTCTTCTTTTTCTGCGCTTTGTTTGCGTTCTTCTTTGGCCTGCAATTCTTGATCAGACAAAGGATTAACTTCATTTTCATTTTCAGGACCTGGTTCTGTATCGGGGTTGGGGCCGCCTTCTGAGCGAGGCGTTAAACGCTCGAGCAAACCTGTTTGTCTAGCCGTATAAGGAAATGCATCGGGGTCAATAATTGAGCGACCACCCAAAATACCATTAGAGCCTGCCAATTGACCAAATGGAATCATGCTGTGTGAACTGGGTTGAAAATAATCAGCCACACTTTTGCGTTGATCTTCGTTAGAGGCGCCCAACAACCACATCAACAAGAAGAAGGCCATCATAGCCGTCATCATGTCGGCAAGAGCAATTTTCCAAGCACCGCCGTGAGCACCGCCGTGTCCCTCTTCAATCTTTTTAATGATGATGATGGGCGCGGTCGATGGCGCTGCGGCCTCTGCTTCAGCCTCTGCCGGCGCTGGCGCTTCAGCAGAAGCCTCTGCGGGCACCTGTTCTTCAGCGGGGTTCTCGTCAGCCATGGATTACTTGCCTCGCATGCCGTCAAACACTTCAGCAAATGACGGTTGATTGTGATGACTGATGGCGGAACGAGCTGCTTCAATCACCAATGGCATGGGGTGCCCGTGTAAGTTAGCAACGATGAGTTGCATCACTACTTTATAAATTTCACCTTCTTCGTCAATGATTTGAGCCAAACGAATCGCAATCGGCCCAACGATTCCGTAAGCTAAAAACACACCCAAGAATGTTCCCACCAAGGCGCCACCAATCAGTCCACCCAAAACAGGAGGGGGTTGGTCAATCGCGCCCATGGTTTTAACCACACCCAACACGCAAGCCACAATACCCAGAGCGGGTAAAGCGCCTTCCATGCCCGCCCAAACAGCGGCATATTTCATTTCGTTGTGGTGATGCAATTTAATCGCTGCATTCATCACGTCTTCAACCGCATAAGGGCTGAGTGTGCTCGATGAAACCACTTGCAATCGAATCGTGTCACAAATCAAATGCAATAAGGCATGGTCATTGAGAATGGGTGGATACTCGCCAAAAATCGCACTGGCTTCGGGATTTTCAATATGCGCTTCAACAGCCACAGCACCTTCGGCTTTGAGCGTTTTTAAGATTTTGGAAATTAATAAAATAATCGCGAGGTAGTCGTCCTTTTTGTATTTAGGACCTTTGAATACTTTACCCAAGCCTCCCATTGCGCCTTTGATAATGTCCATGCTATTACCGATCAGCATAGCGGCCACAGCAGCGCCTCCAATAATGAAGGTTTCAATCGGTGCGGCTTTGATAATAGGAGCCATCTTGCCCCCGGCCATTACGTATCCACCAAAGACGAATATGAATAATAAAACAATACCAACTGCTGACATCTAAAACTCCAATAATAAGTTTAAACCTGCCGCATCTGGACAGGTTTTCACTCAAGCACTCACACTTGAGAGGTTAACTGAAAAATGGAGCCCTTCACAGGGTAACCCTTCAATCAGTTCAACATCTCGCCGGCACGCGCAGGTTGCGGTATCAAGCCAGGAACTGCTTCCCATGCTTGACGAATCTCAGACATAAGACCATAGACTTCATCCAAAGCCTCAATATCGTTTTTGGCGTTCACATAAAGCAAACGACGGGTGACATAGCTGTACAACTCATTGAGGTTGCTGGCCAAATCACCACCTTTTTCAAAATCCAAAGCGCCTTGAAGACCCAACACAATGCGACTGGCACGTGCAATGGACTTTGACTTATCAGCAATCGCTCCATGCTGAATGTGTCCGCGTGCCGTTGACAAGCTCTCGATCAGCCCGTCAAACAACATTTGAATCAACTCGATGTTGTTGGCACTGGAAACACCAGTGCTGACTTTGACTTGACCATAACTGTCGATGGCTTTGTGATTGACTCGCATATTCAGTGACTCCGTGATTATCAGTAGTTGACCACTGATGATTCGGACACAGTCTCCAAAACTTGAAAGCTAATGCATAGTTTCAACATATTAAACAAGCTCAGGTTTGGCCTCCACGGTCGATTTTTCTGGCAAAGCTTGCTCAAGAACGTTATCCATGACCTCTGATTGAGCTACAAACTCTTCAACATGTGCTACATCAGGCTCAACACTTGGCGCAAGCACAGGCGGCGCGTCAAAAGCAGGCGGCGTCTCAACAACCGCTTTTGCCACTTCAACGGGCGCAGGTGGCGCTGCAATTACTGGCGGCACTTTAGGACCCATGCCTGTCGGATGAATCAATAAAAGCTTGGAATAGGGCTCAGTCAGCGTGAGTCCACATCTCGCATACAACATACTTGCAATTTGATCTAACGTTTGTTGAATCATCAATATATCGCCAGGCTGACTGTTTGAAAAATCAACACCCGCGTTATAAATGCTGGCTAAGTGGTGCAAAGGTAACCATGATTGAACAGAACCGCGTTGCGTTCCAATGTTGCGATTGTTGGCTGGAATACCCGGCTTGTCATAAAAACCATCGCGATATCCATCCATAAACACCTGCTCAATGTTTTGACGCAAAATACTTTCGTAATGCGGTTTTAATTCTGAGACGACTTGGGGATCAACGCCTGGAATCGGTATGCCGCTCATCACGTCCCACAAAGTTTTTCCTTGCAACTCTCCAAACATGCTGTCTGAAAAAACAAGGGGTTCCTCTTGTTTCATTTGGCCGCGATAAATACCGTTGACTTTGTCGATCAAATACAAAATCAAAATAAACAGCAATAAAACGCCCCAAACTAAAAACAATTGGAAAAAGCCACTCATGCCACGGCCCTCGATTTAGAAGACATGCTCGGTATTTCGTCAACTTGCAAGGTTGTTCTTAATTTTTTAACAACAGATGACAAAATTTGACTGACACGCGATTCACTCACGCTCAATACGTCGCCGATTTCTTTAAGATTGAGCTCTTCCACGTAATAAAGTTGCATCACCAATTGTTCACGCTCGGGTAATTGCGCAATAGCAGTGGTCACCGCGTCCATAAACTCAGCTTCTTCAACCATGGTTTCGGGTTGACGAGAAGAATCATCGGCAATGGTCATCACTTCTTCGGTGACCACCTCCATGGAATAAGTTTCAAATCGACGGGCCTTACCGCGATCTTTGTGAAACTCTTCTAAATCTTTACCCATGAATTCTGCAATTTCTGCTTGCGTGGGTGTGCGCCCTAACTCTGCTGATAAAGTGTGTAAAGTTTCGTTGTGTGATTTGTTAAATGACACGGCTGAGCGAGGTAAATAAGACAAACGTCTCACCTCATCGAGCATGGCACCTCGCACACGACTATGAGCAAAATTTTCAAACTCAACACCTTTGGCCAAATCAAAAGCGCGTGACGCTTCTAATAAGCCAATCATGCCAACTTGAATCAATTCATCTAATTCCATAAAAGCAGGGACTCGCGCTTTGAGATGTAAAGCCACGCGCTTGACCATACCTAAATGGGCCATGACCAATTCATCGCCCGTGGGTTGGGCTTGTTGGTACATTTGTACAGGAGATTGTTGTCTCATGGTGTATTTGGACGATTCAACAACCGCTCCATGAAAAACTGCATGCCGCCCGACGGATAGTTGATCGGTCGCAGTTGTGTGGTTAATTCAGCCAAGCGTCTAAAGTCGCGTGCAGCGGCCGTGCCTGGAGCTAACTCAAGTACCGATTGGTACTTTTTGAGTGCAGCCAATACCATTTCATCTTGCTCAATGGCAGTGAGATATTGAATCGATTGACCTAAAAACCTTGCACAAACATCATTGAGACGTTGATACAGTTTCCAGCCTTGAGATTGTGTTCGCACGTGATTGGGAAGTAAATAAATTTCTCCCAAATTCATTTCTTGAGTTAACACTTTGATCGTTCCGTATGCATCGGCAATTGATGAAGGATCGTCTTGTACAACAATGAATCGTCGTTGACACGCACTGAGAAAAGCCAACACCGATGGCGATATGCCAGCAGCAACGTCAACAATTAAATAATCGATGTTGCCAGCCAAGCTGCTAAAGGATTGAACAATGCTGGCAGCTTGCACATGCGATAAACCTGCTAATTCTTGAACACCCGACGCACCAGGAATAAGACGAATGCCTTGGCGCGTTGTGATAGTGATTTCTTCTAATGTTTTTTGACCTGCCAAAAAATGACTCAAGTTGTATTCGGCGCGAGCACCCAAAGCAATTTGAGCATTGGCTAAACCCAAATCAGCATCAAAGAGCATGACTTTGTTTCCACTCTGTGACAATGCAACCGCCAGGTTAATGGCAATCGTGGTTTTACCCACGCCACCTTTACCACTGGCGATGCCAATCACTTCTGTGTTTTTTATTTCACTCATAGATTGCGCCTGTTTGTTGTGAAGCCAATTGTGCAATTCGTGAACTGCTCATGGCCAAGTTGCTTCGTATATCTTCTGCGTGTTGATCATTACTGCTGAGGTTCAAATTGCTAATACCCACTTGAACCAAATCAACCGTTGCCATTTGTTGCATCCAATCGCTGATACCCTCACCACGACTGCATGCACTCACACTGACATTACCGTCAATCAAGAGTTGGATCAATCCCCATGGTTGAGTGGCCTCATCCATTTTGGTGACCATGAAGCTGTGCCATTGAATCTGTAGTGTTTGCAAAATGCGGCGCAAGGTCGATTGTGAAGCGTCTGCCGAAACCACTGCGTGACACTGCGCCTGTGGACAAACCATAATGACTTCATTTAATCGTTCGGCCATTTGCACACCAGGGGTATCAATGATGATGAGTTTGCGTTGTGCATGTTCTTCAATCAACAACTTGAGTGTTCCCGCGTTATTTGCACGGTAACAGTCTACCCCTGATTGTGCACTCAATAACTGGGTTTGATTCCAAGCGCCAGCGCGCATATCGTTATAACTGATCACCGCCACCGATTGTGCGCCCATGCTCACACTGGCGAGTTGCGCCAATCGCGCCACCATTAATGATTTTCCTGTTCCTGATGGGCCTGCAATCACCTGAACACCCTCTAAAGGCAAGGGCTTGATGGCGTCTTTGAGTGCATGACTGAGTAAGCGACGAATTTCTTCAATCGCAGGCTCAGCATCTTCAAAATTTTGAATACTATCAATGAGTAAAGCGCGCAAACTCACGGGTATAGACGCTTCTTGCAACGCATTTTTGAGCGGCACCAATGCGCGCGAGATGGGTACACCTTGCCACATGGCCATTTGTTGACTGAGTTTGAATTCTTTTCGCAGCGTTGCGAGTTCTTCGCGCACCATATCGACAATTTCTCGCCCACGTAGTGCTTCACGATTACTGCTTGCATCGATCTTCATGTTTGTATTGTCTGGCAAGCTGTCCTCTTCAATCACTTTTTCCTTCTTCTCTTGACGCTTGTTCTTGTTCATCGTGTCAACGAGTACATCGCTAAAATTAACGGGCGACTGAATGGGATTTTGATAGGTCACTTCTGTGGGAACAAAAGCTTCAGCAACTGCCAACTCTTGATTCATCGGTTCCACATCAACCGCAACAATCAGTTCCGCTTGTCCGCGTACTTTCCCTGAAGAGATGACGAGCACATCAGGGCCATACATCGATACGGCTTTCTCCCTGGCCATTTTGGCATCTCGTGCAATGATTCGTTTAAGTTCCATATCGTTTCTCGTTTTCAAGGGTAGTGTTGTTTACGTTTTACTGTGTGTTTTTGGCGTCAACCGTTTGAACGACTTTGACAGACTGGTCATCTGGAATTTCGCTGTATGACAAGACCGTTAAATCACTCACGCGATATTTAACTGCTTTCGACAACCAACCGCGAATCAATGGTGAAACCACCAAAACAGCGGCCATGCCATCATCTTCCATGGAGCGAGCAGATTGACGCAATGCTGCAAATAAGTTTTCAGCCAATCCAGGCTCCAGAACAACGGGCTGACCAGGCTGACTTTGTTGCAACACATTGTGAAGCAACTGCTCCAAACTGGGGTCGAGCGTCATCACTGATAAGTTGTTTTGTTCATCTACCAAACTTTGCATGATCATGCGACCTAATTTAGGCCTGACAGACGCTGTTAATTGTTCTGGATCGGTACTCTTGGAGCTTGCATCAGTGAGTGTTTCTGCAATACTGCGCATATCGCGAATCGATACGCCTTCAATCAACAGGTTTTGCAATACACGGGTCAATGTTCCCAAGCTCACTTTGCTTGGCACCATGTCTTCCACCAACTTAGGTGATTTAGCCGCTAATTTATCCAACAATTGTTGAACTTCATCTTGACTGAGCAAATCAGATGCGTTTTCACGCAATACTTTGAGCAAATCAGATGCGTTTTCACGCAATACTTTATTCAAATGTGTGGCAATCGCTGTGCTGGCATCCACCACTGTGTAACCCAATGTACGCGCTTGATCGCGTTGTGAAGGCTCAATCCAAACAGCATCCAAACCAAATGCAGGCTCTTTAGTGGGCGTACCAGGCAATTCACCATAGACGTGTCCTGGGTTAATCGCTAATTCACGACCCACTTTGACTTCACCTTTGCCGCGCACAACACCTTTTAAAACAATGTTGTAGGAGTCAGGATCGATATTTAAATCATCGCGAATGCGAACAGGCTGAACAAGAAAGCCCAATTCAGCTGTTAATTTTTTACGCACACCTTTGACACGGTTCATCAATTCACCGCCAGTTTCAGCATTGACCAAAGGAATCAAACCATAACCAATTTCAAGACCGATCAAATCAACCTGATCGACGTCATCCCAATCCAGTTCTTTGGGTCCTTCGCTGCTTGCTGCAGCTTGTGCAGCAGCCTCTTGTGTCGCCTCTTCCACCACTTCACTTCGAATGACCATTAAGCCCAAGCCAATAGTGGCTGCGGCTAATGTAATAAACATGGTGTGTGGCATTCCAGGAACCAAGCCTAATAATAATAAAATGCCACCAGAAATAAATAATGCAACTGGATTAGACAACTGTGATTGGGCCTGTTCAGTCATTGATTGTGTCGTTGTGACACGCGTCACAATAATGGCGGTTGCCAAGGACAATAACAAAGATGGAATTTGAGCAACCAAACCGTCACCAATGGTTAATAGTACGTACAACTTACTCGCTTCGCTCACAGACATATTGTGTTGCAATACACCAATGGCCAAACCACCGATAAGGTTAATAAGAAGAATCAATAAGCCAGCAACAGCATCGCCGCTTACAAATTTAGAAGCACCATCCATGGATCCGAAGAAATCAGACTCTTGTGATAATTCTTGGCGACGTTTTTTAGCCGTTGCTTGATCGATCACGCCTGCATTCAAATCAGCATCAATCGCCATTTGTTTACCAGGCATTGCATCCAATGTAAAACGCGCATTCACTTCAGATACGCGTCCTGCACCTTTGGTGACCACAATAAAGTTAATAATCATCAGGATACCAAAAATAATGAAACCCACAACGTAGTTGCCGCCGATCACAAACTCACCGAAAGCAGCAATCACTTTTCCAGCAGCCTCATGACCTTCATTACCGTGAACCAAAATAACCCGTGTGGAAGCCACGTTCAAACCCAAGCGCAACATCGTTGCAAACAAAAGAACCGAGGGGAATGAAGAAAAATCCAAGGGATTGCGGTTACTAATAGCGATCATGATGATCACAAGACTGGCCACAATATTAAAAGTAAACAAAAAGTCCAGCAAAATGGCTGGCAAAGGTAACACCAACATAGCCATGATCAACAACACCAGCAGGGGAATTCCCAGACCGGAGTAGTCAAACTTAACTAAATTCTGTCGAATCGTTGACAGGGACAGTGTGCTCATTTCAGTTTATTCCATTTTTTGAATTCTTTAGAACTCATTTTAAACGCTTTTGAAGCGTAGATATATCGATTAAGCAATGGATGTGCCAGCCCCTCAATGCTGATGTTTAAATACAAAGCTTTGCAACGATCTTTATAGAAGCATGCTGGAACGCTATTTGCTGTATCCATGAACATGGCAATTACAAACCTGTCACGGTTTTTGCTTAATCAGAGAAACAATTGATTTTTGAAGCACTGAAACAATATGAACATGTCTCCTTTGAATGCGACAAATACTGCGTCAATCGCACCTGCGACCGATTCAAATAGCTCGGCAAGTGGGTCTGCGCGCGCAGAAAAACCAGCATTAGGCGGCCTTGATTTTGGTGAATTTTTCCAGCGGCAATTGCAAGCGGTCAATTCGCAAAAACGGCAAGATTTTGCCGCCAGAAGCCAAAATGACGAGTCACATGACAACACAATGCCAGAAGAAAACCATTTTTCTCAAAAAAGTTTGGCTGAGATCAAAAACCATTCTGAAACATTTAATCGCCGCTTGCCACAAGCAAGCAATCCAAGGCAGCCGACACAATCGGCCCAATCAAGCCAACGCGCCAACGATCACACGGTGAATAAGAAACAAGACATCAAAGACGCACAGTATCAAACAGAAGACACAAAGGACTCTGATGTGAAGTCACATGCTGATCGTGCGCCTCTCAAAACTATTGCATTAAGTGATAAGGTGCAAATTGTCACCACCCATGACGCGGAGCCTGATGACTCCAGTTTGGCTGATTTTGCAAGAACCATGGGCTTGGATGAACAGCAAATTCAAAATTTATTGGGTGCAGCACAAAATGCAACGGCCCCAGCCCCTACTCCAACACCGACCACCGCACAAGTGTTGCAGTCCAACACTCCCTTAATCACCATGGGCCAAGCCCCAAGTGATCTCAACGCATTGGCACAACTTGCCAACTCGAACATCACCAACAGCGCAAAAACATTGGACACCACCAATGAATTGGGCGCCAAAACACAACTCTTTCAAGCACTACAAAATACAACGCTTGAACTGGGTAAAGCCAGTTTGCCACCCGTAACGCAAGAGATGGCCAACATCAGCATACCCAGCACATTGGCCGTGTTGTCGCTCATGGACGCACAACTGCGCCCCCAAGATATTGAAGCATTGGTCAAATCTTACGAAAAAAATAACAGCGATCAATCGGTTACTTCGATCGACACATCAAACGATTCAACACCTTTGCAAAACACCACATCGGCCACCAGCAAACCCAGTGAAATAGTGGCAGCAAAGGCAGTAGCACCCACTGTGGCTGCTAATTTGACAGAAACATTTGAAAAATTAAACCAAAAGTTGGCAACAGAAATGGCTGCGCGTATTCATCAACAACTGGCCGACGGCGAATGGAAAATGAAGTTCGCACTGAAACCCGCCAGCTTAGGTCAAGTTGATGTACAACTGGAAATGCGCGACGGCAAACTCTCTGCCTTATTCCAGACAGACAATCCAGTGACGCAAGATCTCCTTCAATCAGGCAGTCAAAGACTCAAAGACTCCTTGAATCAAATGGGACACGCCCATACATCTGTTCATGTAGGCCAAGGAAACTCACAAAGCCGACAAGGACAATCGCATGATTCTTCTCACCCATCAGAAGAAAATCATGTCAAACTCGCAGCGGTAGACGATTCCTCCACAGGGTCGGCCGCAATTGTTCAACAAAGTAACGATTCAAACTTGGATATTTACGCCTGATACAGGCATTAAGAGGAGTTAGATATGGCAACAGCACCAGAAGCAGCACCAGACGCAGGCGCAGAAGCAGCGCCCAAGAAGAAGAAACCCATTCTTCTGATTGCCGGCATTGCAGTCGGATCTATTGTGGTGATGGTCGGCATTGCATTCGGAACACTTTATTTCTCAGGGTTCTACGAGAAAAAAGCCGAGCTAGCCGCCATGGATAAATTAGAGGAATTGGAAGCCGCTGCTACCAAGGCCAAAGATGAAGCGCCCGCCAAACTGCGCAAAGAAGCGCCTGAGGCCACACGCTTTGAAAAGAACTACCTTCAGCTCGAAAAAGATTTGATGACCAACATCACCGGATCCAAAAAAGTCATGGTGGTCAATATTGCATTGATGACACATTACGACACACGCGTGTTTGATAACGTCAAGAAACATGAGTTTGCATTGCGCTCAGCCATGCTCGACATCATGCGTCAAACCACTGACGAAGAAACCAAAAAACCCGATTTTAGAAAAGAACTCGCCGAAAAACTCAAAGAGGTGATGAACAAGCGCCTTGAAGAGTATGAAGATTTTGGCGGCATCGAAGAAGTCTATTTCAATTCATTTGTAATGCAATAAACCCATGGCACGCGATAACCTATTAAGTCCGGAAGAACTTTCAGCTCTCGCTGAAGGTCTCAAAGACGGCTCCATTGAAGCCGACACGGGCTTTAACACGCGCTTACGAGTGCAAAAACACGACCTTGCAAGCGAAAACAGCAGCTTGGGCGTTAATGTTTCTTCGATTGATATGATCAACGAACGTTTCATTCGCATGTTTCGTTTAGGTTTACTCGAAGTCTTGCGCACAACGCCACGCGTCAATCCAACGCGTGTACAAATGCTGAAGTTTGGTGACTACCTCAAGATGCTCAAACCACCCTTGTCTGTCAACACCATTCGCATCAATCCATTGCGCGGCTTCTCGGTCATCATGATCGACCCCAATGTAGTTTTTAGTTCGCTCGATAGTTTTTTTGGTGGATTTGGAAAAGGCGTTGGCGAATTACCACCTGGACGTTTATTCACACCCACCGAATCGCGCATCATCAATATTATTTTGGACGTTTTCTATCGTTCACTAAAAGACGCATGGTCACCCATTTTGGACATTGAGTGCGAAACAGTGAGCGCAGAAATTAATCCGCAATTTGCTCAAATCGCCGACGAAAACGATATGGTCGTATTAAGCCGATTCGAATCGGAGTCCTCCACATCAGGCGGCAAAGGATTCATCGACTTGGTTTACAACTATGCCACACTCAAACCTTTGCGAGAAGTGCTGAGCAATCGCGTACAAAGCAGTGATGGCGACGTTGAGTCCGATAAATTATGGCGTGAAGATTTGGCCATTGCTGTTGGCGATGCACATATTGATGTTCGCGTCGTCATGGGACAAATCAAAACTACATTGCATCATTTAAATTCAATGAAAGAAGGCGATTTGCTCTTCTTCAAAAAACCCGAATTAGCACATTTAATGGCACATGGTGTGCCCTCGTTTGGCGTCAATATTGGAAACAAGGGATCCAATGTCGCAGTTCGCATTGAAAAACAAATCATCCCTGGACATCATTGAGATAGGATTAACCATGAACGACACCACAGAAAACCCAACAGAACAATCCGCAGAGGAAGATAAGTTGCCGACACCCGATGACTTTGATATGAGTCATCCGAGCAACATCAACCCCGATGTGTTGCAAAATATTTCCGTCAATTTATCAATCGAAGTGGGACGCACTCAAATACGAATCAAAGATTTAATGCGCTTAACCCAAGGCAGTGTGGTTGAACTTGACCGTATCGCTGGCGAGCCGCTTGATTTATTGGTTAACGATACTGTTGTTGCGCAAGGCGAAGTGGTTTTAGTCAACGATCGTTACGGCATTCGATTAACGCGCGTAGTGCCGTCAACCGAACGCCTTAAATCTATCTAATTAACCCGCGCTTATTTTGCGACCGTTGAGGTTTTGCACAGGGCGCGCGTTCATCTTGAACGGGAATTTTGCCAACTGTGCTTTAGAAATATCAACTGGTGTTTTAAGAATATAAAAATTCACACCCTCTGTACAGGGAGGTGTTGTGAGCGAACCTTCATAGTTATAAAAGCCTAAATCTTTTGGCAACATCGTACCTGGATTGAATGCAACCTTCGCAGGCAAATACTCTTCACCTTCTTTGGGTGGCAAGTTAGCCCACAAAGTTTTAATGGCAGCGCTGTCTTTGCCTTCGTTAAGCAACACACCAATCACGGACAATTTACCTTCCTTGCTCTTGTGAACAAAGTGCGCAACCATGGCTGCATTTTTTCCATCAACCTGCTCTTCGCTGGGGCGATGGAAGTGAAATTGCAATAAGTCAAACTCTTCTTTGCCAATCGTTAATTTGCTACCTGGCTCCACATTCACCTGAATCGTATGGCCGTTGTTTAATATTTTGAGTGGGCCTTCTTTGTAACTCAAAGACAACACGTCTTTTGATTTTTCAAATGGGCCAACAATATTAAGTGGAGATTGTTTTTTACCTTTTCCGCAAATTGGAAAGCTAGCGCCCCAATGCTCAGGACCGTTATCGCCCTCGTAGCCCCAATGAACATCGTGCGCGTTTTTAGCTGATTTTTCTTTGCCGCCGTGCTGATCTTTTTCTGGCGTTTTGCAATCAGACAAGACTTGAACTTTTTGACCCGCTGCGGCCAACGCATTTTGCGCAGCGCAAACGGTTTGAAGATTTTTGCCCCACTCCGACATTTCTAATGATTTTTGAAATGCCGCAACTGTTTCAGGATCGTTTACACCGTTGGTGAGCAATCGCAACGCAGCAATACCCACTTGACGCTCTGCACTCAAAGTTTTTTGTCCTTTATAAGAAGTTTCAACATCTTGCAAAACAATACCGTTGGCAAAAGCAGCTTTAAGTGAATCGATCTGTCGAACGCTGGTTTCGAGTTTTTCAATATTTTCTTTGAGCTCTTTCATCTCCTCTTCGGCTTTTTCAAGAGCTTCTTTGGCTTCATCCACTTGCTCCGTTACTTCGGCAAGTTCATATGAAATATGCTTTTTACCGGCATAGTTCCAATACGCCATAGCAGCGGCTCCAACCAACAACATGGCCAAGAGGACTTCTAAAATAATTCTGAGATACTTTTTCATGGTCGCACTTAAAAATTGAGTGAACGAAAACACCAATGAACGACATTGTCGTGCCGAACGCTAGGTCAGTGCTACCGTATCGGCACTTATCCCCAAAATCTTTAACTCTCATTTAATAAAATGAATACTTATCAATTCATTTAAAAATTTAATCTTTGTTTAAGCGCGCACAAACAAGGTTTGCAAGGGGTCGGGGCCCACTTGGCGACTCCAATGACCGTGCACCTTTGGATCAAAAGTAGCGCCTTGTGGCAATACGTCAGCCGAATAAAAATGATCGCCTGGCGAAAATACCTTTGACGTGCCGACTTGCAAAAAGATTTCCATCTGCCCTTGCAAGATAAAAACCCATTGTGGATGTGGGCTCACATGAAATTGACTGCGAAATCCAACGGGACTCATGCGCAGCTGCATTCCGCCGCTGGGCATTAATTGCGAAAGCATGGATTGCGGGGAACCTTCAGAGAGTGCGATCTCTTCATGCTTGAAGCGAGCGCGTCCATCGGTGTCGGTAAAGAGAATGGTTTTTGTAAAAGTAGTCATAGAAACATCTTAACTGGATATTTTGCAAATAGAGCCCAACTTCTTTGGCTTAGCACGACGTACGCTTTTGCGTACTATAGTTTCAGGAGAAGCATTCATGGCCACCACACTCACTGCAAGCGAAGCTCGCGCTGACCTATATCGTTTAATCGATCAAAGAGGCAATGGCCCCGAGCCACTAACCAAAAGCAAACGGACATTAGAGTGGTAAGTTGGAATTTAGTTTTTTCCAAATACGCAACCTAATGAAAGATTAGTGGGCGACTTGCGATGGGGATTTCGTAATGACTTCATCAGTGGTAGTCCTTCAAATTAACGTTGGGCATCCTCGCTAAAAAATTTAAAAGTAAAAAGTAATTCGCCACTGTCCAGTGACTGAAACGGCGTATTCCTTTTTCATCACGCCTTTAAGTTTATGGAATTTATAGCCAGGCAAATTCATATCTTCAGCCTCCTTGGAGACGACGAAACGGTCCAACATTAGTTCAATTCGAACACTGTATTGGGCGGGAATACCTTTGTAGCTTCCTTTTGTGAAAAAAAGCTCCGCTACAATTCTCCTCTTCATCAACAGCCTCTGGATCAACACCATGAACCGCTGCCCGCACCCCCTCTTTAGGGCTCAATCATGAGCCCCAAAGTTTTTATTAAAACATTCGGCTGCCAAATGAATGTGTACGACTCGGACAAAATGGCCGATGTTTTGCACCAAGCCCAAGGTTACGAACAAACCACCGACGTCAATCAAGCTGACTTGATACTTTTCAACACGTGTTCGGTGCGAGAAAAAGCGCAAGAAAAAGTTTTTTCAGATTTAGGCCGCGTCAAACATCTGAAGAAAAAAGGCGTCAAGATTGCTGTGGGTGGGTGCGTCGCCAGTCAAGAAGGCGCCACAATCATTGAGCGAGCGCCTTATGTGGATGTTGTGTTTGGTCCGCAAACTTTGCATCGCTTGCCCGATCTACTCAATCAACGCGAGTTACAAAAGCGTCCACAAGTCGATATTTCTTTTCCCGAAATAGAAAAATTTGATCACTTGCCACCTGCGCGCGTTGAAGGCTCTTCGGCATTTGTCAGCATCATGGAGGGTTGCTCCAAATATTGCAGTTATTGCGTTGTGCCTTACACGCGCGGCGAAGAAATCAATCGACCCTTTGACGACGTGCTCACCGAAGTGGCGGGCCTCGCTGCGCAAGGCGTCAAAGAAATCACACTGCTGGGTCAAAACGTCAATGCGTATCGCGGTCCCATGGGCAACACCTCAGAGATTGCAGACTTTGCATTGCTACTCGAATACGTGGCAGAAATTCCAGGTATCGAGCGCATTCGCTACACCACAAGTCATCCCAATGAATTCACACAACGACTCATCGACGTGTACGCCAAAATTCCGCAACTCGTCAGTCATTTGCATTTGCCCGTTCAACACGGCAGCGATCGCATCTTGATGGCCATGAAGCGCGGTTACACAGCGATGGAATACAAAAGCACGATTAAAAAATTACGTGCTATTCGCCCCAACTTGTCTTTGAGCTCCGACTTTATTGTGGGTTTTCCGGGTGAGACGCAAGCCGACTTTGATCAGATGATGAAACTCATCAACGATTTGAGTTTTGACGCGTCATTCAGTTTTGTTTTTAGTCCACGCCCTGGCACACCTGCGGCCAATTTAG
The DNA here is from genome assembly GCA_009921265.1 of Betaproteobacteria bacterium. Lineage (GTDB taxonomy): Bacteria > Pseudomonadota > Gammaproteobacteria > Burkholderiales > Burkholderiaceae_C > Limnohabitans. The sequence continues at coordinate 52,279 of RFYV01000006.1, read as the reverse complement.
AAGACACCACACCGCACAACATCAAACTTCAACGCTTGCAACATTTACAAACCACCATCGAAGCCAATGCTCGTCGCATCAGCGAAAGCAAAGTGGGCACACTCGAGCGAATTTTGGTGGAAGGGCCATCACGCAAAAGTGCGACCGAATTAATGGGTCGCACCGTTTGCAATCGCATTGTTAATTTTGATGGCGGCCCGCAAAGTGCCCGCTTGGTGGGGCAACTCATGAATATGCGCATCACACAAGCCTTGCCCCATTCCTTGCGAGGCGAAGTGGTGGTGTAAACTCCACTTCGTAACACTTATAGCGTCAGTATGGTGCAACCCGTTGTTTTGCGCGCTTCTAATGCAATATGCGCTTCTTTCACTTGTTCAAGCGGAAAAGTTTGATCAATTCTGATTTTGACTTTACCACTACTCACCACTGAAAATAAATCGTCAGCCATCGCTTGTGTGGTTTCACGCGATGTGATGTGTGTGAACAAAGTTTGGCGCGTTACATAGATCGAACCTTTGCCACCCAAAATACCAGGCGCAAACGGCGCGACTGGACCAGACGCATTACCAAAGCTTGCCATCAAACCAAACGGTGACAAACAATCCAATGATTTATCCCAAGTGTCTTTACCCACTGAGTCATAAACCACTTTGACACCTTTACCGCCAGTGATTTCTTTAACCTTGACTAAAAAATCTTCTTTGCTGTAATTGATGACATGCGATGCACCATGCGCTTTAGCAAGCGCACATTTTTCATCACTACCAGCAGTGCCAATGAGTTGATAACCCAATGCTTTGGCCCATTGACTCGCAATCAAGCCCACACCACCAGCGGCTGCATGAAACAACACGAAGTCACCCGTTTGAAGTCCACCTTGTGGCAATGTTCGCTTGAGCAAATATTGCGCGGTAAGACCTTTGAGCATCATGGCCGCACCTTCTTCAAAACTAATGTCATCGGGTAATTTGCAAACGCATTTGGCGGGCATCACGCGTTCTTCACAATAGCTTCCGGGTGGCTGGCTGGCATATGCGGCGCGGTCGCCGACTTTTAAATGTGTTACGCCTTTGCCAACGGCCTCGATAACGCCAGAGGCTTCCATACCCAAACGCAAGGGCATAGGAAATGGATACAAACCCGAGCGTTGATAGACGTCGATGAAATTCAAACCCACTGCTTTGTGACGAATGCGAATTTCGCCATCTCCTGGCTCACCCACCGTCACGTCAACCATTTTTAAAACTTCTGGACCACCGATTTGGTCAATGCGTATGGCTTTACTCATAAAAAAACTCCTTGATCTTATTTTTGAACCGTATGAACAGTTGCACCATGCAAATGCAAGGCATCTATCCTGCCACGAATCATTATCCCTTGCTTGTCGCTCTAGTAAAAAAATCAGATAGAGTCACCCCCTATGACTACATCCAGCACAACATCAGCACTCACCCCATTTAACGCTTTTTTATTGGTGATTCCCGCTCTTTTATGGGCGGGTAATGCCGTGGTCGGTCGCCTCATTTATGAGTTAGTACCGCCCGTTACCCTTAATTTTTTACGATGGGCCACGGCTTTTGTATTTCTGCTTCCCCTTGCCTATCCAGTACTCAGACTCAGCAGTCCGCTTTGGCCCAATTGGAGACGCTATGCGGTTTTATCTTTACTTGGAGTGGGCTGTTACAACACATTTCAATACATGGCCTTGCATACCTCGTCACCCATCAACGTCACATTGGTTGCATCAAGCTCTCCTGTTTTCATGCTGGCTGTTGGTGCCTTGTTTTTTAAACAAACCATACAGATGCGACAAATCGCAGGCGCATGTTTATCGATCATGGGGGTGATATGGGTGCTCAGTCGCGGAGATTGGCACAATTTGCTTCAAGTCAAATGGGTGATTGGTGACTTGTATGTGATACTTGCAACGATTGCTTGGGCTGTTTACAGTTGGATGCTATCCATCAACAAAGACCCTGCAGAGTTACGCAGCAACTGGGCTTATTTTTTAATGGCACAAGTGACAATGGGATTGGTTTGGACCAGCGCACTAACAACCGCCGAATGGACTCTCACCGATGCGCATATCGTTTGGGGGTGGCCTGTAGCTTTGGCATTGATTTACGTGGCACTTGGCCCTGCGATTTTGGCTTATCGATGCTGGGGCTTAGGCGTGCAACGCGTAGGCCCCAACATTGCAGGATTTTTTAGCAACCTAACCCCATTGTTTGCAGCGATTTTTTCTTCACTGGCATTAGGTGATACACCCAAAATCTATCACGCCATTGCCTTTCTATTAATTGTGGGCGGCATTTATGTTTCGTCGCGTAAACCGAATCAATAAGTGCCAGGGTAAGCGCCACCATCAATCAACACATTTTGACCTGTGATGTAACTGGCTTGTGCACTGCATAAAAATGCACAAGTTTGACCAAACTCTTCGGGGTTACCAAAACGCAACGCAGGAATGGTTTTTTTTCTGGCTTCGCTAATTGTCTCTTGTGATTGACCTGTTTTTTTGGCCGCGCCTTGCAAAGTGCTTTTGAGTCGATCGGTATCAAAAGCGCCTGGTAATAAATTGTTGATGGTGACATTGCGTGAAGCCAATTTAGTCGTGCGTGCAACACCTGCAACAAAACCAGTCAGTCCACTACGCGCGCCATTGGACAATCCCAAAATATCAATCGGTGCTTTAACAGAACTCGATGTGATGTTGACGATTCGACCAAAGCCACGCTCTGCCATTCCATCGACTGTTGCCTTTATTAATTCAATCGGTGTGAGCATATTGCCATCAACCGCTTTAATCCATTCATCACGATTCCATTCGCGAAAATCTCCAGGCGGTGGGCCTCCTGCGTTGGTCACCACAATGTCAAAGTTTTTACCAGGACCGCCTTTGACATTCCAAATTGCATCACGCCCTTGCTCAGACGTGATATCCATGGCCACTGTCAAAATTTGAGTGCCGCATGTGCGAAGCGTTGCTGCAGCTTGCACTAAAGCCTCTGCACCTCGCGCCACGATCACCACATTGCAGCCTTCTTTGGCCAAAGCTGTTGCACAACCTAGGCCCAAGCCCTTGCTCGCGCCTCCTACCAATGCCCATTTACCTTTGATTCCGAAGTCCATCATGCGTCTCCATATTTAGAAGCCAAATATACACCGCCCAAAACCAAAGCGGTCCCTGCAAAAATCCAAGCAGTGAAAGGTTCACCCAAAATAAAAACACCCATGCCAATGGTTGCGAAGGGCCCAATCATGCCGACCTGTGATGTTAACCCCGCGCCTATTTTTTCGATCGCCAGCATCACCAACAAGATGGGAGCAACGGTACAGACCAAAGCATTGAGAATAGACAAGTGGATGACAGGCAAAGGCACAACAATATTGGAAGTATTATTTAATATAAAAAATTGTGTAATTGTAAAAATGCACGCAGCTGTGGAAGCCAAGCCAACCAAACGCATCGCACCAATGCGCTTGACCATCTGTCCACTAAAAACTAAATAACACGCATACAACACCGCGCTTAAAAAAACTAAAAAGCTGCCCCACACCACTGCGTCACCCGTGATTTGAATTTCGTGCCCCAGCACCAAAATCACGCCGCTGTAACTCACCACCATCGCCAGCATGCGAATGGGTTTGATGGGTTTTTTATAAAGCATCCAACTTAATAAAATTACCATGGTTGGACTCAAATACAAAATCAATCGCTCTAAACTCGCTGTGATGTATTGCAAGCCCAAAAAATCTACAAAGCTCGATAAGTAGTAACCAATAAAGCCCAAACCCACCACGCCCCATTTGTCTTTTAAGCTCAAAGGATTGTTGATGGCGTGCGTTTGGCGCATCGCCCATAAAGAAAGAACAATAAAAAATGGCAAAGCAAAAGCCATGCGCAATGTAATCAAGCTTACAGGATCGACGCTGTAGCGATAAGCCAACTTAATGATGATGGCTTTACCCGCGAATGCAATTGCACCTGTAATGGCAAAAAACAAGCCTAAGCGGTAGGAGGCGAGATTAGAGGATGTGGCTGGCATTCACGATTTGGGTATCAATCAGCAATTGAGCGTAACTGCTGGTTCCCGAATATACCTTCAATTGGTGACTGCCGTAGGTCACCACTGTTGTCGTAGCTGTCCAATTGGACAAATCCACCGTATCGGCCACCATTCCACAAATGGCCATTTGATCCCGACCTAAGCTTACACCAATAGAAGCGATACTAACAGCAGCTGTAGTAGCTGTATTGAAAATATTCATGCCCGACAAATCAAGGACATCTTTTAATTACAACCTCAACACATTGGCTAAATTGTCTACACTGAGGTAAATAATTTCTATCGACTCCAGACGAGATAAACCATCAGGTGTGCCTGCGCCCACATTTTTTATTTGTGTGAGATCTAAATTGCCAGCACCCGTTGTTAGTTGCAAGGTGTAAATGCCTGTGCCGCCATCTATTTTTGACAACTGCGTGGTGTTACCACCTGCACCCGCTACATTTTGTAAAGCCGTGATGTTGCTGGCGTTGATTTGAAAGATGTCATTGCCTTTGCCACCATTCATCACATCAGCGCCGCCATTGCCAATGAGTGTGTCTTTACCGTCGGCAGCAAAAAAGATTCTGAAGCACTTGTTCCAGTTAAAGAGTTGTTGCTAGAAGTACCGTATAAATTATTATTGGCAGATAAAAAATTTGCACCGCCGTATGTGACATAGATTTTACCAGCGTATCCATTAGGACCCGCCGCACCAAGAAGCAGATCCGCATATTCGTCATCATTGACATCACCCGCATTGCTGACAGACCCACCTGAAATGTCACCGCCCAATTCAACATTGATCACAAAACCACCTAAGCTAGCATGCACATCATTTAAATTAATTTTTACCATCTCACCCCATATTGCAATAGCTGAAGCACTTGTATTTCCTGCTGCATCCACAAAAGAAATTTCATAGGTGCGAACCATATATGAATTGCTCGTTGCCTTAACACCATTTGATGCAATCACATCATCCACAGTACTGGCATTGAAGTTACTGCCATCCGTTTTGCTAATCATTATCAAATGGGTCAACAACACATATGAATAACTCAACCCAGAAATACCGCCCAAAATAATATTGCTTGCGCTAAAGTTTGCACTTAAAGCTTGATCAACATCCAAAACGAGTCGGTCAAGCGAATTATCCAACCCTCCACCACCGATGGTAATTTTGATGTGTGCAATGTCTGCTACATTTGGTTGAGCAATATCTGCAGCGATCAGATGTCCTGCATGCCCCTGAATAAGACTGACGGTTCCATTACTCGTTGCTTGAATACCCGCTGAGTTTTTGTCAAGATCGACTACTTCTGGTGCAGTGGTGTCAGTTGATGAGTTGCTATTTGAACCAGTGCCACCGCTTGAACCACCGAAGCTACCGCCAGATCCACCTGAACTGCTGGCTTTTTTTGACTAAGCAGCGCCTGCACCACTCAACGCTAAACCGCCCAACAAATACCAAAAATAATTTTATCTTTCTTAGGCAGCGGAGGGTTCATCTGTTGCAATTGAAATAAACCGCAGTCAGAATTGTTTTGATACGCATTTGTGCAAGGCGCACAAACCACGCAGACCCAACTGAGCGACAATCGAGGGTTTTCTAACCTTTACACGCCCTGCCCGTATGACTGCCAGCAACGATCTTCGCACCACCCTCAATTTGCCCGATACCGCCTTTCCTATGCGAGGCGACCTGCCCAAGCGCGAGCCCGCGTGGGTCAAAAACTGGACCGATCAAGGCCTCTATAAACAGTTGCGTCTTGCCAGAAAAGGCGCGCCACTATTTGTTTTACACGACGGTCCGCCCTACGCCAACGGTAAGCTGCATATTGGCCACGCCCTCAACAAAATCCTTAAGGACATGATCGTCAAATCTCGACAATTAGCTGGGTTTGACGCGCAATACATACCGGGTTGGGACTGCCACGGTTTGCCCATCGAAAACGCCATCGAAAAAATACACGGCCGCAAACTCAGTCGTGACGACATGCAAGCCAAGAGTCGCGCCTTTGCCACCGAACAAATCGACCAGCAACGCGAAGACTTTCGCAGACTGGGCGTATTGGGTGACTGGGCGCGTCCTTACAAAACCATGGACTTTGGCAATGAAGCGGGAGAAATTCGCGCCTTCAAACGCGTGGTCGAGCGCGGTTTTGTTTATCGCGGCCTCAAACCCGTTTATTGGTGTTTTGATTGCGCCTCATCACTTGCCGAGTTTGAAATTGAATACGCAGACAAAAAAAGCGACACGCTCGACGTTGCTTTTGAAACTAACGACGCACAAGCACTTGCTCAAGCATTTGGTCTAGGTCAATTGCCTTCCCCCAATCAAGCCGCATATGCAGTTATTTGGACCACCACTGCTTGGACCATTCCTGCCAATCAAGCCCTCAACGCCAATCCCGAACTCACCTACGCATTGGTAGACACACCCAAAGGCTATTTGCTGATGGCCCAATCATTGGTAGACAAGTGCCTTGAGCGTTACCAACTCACGGGCCAAGTGATCGCCACAACCATTGGCAAAAATTTAGACGGCTTGGTTTTTAAACATCCCCTGCACGATGTAGATGCAGGCTATCGACGTCTATCGCCAATCTTTTTAGCCGATTACGTCAGCGCAGAAGATGGCACAGGTTTGGTTCACTCTTCACCCGCTTACGGTGTTGATGACTTTAATTCATGCGTTGCCAACGGCATCTCTTACGATCAAATTCTCAATCCTGTTTTAGGCAATGGCCAATACAACGCCGATCAAGCGTTGTTCGGAGGTCTCAATATTTGGAAAGCATGTCCAAGCGTCATCGATCTTCTCAATCAAAACCATCGACTCATGGCAACACACGGCATCACGCACAGCTACCCGCATTGCTGGAGACACAAAACGCCCGTTATATATAGAGCAGCTGCGCAATGGTTTATTCGCATGGATGAGGGTGAGGGCGTTTTCACGCAATGCAAAGCGCCACAAACATTGCGTCAACTCGCATTACAAGCAATCGACAACACACAGTTTTATCCAGAAAACGGACGAACACGTTTGCGCGACATGATTGCCAATCGACCAGATTGGTGTATTTCTCGACAGCGCAGTTGGGGGGTGCCCCTGCCATTTTTCTTGCACAAAGACACGGGCGATTTGCACCCTCGCACACTTGAGCTCATCGACCAAGCCGCCAACATCGTCGAAAAAGGTGGTATCGAAACATGGAGTCGTGTCAGCGTTGAAGAAATTTTGGGCGCCAGCGATGCACAGCATTACAACAAGAGCGCCGATATTCTCGAAGTCTGGTTTGATTCTGGATCCACCTTCCAGCACGTGTTGAGAGGCAGTCATCAACACGCATACGATCGTGAGCCCTTTCACATCAGCGGCCCCGAAGCAGATTTGTATTTAGAAGGTCATGATCAACATCGCGGTTGGTTTCACAGCTCTTTGTTGCTCGGATGTGCTTTGTACGACAGAGCGCCTTATCGCGGACTGCTCACACACGGCTTTGCAACCGACGGCCAGGGCCGCAAAATGAGCAAATCATTGGGCAACACGGTTGCTCCACAAGAAATCAGTGAAAAATTTGGTGCAGAAATTGTTCGCTTGTGGGTTGCATCCACCGATTATTCGGGCGACCTCAACATCGATGACAAAATTTTGGCGCGTGTAGTCGATGCCTACCGCCGCATTCGCAACACCTTGCGTTTTTTACTCGCCAATGTGAGTGACTTCGATCACGCCAAAGACGCCATACCCTTCGACCAATTACTTGAAATCGATCGCTACGCACTCAGTCGCGCAACCCAACTGCAAACAGACATTGTTGGTTCTTGGAACAACAGTCAACAAATTTTTGAAGGCGGTCATTTTGGTGTTTATGAATTTCACCCCGTTGTCTCCAAATTGCAAATTTATTGCTCTGAAGATTTAGGATCGTTTTATTTAGACGTCCTTAAAGATCGCCTCTACACCACCGCACCCAACTCGCACGCTAGACGCAGTGCGCAAACGGTATTGTGGCAAATCACACACGCCATGCTCCGATGGATGGCGCCGTTCTTAAGTTTTACCGCCGAAGAAGCGTGGCAAGTGTTTGGCAACAGTCCGAGCATCTTCACGCAAACATATTTTCAATTGGTCTCTGTCGATCAGCCACTGTTAACCAAATGGAATCGCATTCGCGAACTTCGCGACAGCGTTAACAAAGAAATTGAAACACTGCGCGCGCAAGGCTTGGTGGGCTCGTCCTTGCAAGCCGATATTCAATTGCACGTTGCGCCACAAGATCACGCTTTGCTTGCCTCACTGGGTGAGGATCTCAAATTTATTTTCATCACATCGGCTGTTGAACTCATCAGCGCCTCCGATTGGAAAGTGCAAGTCAAAGCCTCAAGCTACACCAAGTGCGAACGCTGTTGGCATTACCGCGCCGATGTGGGTCATGACTCCCAACATCCCACCATTTGTTCACGTTGCACCAGCAATTTGTACAGCAGTGGTGAAATGCGTCAATTCGCTTAATACCTATGACTTCACGCGCACGAATCAATTTGTGGTTATGGTTGGGTTTATCTTTGGTGATTTTTTTAATCGATCAATACACCAAGGTTTTAATCGTTGGATCTTTTCAATATGGCGACAACCAAACCATCACCTCATATTTTAATTTGGTGCGCGTTCACAATACAGGCGCGGCTTTTTCTTTTTTAGCATCTGCATCGGGTTGGCAGCGTTGGTTTTTTATTGGACTAGGCACGGTTGCGGCCATCTTTATGTTGTGGATGCTCAAATCACATCCATCACAAAAATTATTTTCATTTGCTATTGCATGTATTTTGGGCGGCGCAGTGGGCAATGTAGTCGATCGAATAATTTATGGTTATGTGGTGGACTTTTTACAATTCCATTGGTCTTGGTTAGAGCCACTTTTTCCTAGCGGATTTTTTCCAAGTTTTAATGTGGCCGATAGCGCCATCAGCTTGGGCGCGTTTTGTTTAATCTTGGATGAAATTTTGCGTGTTAAAAAAACTCACACGTCATAATTTAAAAACTCTTTTTATCTCGGCATTCCTGGAAACCCACCGCTGCCCATACCTGGCATGCCTTTCATACCGCCCATACGCTTCATCATTTTCATCAAACCACCGCCGCGCATTTTTTTCATCATGCCTTGCATTTGTTCAAATTCGTTGAGCAATCGATTCACATCTTGTACTTGAACGCCCGCACCCGCGGCAATGCGCCGCTTGCGTGTTGCTTTAATCAACTCTGGTTTTTTTTTCTCAAGCGGCGTCATGCTGTGAATGATGCCTTGCTTGCGCACAATGTCTTTTTCGGCGCGGCTCAATTGGTCTTCGGTGGCCTTGGCCGCCATTTGACTGGGCAGCTTATCTATCAAACTCGACAAACCACCCATTTGTTTCATTTGCATGATTTGCGATAAAAAATCATCTAAATCAAAATCGTTGCCGCTTTTGATTTTATTTGCTAACTTTTGTGCTGCGGCTACATCTACATTAGCTGTTACTTGTTCCACGAGCGCAATAATGTCGCCCATGCCCAAAATTCGACCCGCGTGTCGATCGGCGTCAAAGGCTTCAAGCCCATCAATTTTTTCACTCGTACCCGCAAACTTAATGGGAGCACCTGTGATTTGCCTCACTGACAACGCCGCACCACCGCGTGAATCACCATCCATTTTGGTAAGCACAATGCCAGTCAACGGCAATGCATTCTTAAACGCCTTGGCTGTATTGACCGCATCTTGTCCGAGCATCGCGTCTACCACAAACAAAGTTTCAACAGGGTGAACAGCTGCGTGCAATTGTTTGATCTCGGTCATCAAGGCTGCGTCAATGGCCAAGCGCCCCGCCGTATCCACCAACAAGACATCAAAGTAATGACGCTTGGCGTGATCAAGTGCAGCCAACACAATATCGACTGGTTTTTGTCCAACCTCACTTGGAAACCATTCGGCGCCAGCCTGTGCAGTTACAGTTTTGAGCTGTTCAATCGCAGCAGGCCTATAAATATCAGCAGAGACAGTCAACACTTTTTTCTTGCGCTTTTGGATCAAGTGACGTGCCAACTTTGCCGTGGTGGTAGTTTTACCCGCACCTTGCAAGCCCGCCATCAAAATCACTGCGGGCGGTTGCGCGGCCAAATTGATATCGCTCACACCCTCGCCCATGGTGGCGGCCAACTCGCGTTGCACCAAGCTCACCAAGACTTGACCCGGATTGAGAGAGCCCACCACTTCTTGACCCAATGCTTTTTCTTTCACGCGCGCAATAAAGTCGCGCACAACGGGCAACGCCACGTCGGCCTCTAACAATGCAATGCGCACCTCGCGCAACATATCGCTCACATTAGATTCGGTAATGCGCGCTTGTCCGCTGATTTGTTTGATGAGGTGCGAAAGTTTGTCAGAAAGTGCCGAAGCCATGCTTTTATCCGTTGTCGGATCCTGATTTTTTTTAAAGGTGCAACAAGTCGTGTTGCAAAACGCTAAACTGTTGGAATGATTCTACACAGTGCGCATGCTTTTGGTTCCGTGAGTGCTTTGATTGCACTCATTGCTTATGCGTTGGCCGCTTTTTTAAGTCGTCGCTTATCTTTTTCTGGGTCCAGAAAAATACTGATACTCGCTTGTGCCTCTCACGGATTGAGTGTTTTTGCCAGCCTCATTTCAACAGATGGCGCGCCGCAGTTTGGTTTTGCGCCCGCCTTATCGGCCACTGCATGGATGGTCGTTTTGGTGTATCTGCTGGAATACCGTTGGTACCCTCAACTCAAAACACGATGGGGCATGTATGTATTGGGTGGTGTCGCATTGCTATTGGCAGTTTTATTTCCAGGCCAGCCCCTGCACGTCAATGCGTCCCCTTGGTTGCCCTTGCATTGGGTTTTAGGAATGGCCTCTTATGGATTATTTGGTGCGGCGGTGATTCACGCTTGGCTCATGAACCGAGCAGAGCAAGAAATAAGAATGGCTGCAGAAAATCCAACAGGACTTCCCCTTTTAACGCTCGAGCGACTCACCTTTCGATTCATCATCTCAGGTTTTGTCTTGCTCACAGCTACTTTATTAGCTGGATTTATCTTTGGCGAAGTTTTGTATGACGCGCAACGCTCATTCAAATGGAACCACAAAACCGTCTTCTCCACTATGGCTTGGATCACTTTTGCAATTTTGCTATGGGGCAGATGGCGCAACGGTTGGCGCGGACGTCAGGCTTCGCGGTTTCTATATCTTGGCGCTTTGCTTTTGCTTCTCTCATATGCAGGATCACGCTTTGTGATGGAAGTGATTTTGGATCGCGCCTCATGAAATATCTTTTTTTGTTGGCTATTGTGCTGGGCATTGTCTGGTTTATCCGTCGACCCTCTGCATCAAAAAAAACCCAACAACAAAATAAAGCGGATGGCTCTATCGACATGGTGCAATGCGCAATCTGTCGTGTTCACCTCCCCGCCAATGACGCTATCACAGGTATCAAAGGTAACTATTGCAGCCATGCGCATCGCCAACAACACGAAAGCGCATCGTGACTCCTCCCGCCTGGCAAAACGGTTGGTATCGTTTTGCTCACCACTTGCATTCGCCCAATTTCAATCTAAGACCTGCCAATACCGCCGTCGATCTGGTTGTGATTCATTCCATCAGCCTGCCACCCGGCCAATACGGTGGCCAGCAAGTTGAATCCCTTTTTTTGAATCAACTTGATCACTCCGCGCATCCATATTTCAACCGAATAAAAGATATCAAAGTCTCATCCCACTTTTATATCAAGCGTGGCGGTGAGTTGATTCAGTTTGTCAGTTGCGACGAGCGTGCTTGGCATGCAGGAGAGTCCTCATTCAAAGAACGCACGCAATGCAATGATTTTTCAATTGGCATTGAACTCGAAGGCCTTGAAGGCAACGCCTTCGAAGAACTACAATATGAAACATTAAGTAGCTTGTGTTCATCTTTAACACTAAAGTACCCCATCGGGCATTTTGTTGGGCACCAAGATATTGCACCTCAGAGAAAAAAAGATCCGGGCGAACAATTTAATTGGAAATTATTTCAACAGTCCTCAGGTTGTCCTGAAAAATATTTTTTGAATCGTTTCGATTGACAATTGAGGCTTTTTTACTTGTATTTGCACTTGTCAAGCGCATATTCATTGGCTTTTTTAAAATTAATCAAGCACTTACGCGTAGTTTTTTGGTATTCACCAAAAAAAATAAAAACTATTAGCTTAGACAAATAGTCAGCCCAAAGTTTTCCACCTAAAATATTTGAAAACACTAGGGGTAGCGTCTTGAAATATCACCCAACCCCATATATAGTGTCGACTTGGAACAAAAAGAAATTCAGTTTTTGAGTTCGGCAGGGCATTTCTCCCTCAAAAAATCATTCAAACAAGTCAGTAAGGAATTGAAATAAGATGCAAATCGCAACACCCGCCTCTGAGCCATCCGCGTATATTAAGGGCTCAGAAACGGCAAGCCCCTCCTCGCAATCAGCGCACATATCCACATACGCTAACTACCAAATTATTAGACGCAATGGCGCAGTAGTTCCTTTCGAACCCGCCAAAATTGCTGTCGCTATGATGAAAGCTTTTTTAGCTGTGCACGGAACTCAAGGGGCTGCGTCTGCAAGCGTGCGTCAAACCGTTGACGGTCTTACACAGCAAGTCATGCGCGCGCTCGTTCGCTCACGTCCAGGCGGCGGAACTTTTCACATCGAAGACGTACAAGACCAAGTCGAATTGGGCTTGATGCGTGGCAGCCATCACGAAGTCGCTCGGGCCTATGTGCTTTATCGCGAGCGTCGTGCACAAGAGCGTGCCTCACAAAAAGAAGTTGTTGTCGCAAGCGAACCCCAATTACACGTTATTGATAACGGCCAACGCGTTGCTCTCAACCTCGAAAAACTAAAAGGCCTGATATACGCAGCCTGCGCAGGTCTTGGCAATGACATTCAAGCCGACCCCATCATCACCGAAACCCTTCGCAATCTTTACGACGGCGTTCCCATCGAAGAAGTCATGAAAGCCGCTATCTTGGCTTCACGCACAAAAATCGAAAAAGACCCCGACTACACCTACGTCACCGCACGCTTGTTGATGCACACGATTGCCAAAGAAGTTTTTGGCAAAGAAGTAACGCAAGAAGAAATGTCTGCTCAATACGTTGAGCAATTTCCAAAACTGATTCAAAAAGGCGTCACCAACAGCTTGCTCGACGAGCGCTTGTTGCAATTTGATTTACCAAGACTTGCCATGGCACTCAAAGCCGAGCGTGATTTGCAGTTTGATTATTTGGGTTTGCAAACACTTTACGATCGTTACTTCCTTCACGTTCGCAAACAACGCATCGAGTTACCTCAGTCGTTCTTCATGCGTGTCGCAATGGGTCTTGCGCTCAGCGAAGTTGACCGCGAAGCACGCGCCATCGAGTTCTACGAAGTTCTGTCTTCTTTTGACTTCATGTCGAGCACACCCACATTGTTCAATAGCGCCACCTTGCGCTCACAACTTTCTAGTTGCTACCTCACAACCGTGCCCGACGATTTAGACGGCATTTATGAGTCCATCAAAGAAAACGCTTTACTCTCTAAGTTTGCAGGCGGTTTGGGCAATGACTGGACACGTGTGCGCGCTTTGGGTAGCCACATCAAAGGTACCAATGGCGAATCACAAGGCGTGGTTCCTTTCCTCAAGGTTGTCAACGACACCGCAGTTGCTGTTAACCAAGGCGGCAAACGAAAAGGTGCCGTTTGTACCTATCTCGAAACATGGCACTTAGATATTGAAGAATTTTTAGAGTTGCGCAAAAACACGGGTGACGATCGCCGTCGCACCCACGACATGAATACAGCCAACTGGATTCCAGACTTGTTTATGCGTCGCGTCATGGAAAAAGGCGAGTGGACTTTGTTCTCCCCCTCTGATGTTCCCGATCTACATGATTTATTTGGCAAAGACTTTGAAAAAGCCTATGTTGCCTACGAAGCCAAAGCCAAATTAAGCGAAATTAAACCCAGCAAATCTTTGCAGGCCTCCGATTTGTGGCGCAAGATGCTCACCATGTTGTTTGAAACAGGTCATCCATGGATCACCTACAAAGACGCTTGCAATGTGCGCTCGCCCCAACAACACATCGGCGTCGTTCACTCGTCCAACCTGTGTACCGAGATCACACTCAATACCAGCGACACCGAAACCGCAGTTTGCAATTTGGGCTCCATCAATTTAATTCAACATTTAAAAGATGGCCCCAACGGCAAAGAGCTCGATCACGACAAAATCAAACGCACCGTCAACGTAGCGATGCGCATGCTTGATAACGTCATCGACATCAACTATTATGCCGTCAAAAAAGCACGCGACTCCAATTTACGCCATCGCCCAGTCGGCATGGGCATCATGGCTTTCCAAGACAGTTTGTATGCTATGCGCATTCCTTACTCGTCACAAGAAGCCGTTGATTTTGCAGATTCATCGATGGAAGCGGTTTGCTATTACGCCTATTGGGCGTCAACCGAACTCGCACGTGAGCGCGGCAAATACTCTACTTACAAAGGCTCTTTGTGGGATCAAGGCATTTTGCCCCTAGACACATTGCAACTTTTACAAGAAGCCCGCGGTGGTTATGTTGATGTTGATCGCTCATCCACCCTCGATTGGGATGCCTTGCGTCATAAAATCGCCAAAGACGGCATGCGCAACTCCAACTGCGTCGCTATTGCACCTACAGCAACTATCTCCAACATTGTGGGAGTCGATGCTTCAATAGAGCCTTGCTTTGGAAACCTCTCTGTCAAATCCAATTTGTCGGGCGAGTTCACCATCATCAACTCTTATTTGGTTCGCGACCTCAAACGTCTGGGTTTGTGGGATGACGTGATGGTGATGGACCTCAAACATTTCGACGGCTCATTGCGCCCCATTGATCGCGTTCCAGAAGAAATCAAATCCTTGTATGCCACGGCCTTTGAAGTTGACACCCATTGGTTGGTCGAAGCTGCTGCACGTCGCCAAAAATGGATTGACCAAGCGCAATCGCTTAACATCTATATGGCAGGCGCATCTGGTAAAAAACTCGACGAGACCTATAAGTTGGCATGGTTGCGTGGCCTCAAAACCACCTACTACTTGCGCACATCAAGTGCTACTCAAGCAGAAAAATCAACCGTCAAATCTGGACAACTCAACTCAGTGTCCTCTGCTGGTGGTGCTGCTGGAACAATCGCACTTGAAGCAGCAGCAGCTGCTGCAAGAGCACAACTGAGTGCATCTCCAGCTACCGATGTGAAGTTTTGTGGAATTGATGATCCCACCTGCGAAGCCTGCCAATAATTTCAAAGCCGCATCGTTGTCTCGGCAACGATGCAATGCAACAACAACGTTTGCGTACTTTGCAAATCAGCAATTTGCTTTTTTTGCATGAAGTTGCGATAATCTCTTTAATGGAAATATTTTTATGTTGACCTGGGACGAAGAAGTTAAGCCTACCCCTCCAGCCAATGGTATGCATACCAACATGGCGGATACAGCGCCCTCTCTCAGCCCTGCACCACGAATGCTCAATGATGGAGCCCCCATTCCTTCTCCTACCGTTGTAGCCTCTGCAGACAAGCCTCTTGAAAAAGAGATCTCACGTCGCGTCAATGCGGCTGATAAACGCATCATCAACGGACAAACAGACGTTAATCAACTGGTCCCCTTTAAATACAAATGGGCCTGGGAAAAATATTTAGCTACTTGTGCCAACCATTGGATGCCGCAAGAAGTTAATATGACGCGTGATATTGCACTTTGGAAAGATCCCAATGGATTGACCGAAGACGAGCGTCGCTTGGTCAAGCGCAACCTTGGGTTTTTTGTAACCGCAGACTCTTTGGCCGCCAACAATATTGTTTTGGGTACCTATCGCCACATCACAGCTCCCGAATGCCGTCAGTTTTTGTTGCGTCAAGCATTTGAAGAAGCGATTCATACCCACGCTTACCAATACATTGTGGAATCGTTGGGCTTGGATGAGAGCGAAATTTTTAGCGCCTACCATGAAGTTAAATCGATTCGCGACAAAGACGAATTTTTGATTCCGTTTATTGATGCGATCATGGACCCGCATTTCAATACGGGCACCCCCAAAAACGATCAAACTCTGCTCAAGTCTTTGATTGTGTTTGCATGCCTCATGGAAGGCCTGTTCTTTTATGTAGGTTTTACACAAATTTTGGCCTTGGGTCGTCAAAACAAAATGACGGGCGCTGCAGAGCAATACCAATACATCTTGCGCGATGAATCCATGCACTGCAACTTTGGCATTGATTTGATCAATCAAATTAAACTTGAAAATCCTCAATTGTGGACCGCTGAATTTAAAGCTGAAATTGTTGGATTGTTTGAAACGGCTGTTGAACTCGAATACAGATACGCAGAAGACACCATGCCACGAGGCGTATTGGGTCTTAATGCATCGATGTTTAAGGGCTATCTGCGCTACATTGCAAATCGTCGAGCCACACAAATTGGACTCGAGCCTTTGTTTCCTAACGAAGAAAATCCCTTCCCATGGATGAGCGAAATGATTGATCTGAAAAAAGAACGCAACTTCTTTGAAACTCGTGTGATCGAGTATCAAACAGGTGGCGCACTTTCCTGGGATTAACACTCACTGTGTTTGTAATTTGTTCTCACCTAATCTCTCTCAACTTTCAAAAGTTGTCGGTGAGAACACAACCCGTTCAAGGAGCTGAACCCGGATTCAACTCCTTGAATCACTTGAAACCTCTTGCAGGTTTTCAAGTGCCTCGAACCAACGATCTCACGATCTAGGAGAAAACAATGGCAACTGCAAAAAAAGCGGGCGCAAAAAAGGCCCCAGCAAAGAAAAAAGTGGCAGCTAAGAAAAAGCCTGCCGTCAAAAAAGTAGCTACTAAGAAACCGGCAGCAAAGAAAGTCGTCAAAAAGTCAGTCGCAAAAAAACCAGCTAAAAAAGTTGCTAAAAAACCAGCAGCAAAAAAGCCAGTTAAAAAAGTGACTGCAAAAAAACCAGCCGCCAAAAAAGTAGCAGCGAAGAAACCAGCAGCAAAAAAGCCAGTTAAAAAAGTGGCTAAAAAAGTAGTAGCGAGCAAACCGGCCGCAAAAAAACCAGTGGCAAAAAAGCCAGCACCTCCGGCCGTCGCTCACAAACCAGTAGTTAAGGCAACTGCACCCTTGCATGCTGCACCTGTAGCACAAACCACGCTCAACCCTCAGGCAGCGTGGCCATTTCCTACAGCCAGCAGACCCTGATCTTAACCATCAGTGGCACATTCAAAAGCCCGCTCATCGCGGGCTTTTTTTATTTCTTCAGACCGTCAAGCGAATAGTTTTGAGGACCTTTGCTTGCAATTTTGATGGAGCCGACTTGATTGCCTAAATGCGCGCATTTTTCAAGCGACCATCCCTTTTCAAGACCAAATAACAAAGCGCCTCGCCAAGCATCGCCACAGCCCGTTGGATCGACCACCGCTTGTGCTTTGGCAGGCGGCACAATGGTTTGATGACCATCAATCCAAACTTCACAGCCCTGCGCACCCAAAGTCACAATCAAACCTTTGACTCGTTTAGAGATTTGCGAGCTGTCTTGGCCTGTTCGGTCAGACAACATTTTTCCTTCATAGTCATTGACGGTTACCCATGTGGCTTGATCGATGAATCGATTGAGATCAGCCCCATCAAACATTGGCAACCCTTGACCCGGATCAAAAACAAATGGAATGTCTGCATGCGCAAATTGTTCAGCATGCATCAGCATCGCATCACGTCCATCGGGTGACACAATACCCAACCGAATGTTTGAATCTTTTTCAATGCGATTGATGTGAGCCTGCATCATGGCGCCAGGATGAAAAGCTGTAATTTGATTATTGTCGCGATCGGTCATGATCATCGCTTGTGCAGTGTAATGATCAGACACTGTTTGAACATGCTTGGTTGAAAGGCCCAAATTTTTGATGCGTTGGAGATAGCTTTCACCATCACTTCCCAATGTAGCCATGACCAAGGGTTCACCGCCCAACAATTTCATGCTGTATGCAATATTGCCTGCACAACCACCAAAGTCTCGACGCAACGCAGGCACCAAAAAAGAAACATTGAGAATATGCAATTGATCGGGCAAGATTTGTTCTGCAAATCGACCTTCAAATGACATGATGGTGTCAAATGCCAGAGAACCACAAATAAGCGCAGCCATTTAAAAATCCTTTTTAATTATGGATAAAACAATTCAACCTTAAAACCCACCACTTCAACAGGTAGCGATTCATTTAAAGTAAAAATCAATTTTGCAAGTTGATTTCTTTGCGGTCGCAACATATCCGTGAGGCCCAGTTGTTCGGGTCGAATAATTTTTTGAACGACCACTTGGTCATCTGAATTAGTTAATTGTAATTCGATGGAAGGCGTAGAGAGGGGAAAGGATAGCGTATTTTTGAGTTGAAACTCCATCAAATAACGACCGTCTTCTTGCAGCTCAAAACGACTGCTTTCGATATGCACGGCCTTGGCGTCCATTGGCCATTGCAATTGACAATCGCACAATTTAGTAAGCCATGGACTTAGGCTGGGCTCAACGGCCGCGATCCAATTGCGTTGAACCAAAGCGATTTGTAAAAGCAACCCCACAACTAAACCCGTAATAGCTAAAACAATCAAACTTTTTAAAAACAGACCTGATTTGGATTTCGTTTTGAGAGTTGGTTTTTCTTCTGCGGCACCCAAGGATAAATCGGGCCAAGGCTCATCGGTTAGTTCATATAAATTTTTATCGGCTTCAAAACTGTGATCACACGCGCCACATCTAACCCAACCATTGGCAGCGCTTAACTGCTCGGCTTGTAGATGAAATGCAGTTTTGCATTCGGGACAACGGGTAATAAAATTCATGACTTTGTTGAAGTCATCAAAATCCAACCTTCTTGCTCGTCGTGCACTCGCAAATTTAAATAAGGTTGATAGGCTTGTTGGAGTTCTTCGGCTTGTCGAGACAAAATACCCGCTAATACCAAATGCCCCTTGGCCTGTACTTGCTCACACAACAAAGGCGCCAGCACTTTGAGGGGCGAGGCCAAAATATTGGCCAACACAACATCATAGGGACCCATGCATTGATCAGGCAAGCCCGATTGAATCACGCAATGATTGGCAAGCGCATTGTTTTGAGTGGCAACCAATGCTTCAGGATCGATGTCAACCGCGTCGACTTGTTTTGCACCGTGCAAGTAAGCGCCAATCGCCAAGATGCCCGAACCACAACCATAATCAAGAACGCGCTGTGGAGATTGAATATGTTGCGCAATCCATCGCAAGCACATGCTCGTAGTTGGATGCGTGCCCGTACCAAATGCAAGCCCTGGGTCTAATCGAATCATGATTTTGGCCTGCGCGGGAGGCTGATGCCACGTGGGAACAATCCAAAAATCTTCTGTAATAGAAACAGGCGTAAACTGCGATTGCGTTAATCGCACCCAGTCTTGTTCGGGCACTTGCGAGACTTGCAAAATTTTGCACTGCGCCATGAATTCTTGCTGAGTGAGCCATTGCGACGCTTGCTCTGCGTCTTCTTTTTCATTGAATAATGCAATAACGCGTGAATGAATCCAACCCGCTTGATGCTGTGGCATGCCTGGTTCACCAAACAAAGCCAGTTCTGCGTCTGTATGCGCGTCTGCGTCTTCGATGTACAGACTACACGCATCTAGTACCATCAACGCATCGCTAATGATTTCTACTTGATCTTGCGGTGACAGAATGCAGATCTCAAACATAACATTAACGCTTGTGGGTTGCCAACCACTCTTCTAAATAATGGATATTGGTGCCACCCGACATAAATTTTGAATCGACCATGATTTCTCGATGCAATGGAATATTGGTTTGAATGCCTTCCACCACAGTTTCTGACAAAGCCGTTCGCATGCGCAAAATGGCTTGCTCGCGTGTATCGGCATAAACAATGATTTTTCCAATCATGGAGTCATAGTTGGGAGGAACAAAATAATTGGTGTACACATGTGAATCAACCCTCACGCCCGGACCACCTGGCGCATGCCACGTGGTGATGCGACCAGGTGAAGGCACGAATTTGTAGGGGTCCTCTGCATTGATGCGACATTCAATGGCGTGTCCACGCACTTCAATTTGTTTTTGATTGAAGGGTAATTTTTGACCTGCAGCAACCATGATTTGCGTTCTAACAATATCCACGCCCGTGATAAATTCTGTGACGGGATGCTCAACTTGAACGCGCGTATTCATTTCGATGAAATAGAACTCACCGCTTTCGTATAAAAATTCAAAGGTGCCAGCACCACGATATCCGATTTTTTTGCAAGCAGCCACACAACGCTCGCCGATTTTTTCGATTAATTTCCGAGCGATGCCAGGTGCAGGACCTTCTTCAATGACTTTTTGGTGGCGTCTTTGCATAGAGCAATCGCGCTCACCCAAATAAACCGCATTTTTAAATTTATCCGCAATGATTTGAATCTCGATATGGCGTGGGTTTTGTAAAAACTTTTCCATATAAACCGCAGGATTGCCAAAGGCCGCACCTGCTTCTGCTTTGGTGGTTTGAACTGCATGAATCAGTGCAGCCTCTGTATGCACCACACGCATACCGCGCCCGCCACCGCCACCTGTCGCTTTGATAATGACGGGGTAGCCGACTGACTTTGCCATGCGGCGTATTGCAACGGGGTCATCGGACAATTCACCCTCAGATCCAGGCACACACGGAACGCCAGCTTTGATCATCGCTTGTTTGGCCGATACTTTGTCGCCCATGATGCGAATGGATTCTGCCGTGGGCCCAATAAAGCTAAAGCCACTTTTTTCGACGCGCTCCGCAAAGTCTGCGTTTTCACTTAAAAAACCATAGCCTGGGTGAATTGCTTCTGCATCGGTGACCTCTGCTGCCGAAATAATGGCAGGCATATTGAGATAACTTTGCGCCGATGGGGCTGGGCCTATACAAACAGCTTCTTCAGCCAATTTGACATATTTAGCTTCACGATCGGCTTCGGAGTAAACAACGACCGCTTTGACGCCGAGCTCACGACAAGCCCTTTGAATACGTAATGCAATCTCTCCACGATTGGCAATTAGAATTTTTTTGAACATTGCTAAAGGCTCACTCAATCACAAAAAGAGGCTGGCCGTATTCAACGGCCAGCCCGTTATCTGCCAATATTTTTGTGATGGTTCCTGTGAAGTCGCATTCAATTTCATTGAGGATTTTCATGGCCTCAATAATACAAATGGTGTCACCTTGCTTGATGGAGTCGCCCACCTCAACAAATGGTTTGCCGCCAGGACTGGCTGAGCGATAAAAAGTCCCAACCATGGGGGATTTAACAATTTGCCCAGATTGAGGGGCATCAGCAGAAGCAATGGGTGATTTTGATGCAGTGGCCGCAGGCTGAGCCACCAAGGGTGCGGCTGGAATGACGATTTGCATGGGCGCCGCGGTTGTTGCGGCTGCTTGCGATCCGCTTTTGACAATTCTGACCTTTCCTTCAGCTTCAGTGATTTCAAGTTCGGTAATGTTGGAGTCGGCCACCAGGTCGATGAGCGTCTTGAGCTTTCTTAAATCCATGAGTTAGTGTCTTTGCTAATAAGAAAGTGCGAATTTACACCAAAAAACGCCTGTTTTGAGAAATCAACTCAAATTAGTGCACCGATCAAACCCAATTTTTGATGTCATTTGCGTTTAATTTACCTAATTTTTTGGCCAAAATGCTCCCATTTGCATTTAAAACCACAGTAAACGGTAATCCGCCCGCCAAATTTCCTAAGTTTTTTGCAAGCTCAGTCCCCTCTAAACCCGCCAAGCCCACCAGATACTCAACAGGGTATTGGCTTAAAAAATTTTTAACCGAACTGGGTTGATCAATGGCTAAGCCTACAACTTGCCAACTTTTAGACTTTTTTTGTTGATAGAAAGCGTTAATTAGAGGCATTTCCTCGACACAAGGCGCACACCAAGTTGCCCAGAAATTAATCACCAAGGGCTTTCCCTTCAGATCTTGAAGACTCAAGCTGCTGCCATCAGGCGTATCAAACACCGAAGACCATAGTTTTTTTTCTGTATCCGCGTCCAATTGCTCGGGCTGACTCAAGCGCCACAAACCATATCCACCCAAGGCCGACAAGAGCGCTACGCCCGCCATCAAACCTCTTCTTTGAAGCAAATGGCTCTTCGAATCGCCCGTCAACTCATTATTCATGGGTATCTTTCAATAAAAGCTCAAGACTTTTGAGCGAACCACTTTTGGTCAAACCTTTGGAGTCGGGTTGCAAAGCTCCTCGAATATCGTCCAAATCATAGATAGAAAGATGGACGCCCACATATTCGTTGAGAGGTTCGCACCAACTGCTCAAACTCAGCACATCAACAGTTTGGCCATGAATACCCGAAGAGGGGTTTACATCATAGGAAACACCTTGATCAATCAATTTGATTTCTGCCGATTTGGAGTCATCACAAAACAATTGGAGATGAATATCGTTCAAGCGCGTGGCCATTCCGCGCCAAACTGCGCCAGCCAAGTGCGGCTTGAACTCTTCAAGTCGACGCATCCAAACAACCGCCAATTGACGCAAAGCCAGTAACTCGCCAGGTTGCGTATCCGAACAAAACAAGGCGATGTACTCTCTTACATGCTCTTCGAGGTCATCGTTGTTGGGCAATGCGGTACGCAAAGGCAAACCCAATAATTTAACCGCGCGTTTTTTGCTGGCTTGATAGCTCAAGCCTTCTTCCACAATAAATCGCGCGGCCGTTGACAATAATTCTTGCTCCAAATCTTGCATCAAGCGATTGTGCCTTCGATTCAGCCATTAGCCTTTTACAATCCATGGATGCACATACATATATTGGGTATTTGCGGCACCTTCATGGGAGGGTTGGCCGCGTTGGCGCGAGAAGCGGGTCATCAAGTGACGGGATGCGATGCAGGCGTGTATCCACCCATGAGCGATCAGCTTCGAAGTTTGGGCATCGAATTGATCGAAGGCTTTGGAGCCGATCAACTCAAACTCAAAGCTGATTTGCATGTGATTGGCAATGTGGTGAGTCGCAGTCGACTCGACAACGGTCAGCCCAAATTTCCTTTGATGGAAGCCATCTTGGATCAGGGCTTGCCTTACACCAGTGGGCCCCAATGGATGTGCGATCACCTCTTGCACACACCGCATCAAAGTCGTCACGTCATGGCCATTGCAGGTACGCATGGGAAAACAACCACCACAGCCATGCTCACTTGGATATTGGAGTCGCAAGGCCTCACACCTGGATTTCTAATTGGCGGTGTACCACTCAACTTTGGCGTTTCTGCACGATTGGGTCAATTAGCAAAAAATCAAACACGCCCACTGTTTGTCATCGAAGCCGACGAATACGACACCGCATTTTTTGACAAGCGAAGCAAGTTTGTTCACTACAGACCTCGCACAGCTATATTAAATAATTTAGAGTTTGATCATGCC
Source organism: Betaproteobacteria bacterium (assembly GCA_009921265.1). Lineage (GTDB taxonomy): Bacteria > Pseudomonadota > Gammaproteobacteria > Burkholderiales > Burkholderiaceae_C > Limnohabitans. The sequence continues at coordinate 28,688 of RFYV01000006.1, read as the reverse complement.
GATATTTTTGAAAATATAGGCACGATAGAAAAACAGTTTCATCACTTGGTACGCACCGTACCACCCTCGGGTCAAATTATTTTTAATCGCGATGAAGAAAGCTTGAAGCGCGTCATTGAACAAGGATGCTGGAGTGACAAAATATCTTTTGGTCAATCAACCCAATCGCAATGCCAAGCGCACGGTGAACCTTCACAATTTGAAGTTTCGTTCAATGGTAAGCGTCAAGGTCAAGTTCGCTGGAACATCACAGGCGTTCATAACCAAATGAATGCGTTGGCCGCCATCGCCGCGGCGCATCATGTGGGCGTGGCACCCATCGATGCATGCGCGTCCTTATCGACATTTGAAAACGTCAAGCGTCGAATGGAAGTGCGCGGAGTAATCGGCAAAGGCTCAGATGCCATTACTGTTTACGATGATTTTGCTCATCACCCCACTGCCATCAGAACCACTATCCATGGATTGCGAAAACAAGTGGGTTCATCCAGAATTTTGGCCGTGTTTGAACCACGCAGTAACACCATGAAATTAGGCGCCATGAAATCGCAACTGCCTTGGAGTTTGGAGATGGCCGATCTGACGATTTGCCATAGTGCAGAACTCGACTGGGACGCCTCACAAGTTTTGGCTCCTATGGGCCATCGTGCAAAAGTTGCAAACACGATTGATAAAGTCATTGCACAAGTAATGCAATCGGTTCAACCGGGCGATCACATCTTGTGCATGAGCAACGGTGGCTTTGGCGGCATTCATCAAAAATTATTGAATGCCTTAAAAAAATAAAATTTAAATTATTTTTTGCGTTGACGACGTGCTTTCACACCCTCTGAAAAAACGTTTAACAAGCCTACAGATGTATCCCAATCGATGCACGCATCTGTGATGCTCTTGCCGTATTCCAATGCGCCAACTTTGTCTTTGCTTGGTGTGAATTTTTGTGCGCCACCTTTGAGATGGCTCTCCACCATCACGCCAAATATTTGGTTCGATCCACCAGCAATTTGCTTGGCAATATCGCTTGCCACTTCAAATTGCTTTTCGTGTTGCTTGCTGCTATTGGCGTGACTGCAGTCCACCATCAAATGCGCAGGCAATTTGGCAGATAACAAATCTTGACACGCAGCGTTAACGCTGGCCGCGTCGTAATTGGGCGCTTTACCGCCGCGCAAAATCACATGACAATCTTTGTTGCCCTGCGTTTGCACAATCGCAACTTGTCCATTTTTGTGTACCGATAAAAAGTGATGTCCTCTTGCCGCGGCTTGTATCGCATCGGTTGCAATTTTAATATTGCCATCGGTGCCATTTTTAAAACCGATCGGCGCCGATAAACCCGACGCCAATTCGCGATGCACTTGACTCTCGGTCGTGCGCGCGCCAATCGCACCCCAACTGATGAGGTCGCCAATGTATTGTGGAGAAATCACGTCTAAAAATTCTGAACCTGCTGGCAAGCCCACGCGATTGATTTCGATCAGCAATTGACGTGCAATGCGCAGTCCTTCATCGATGCGATAGGTCTCATCTAAATAGGGATCATTGATCAAACCTTTCCACCCAACCGTTGTGCGTGGCTTTTCAAAATAGACGCGCATCACAATTTCTAAGGTATCGGAAAAACGTTCGCGCTCACCGATGAGGCGACGCGCATATTCAAGTGCAGCTACAGGATCGTGAATGGAACAAGGGCCAATCACAACCAGCAATCGATCGTCTTTGCTGTGCATGATTTTTTGAATCGATTTGCGCGTATGCGTGATGAGAGTCTCAACGGCCGTATCTTGAATTGGGAAAAAACGGATGAGATGTTCGGGTGGCGGAAGCACGGTGATGTCCTTGATGCGTTGATCGTCTGTCTCGCTTGTCTTGTCATCGTGCGAGTGATATTTGGAATCTGTGATGCTTGATTTCATGAGAACCTCGTGGGTGAATGCCGTTTAGGAGGTAAAAAAAAACCGCCTGGTCTGGCGGTTGGTTGGGGAGTTCAGAGCGTTTTTTTAGGTACGTTCAGATCTCTCTACCGCCATGAAAGCGTGAGAAGCTAAAGTAACCAAAATAAAAATGCGCTGAGTACATAGTAAATAATATATCACAGCTTGTGAGGAGACACAAATTAGGCGGTTCCACCCACTGTGATCCCATCAATGCGCAGGGTGGGCTGCCCCACTCCAACAGGCACACTCTGTCCTTCTTTGCCGCAGGTACCAACACCACTGTCTAATGCCATGTCGTTGCCAATCATGGAGACGCGTGTAAGTACATCAGGGCCGTTTCCAACCAAAGTTGCGCCTTTCACGGGATACAGAATTTTCCCTTTTTCAACCCAATAGGCTTGGCTGGCAGAAAAAACAAATTTGCCTGAGGTGATGTCGACTTGCCCGCCGCCAAAATTGGTGGCGTACAAACCTTTGTTGATACTAGCCACAATTTCTTCGGGCGTTTGTTGTCCACTCAACATATATGTATTGGTCATGCGTGGCATTGGCACATGGGCATAACTCTCACGACGCCCGTTGCCCGTGGGCTTAACGCCCATGAGTCGCGCATTCATCGAATCTTGTATGTAGCCTTGCAAAATACCGTCTTCAATGAGGACGTTGCGCTGCGTTGCACATCCTTCATCATCTACATTGAGAGATCCTCTGCGGTCGTTGATGGTTCCATCATCTAAAATCGTAACTCCCTTGGCGGCAACGCGTTGCCCTATCTTGCCTGCAAATGCGCTAGATCCTTTGCGATTGAAATCGCCCTCTAGACCATGTCCAATCGCTTCGTGCAACAAAACGCCAGGCCAACCAGGGCCTAAAACAACCGTCATTTCACCTGCAGGTGCGGGTCGCGCTTCTAAATTGGTGAGTGCCGCACCAACGGCATCTTCGACATAACGTATGAGGCATTCGGCGTCAAAATAAGCCAATCCAAAACGTCCACCGCCGCCTGCAGATCCTACTTCGCGACGACCTTTTTGTTCGGCAATCACAGTAAGGCTTAAGCGAACCAAGGGACGAACATCGGCTGCTAATGTGCCATCGGCACGCGCAACCATCACGACATCGTATTCAGAGGCAAGACCCGCCATCACTTGAACCACACGCGGGTCACGCGCGCGCGCTTGTTTTTCGATTCGCTCAAGCAATTGAACTTTGGCCGCACTATCCAATGAGCCAATGGGATCGTCTCCAAGATAAAGACTGCGACTTGCAGCAATTTTTTGACTCGGAATTTTGATCTTGGCGTTATTGCCCGCACTTGCAATCGTTCGCACTGTGCTCGCTGCGTCTTCTAACGAGGCCCAAGAAATATCATCCGAATAGGCAAAAGCAGTTTTTTCACCGCTCACGGCACGAACGCCTACGCCTTGATCAATGCTGAATGAACCGGTTTTGACGATGCCTTCCTCCAAGCTCCAACCTTCGGAGCGGGTGTATTGAAAATAAAGATCAGCATCATCTACTCGATTCGCTCGAATATGCAAGAGCGCGCGCGTTAAATGAGATTCATCGAGTCCATAGGGGTCGAGCAATAATTTGCGAGCAATGGCTAATCGCTCAATGGTGGGTTCGCGTGAGATCATGTCGCGATTGTAGAGGTTTGCGCAAAAACCTTGGAATGCGGACCACTATTTAAATTAGGACTGAACCAATTGCTTGGCCTTGGCCACTGACATCAAAATCCCAATACCCAAACCAAGCGTTACCATTGCCGTTCCGCCGTAACTAATAAATGGCAAAGGAACGCCCACAACGGGCAGAATACCGCTCACCATACCCATATTGACAAAGGCGTAGGTAAAGAAAATCATGGTGATACTACCTGCCAAGAGTCGAGAAAATAAAGTGGGTCCATTTTGAGAAATAGCCAAGCCCCGCAAAATCAAAAACAAAAATGATCCGATTAAAAATAAATTACCTAGCAAGCCAAACTCTTCAGAATAAGCGGCAAAAATAAAATCCGTGGTTCGCTCAGGAATAAAGTCGAGATGGGTTTGCGTACCTTGCATAAAGCCTTTGCCCCAAAACCCGCCCGAACCAATCGCAATCATCCCTTGAATAATGTGAAATCCTCGCCCCAAGGGATCTCGCCCAGGGTCGAGCAATGTACAAACCCTTTGCTGTTGATAGTCGTGCAAGAGTGGCCATCGAAAACCATCGGCGCATAGCGTAGGCTCGAAAACAACCAATAACACTAAGCTAATTAAACCAAAAAACAAAGGCGGAATAATCAAATACCAACTCAATCCCGCAAAAAATAAAACATAAAAGCCCGCTGAAAAAACCAAAATAGCCGTGCCTAAATCGGGTTGTCTGACAATGAGAGCAACGGGTATCAACAAAATTAAACCGCCCACCAAAAAATCAAGCGGTCGCATTTGACCTTCGCGTTTTTGAAACCACCAAGCCAGCATCAAAGGCATGGCAATCTTCATGATTTCACTGGGTTGAATGACGATGCCAATGTTGAGCCAACGACGAGCGCCTTTTTTGGTGAGTCCAAACAAGGCGACCGCAACCAACAGGGCCAGGCCAACGGTATAAATTGGAACGGCAAGCAACATCAGTTTTTGTGGCGGTATTTGAGCCACCATAAACATAATAAATCCAGCGATCAGCATATTGCGGCCATGATCCCAAAATCTCTGGCCATCGGCAAAGCCAGAAGAGAACATAGTAATTAAGCCTGTGCAGACCAATAAAAATACCGCAAACGCAAACGGTCCATCAAAACCTTTGAGCAAAGGCCTGATTCTTCTAAGAAAATGAGCGTTTTCAATGACAATATTCATTGGCACCGATTATCAACTGAAACGGATCTGTTTTGTCAACATGGGACAATACACGCATGTACGTATTAATTGAAGATTCTGGAAAATTTTTAACCGGTCGGGTCTTGTCCGAGACCGATACATCCGCACAGGTTGAACTCGATTCGGGCAAACGCCTCAAAGTCAAATTGACGCAGGTCATGCTTCGTTTTGAAAAACCGTCGCCCCATGAATTAATGGCCGACGGGCTTGCACTCTCAGAGTCAATCGAATTGGACTTGGCTTGGGAATTTGCGCCCGAAGAAGAGTTTGGATTTGAAGAGTTCGCCAAAGAATATTTCAACGCCAGTGCCAGTTTGATTCAACAAGCCGCGAGTTTGTTTCGCTTATTTGACACACCGCATTATTTTCGACGCGTGGGTAAGGGTCGATTTAAAAAAGCATCGGCTGATATTTTGAAGCAAGCCTTGGCAACCATCGAAAAGAAAAAATTACTGCAAGAACAAATTCAAACGTGGGCCCAAGAATTGGCGCAAGAAAAATGTCCAACACCGATTGCCGAGCAGTTGTACAAAATTCTTTTTAAGCCCGACAAAAATGCGCCTGAATACAAAGCGGTTGTTGAAGCTTCCAAGACCACTAAAATAGCACCACTGACTCTTTTACAAAAAACTGGCGCTATCTCTTCGCCGTATCAATTTCATTGGCAACGATTTTTATTTGAAAATTTTCCAAAAGGAACAGGCTTTCTAAATTTGCATTCGCCTGCAATCAAACTGGATTTACCTTTGGCAACTGTTCAAGCTTATTCCATCGATGACTCTCAAACCACCGAGATTGACGATGCGCTATCAGTTCAAGGTTTGCAAACAGGCGTCGTCACCGTTGGTATTCATATCGCCGCACCCGCACTCGCATTAAAACCCAGCGACGCCATCGATCAATGCGCACGAACGCGTTTATCCACAGTATATATGCCAGGACACAAAATCACCATGCTACCCTCGCATGTGGTTGAGTCTTTTACTTTGCAAGAAGGAAAAAATTGTCCTGCCGTTTCTTTGTACGTGAGCTTCAATGAAGAAACCTTAGAAGTTCTAAGCTCCATCACAAAAATTGAGCAAGTATCCATAACTGCCAATTTGCGTCATGATCAATTAGAAGATTTAGTCACCGAATCTTGGTTAAGTGCAAACGCTCCAAGCGATGCTGCTCAAACAACAACACCTCATCTGCCGCAACTCGAGTTATCTTTCTTATTTCGACTTGCACAAAATCTCAAATCAAAACGCGAGGTAGTGCGTGGCAAACCAGAAAATTTCAATCGACCCGATTACAACTTTCGCATCGTTGACGCACCTGAAGATGGCCCACTAGGTACAGAAAACGTTGTCATCACTCAAAGACAACGCGGCACACCCCTCGATTTAATTGTGGCCGAGACCATGATTTTGGCCAATAGTACGTGGGGGCGATGGATGGCCGATTTGGGCGTCCCCGCTATTTATCGCAGTCAAGCCAGTATAGCGCCTGGTGTCAAAGTACGCATGAGCACCAAGGCTTTACCGCATGCAGGAATTGGCGTGGGCTGTTATGCATGGTCAACATCACCATTGCGACGCTACACCGATTTGGTCAACCAATGGCAAATCATCGCTTGCGCGCAAAATGGCACAACGGCTGCATTGGTTGCTCCTTTCAAACCCAAAGACACTGAATTGTTTGCAATTATTTCTTCGTTTGACGCTGCCTACACCGCTTACAACCAACATCAAGCTAGTATGGAAAGATTTTGGACGTTGCAACACGTCAAACAACATTCAATCGATCAAATCGACGCGCAAGTTTTTAAATCTTTTCCTGGCACGCCGCCTATGGCACGTGCCGATCACTTGCCCTTGGTATTGAGTATATTAAATGCACCTCCATTGGATCGAGGCACGCCGATCAAAGTGCGCATCGGCGATATCGATGACATAAGTTTGGATTTGCAAGCGCATTATTTAGAAACATTGATGAGTGGCCAAGCAAGTCTGAAACAAACAGATGAAATTGAAGAAGGAGACGACAACTCATCGGCTGGCCCCATTGCAATTGCCATCGATATGTCCGACGAAAGTACAGAAACTACGCAGACTACTCCGATTTTGGAAAAAGGCAACCCCATCTCGCCATGAACAAGGATTTTTTATCCCGCATCACGATTTTGCAATGGGCATTTGCATTGTCATTGGCAGTTCATGGTGGTTTATTGATTTTGCGTTTTGCTGCACCCGATCGTTTTGATCGATTGATGCAAGATCTTCCTCTTGAAATCATTTTGATTAACACCCTGAGCGATGTTCCCAAAAATGTAAAACCACAAGCTTTAGCACAAGTTAATTTAGCGGGTGGTGGCGATCACAGAGACGTGCGAGCGCAATCGCCCCTACCCAATGCACCACGCAATCAAATGGGCAAAGAGCAAGACAGCAATTTGCGCGAGCAAGTGGTTCAAATGCAAAAGCAACAAGAAAAGCTTTTAACGCAAGTTAAAGAATTGCTAGCCAATATGCCTGTTACGCAACCCGAACCCAATCAACCCGAAAGTAAAAACCAACGCCAGCAATTCATACAAATGTTGGCCGAAATTGAGCAACGCATTCAAGAACAAAATGCTAAACCACGCAAGCTCTACATCAGTCCGAGCACCCGTGCAGTGATTTACGCGCAGTATTACGACATCATGCGAAAAAAAATTGAAGACAAGGGCACACTTTATTTTCCAGAAATAGATGGCAAAAAATTATATGGTACGCTCACCATGATAATCACCATCAATTCGGGAGGCCTGGTGATTGCCGTCGAAGTTGCGCAAAGTTCTGGGCAACCCGAGTTGGATCGTCGTGCGCAAGCCATCGCCACCAGCGCTGGGCCCTTTGGTGCCTTCACGTCCGACATGCGCAAGCAAATCGATCAACTCGCATTGGTCACTCGATTTAATTTCACACGCGATGGCTCAATGCAAACCAAATGGAGTGAGCCTTGAAAAAATCTTTCTCAACGGTTGTTCGCTTCAAACCATTTCTGAGATGGCTAGGTCTTTTTGTGTTGGCATGGTTTGCATTACAAATCTATTTTTTAAGTCATATTGCTTTGATGCGTTATGTCAATCCTTCTTCAACCACGTTTCAGCGCTCACAGGCGAGGCAAATTTTTCAAATAAAAAAAGAATTGCCATGGCGTCAAGATTGGGTTGATTCACGCGATATTTCTTCTCACCTCAAACGCGCGGTAATTGCCTCCGAAGATGATATTTTTGCCACGCATGATGGCGTGCAGTGGGAAGCAATTGAGCGTGCATGGCACAGCAACATCAAATCACAACAACAGACGCAAAATAAAAATGTAAAGAAGGTGAAGATTGTTGGCGGTTCAACGATTACTCAACAACTGGCCAAAAATCTTTTTTTATCGGGCGAAAGAACTTTTTTTCGCAAGAGCCAAGAATTTATTCTTACCATCGGTCTTGAAATGTTTTTAAGCAAGCAACGTATTTTAGAAATTTATCTCAACCATGTGGAGTGGGGTCAAGGTGTGTTTGGAGCGCAAGCCGCTGCGCGTCATTATTTTCAAAAATCAGCTTCTCAATTAACACCATGGGAAGCGGCGCGTTTGGCCGTGATATTGCCTCGGCCTAAATATTTTGAAAAATTACCTCAATCACCTTATTTGAGCGATCGCACCGAAATTATTTTGGCGCGTATGAATGGCGCGGTATTGCCTTGAGCGCCAATATCGTCCTTGGCATCGATCCTGGTTTGCAAACCACGGGGTTTGGCTTGGTTCAGTTTGATGGCGGAAAACTGCATTACGTAGCGAGTGGCACGATTAAAACCACGCACTTGTCGCGCAGTGATTTACCTGCAAGGCTTAAAGTTTTGTTTGAAGGCATTCATGAAGTGGTTGATCGCTACCAACCCGATTGCGCGGCCATTGAAATTATTTTTGTCAATGTGAATCCACAAGCCACACTGTTATTGGGTCAGGCGCGTGGTGCATGTCTTACCGCATTGGTAACCAAGAATTTATCGGTAGCTGAATACACAGCTTTGCAAATGAAAAAAGCCATTGCAGGTCACGGCAAAGCGGGCAAAGCGCAGGTGCAAGAAATGGTCAAACGTTTGATTAATTTACCTGGCTTACCAGGCCCGGATGCAGCTGACGCTTTGGGTTTAGCTATCACACATGCGCATGCCGCCAAAGGATTGGCCTTGATGGCATTGGGTGGCAGTGTTAGAACCAAAGCCAGCGGCATGTATCGATCGGGTCGAAGCGGATAAACCGTCAATACAATTACCAAGCAGGTGCGAGTTGCGCGACTCCACGCGGCGCTAGGTTTTCGTCATCAAACGTAACGACTTCATAGCTATTAGGTCTGCTTAATAATTCTCTGAGCAATAAATTGTTGAGTGCATGCCCTGAACGAAATGCGCTGTAATATGCCAACAAGGGTTTGCCTAAAATATACAAATCGCCCATGGCATCGAGTATTTTGTGTTTGACAAATTCGTCGTCGTAACGAAGCCCATCTGTGTTGAGTACTTTGTAATCATCCATCACAATGGCATTGTCTAATCCGCCCCCTAATACCAAACCATTGGAGCGCATCATCTCAACGTCTTTGGTAAATCCAAAGGTACGCGCTCTAGCTATATCGCGCGCATACACACCCGTTTCCATATCAAATTGAACGCGTTGACCTGTGGAATCGACCGCGGGATGTTGAAAATCAATTTCAAAACTCAGTTTGTATCCGTGATGGGGACTGAGTTTGGCCCACTTGCCTTTATCGCCCTGACCTTCACTCACCATGACCTCTTGAACGATTCGAATGAAACGCTTGGGTGTATTTTGAAGTGCAATGCTGCAACTGCATTGACAGGTATTTCAATGGGATTGGGAAGGTCTACTCTTCTAAAAACGATGCCCGTGTCAGCGGGTGCGGGCCGCAACGTCATTTCAACGCGCTGCCCGCTGTGTAGTCCGACACCAACCGCCTTGGTCAGTGATTGAAGGGTTCTTTGTTTAAGCACCCGCTTATTTTAATCGGCTTGCTTGCGCAAGAACGCAGGGATCTCATAATCATCCATACCGCCTGAGGACATGGCGTCGACTTTGGCCGATGCATGCGTTCGATTGGTACGCCACACACTAGGAACACTTGATGTTTCGTAACTGGTGTTGCGAGGCGCTGCAGTTTGCAGGGCAGATGCCGCCGATTGACTTACGCTGCTGGCTTGAATTGTTGAACTATCAGACACCGACGTAGTTTGCATCGGCATATGCTGAGAAATTGGAACGTTATCGGTACCTGTGCGTATCACCGATAAAGGTGGCGCAACGCGTTTGCCCGATTGTGCCAAACCCGTTGCAACCACTGTGACGCGAATTTGATCGTTCAATGAATCGTCATAGGCGGTTCCATAAATCACATGCGCATCACCGGATGCAAATGCACGAATCGTATTCATGGCTTCACGCGACTCCGACAATTTCAATCCACCTTTGGATGCAGTGATCAAAACCAGCACACCTTTTGCGCCTGTCATATCCACGCCTTCGAGCAATGGGCACGCAACCGCTTGCTCGGCCGCAATGCGAGCGCGATCGGGGCCACTGGCCGTTGCCGTTCCCATCATCGCTTTGCCTTGTTCACTCATCACTGTGCGAACGTCTTCAAAGTCGACGTTGACCAGCGCTTCGACGTTGATAATTTCTGCAATACCACCGACCGAATTGCGAAGCACATCGTTGGCAAATGCAAATGCTTCGTCTTGCGACACATTGTCACCGAGTACTTCTTGTAATTTTTCGTTCAAGACCACGATAAGTGAATCGACATTGGCTTCAAGTTCTGCCAATCCACTTTCTGCATTGGTCATGCGGCGACCGCCTTCCCACTCAAAAGGTTTGGTGACAACACCCACCGTGAGAATACCCATCTCGCGTGCAATGCGTGCAACGACAGGTGCCGCGCCAGTGCCTGTGCCACCGCCCATACCCGCCGTGATGAAGACCATATTTGCGCCTTCTAAAGCAATTCGAATTTCTTCGATGGCTGTTTCGGCTGCAGACAGTCCGCGCTCGGGTCGACTGCCCGCACCCAATCCACTATCGCCCAATTGAATGATGCGATCCGCACTGCTGACTCGCAATGCCTGTGCATCGGTGTTGGCGCAAATAAATTCCACGCCTTTGACACCACTTCTGATCATGTGCTCCACCGCATTGCCACCACCGCCACCTACGCCGATGACTTTGATTTGTGTGCCCGCTTTAAATTCGCTTGTTTCAATCATTTCTATACTCATTTTTTTACTCCGTTTTGTGCAGTTGCCTGAGATGTTTTGGTTTTTTGTTGTTAAAAAAATTAAGTACCTGGAGGAGCACCACGACAGCAAGGTCGCCATCGGCGTCTCTGTGATTGAACAGGACTGCCACGCGATTGAGGAATGAAATTTAAAAATTGCATGATTAAAAATTTCCTACAAACCAGTCTTTGACACGACCCAATGCGGTTGTGACTGAACCACTTTTTTGTGCGACCTTAAATCCGCGCAAGCGACCTGTTCGGGCTTCTTCAAGAAGACCCATGACTGTTGCAGCGCGTGTTTGTGAAACCATATCGGAGAGTGCACTTGAATAATGCGGCAAGCCACGTCTCACGGGTTTAAGAAAAATATCTTCGCCTAACTCGACCATACCGGGCATCATGGCGCTTCCACCCGTGAGCACCACGCCTGACGATAAAACTTCTTCAAAGCCCGAATCACGAATCACTTGTTGAACCAAAGCAAAAATTTCTTCAACACGCGGCTCAATCACACCCGCTAATGCTTGACGACTCAACATGCGCGGCCCTCTGTCACCCAGGCCTGGTACTTCAACTTGTATTTCTGGATCGGCCAATAACTGTTTGGCATAACCCGACTCCACTTTGATATCTTCTGCATCTTTGGTGGGCGTGCGCAAAGCCATCGCAATATCGCTGGTGATTAAATCGCCTGCGATTGGAATAACTGCTGTGTGACGAATTGCACCGCCCGTAAAAATCGCAACGTCTGTTGTTCCTGCACCAATATCAACCAATGCAACGCCTAATTCTTTTTCATCGGGCGTAAGAACAGAAAGACTTGAAGCCAATGGGTTGAGCATTAATTGATCCACATCAAGACCGCAACGTCGCACGCATTTGATGATGTTTTCTGCAGCGGTTTGCGCGCCCGTCACGATATGCACTTTGGCTTCTAATCGAATGCCGCTCATGCCGATCGGTTCTTTGACGTCTTGACCATCAATCAAAAACTCTTGTGGTTCGACCAACAACAAGCGTTGATCGGTTGATATCGTGATTGCGCGTGCGGTTTCAACTACACGCGCCACGTCGGCTGCTGTGACTTCGCGATCTTTAACGGCAACCATGCCGTGTGAATTCATACCTCGAATGTGACTACCTGTAATACCTGTATAAACACGCGTTATTTTGCAGTCAGCCATGAACTCGGCTTCTTTGAGTGCTTGTTGAATGCTTTGTACCGTTGCATCAATGTTTACCACAACGCCACGCTTGAGTCCATTACTGGGCGCAATGCCAAGCCCAGCCATTTTTAATTCGCCACCTGGCAACACCTCAGCCACTACCACCATGACTTTGCTGGTGCCAATGTCTAACGCGACGACTAAATCTTTGTATTCTTTTGCCATACGGACCTCTTCATTTATTTCTTCAAAGCTGGCTCTAACGTGCTCACACCGCGCAATCGCAATGCATAGCCGTTTTCATGCCTTAAATCTGCCGATTCCAAAGCACTGACTTTTCGGTTGTAGCGACCCGCAACTTGCACCAAGGTGCTTGTCATGCGATCTAATCTCGCCATCACTTCCGTCACAGAACCTCGTCCCAATTCAATATCTGCGCCTGATTGAAGCAAAGCGCGCCAACTACCGCGTCCTGTTAACTCCAAACCTTTGATGGACAAATCTAATTTTTTGAGTCGCAATGAAACTTCACCAAACATTTGCAAAACCAATGTCGATTGAGAATCGGATCCGTACAAATGCGGCAACTTGGTGTTTTCCAATTCGTCAAAGTTAGCAACAAAGACTTCGCCTGCACTATTGAGTAATCTGGATTCAGACTCTGGACCCCAATAGGCAACGGGTTGATGCTCAACAATTTGAATGTTTAACTGATTGGGGAATTCGCGCTCAATGATTGCATGCCTTACCCATGGAACCGATTCAAAAATAGCTCGCGTGTGTACCAAATCAATGGTGAAAAAATTACCGTTGATCTTAGGAGTTACATTGGCGCGCAATGTGACTTCGTTGTTGTGTTGAGATGAGCCCAATACAACAATTTGTGAAATTGAAAATACAGGATGGCTAATGCCCCACCAGATCAGCGATCCAATTAACATCAATACAACCGCAGCAAACACCAACGTGGCTGTGATATTCATCAGCTTAATGTCCAATGGAATTTCTTCCTTGAATTGCATGCGGGCTGCATCAGTTGCTCTCATGACACACGCCCTCCCTTGTGTTGATCAAGTTGTGCACTCATCAGCAATTGCAAACACAAATCTTCGTATGAAATACCTGAGGCCTTGGCCGACATGGGAACCAAGGAATGACTTGTCATGCCAGGGCTTGTATTCATCTCTAATAAAAACGCTTGTCGATCGCTTTTGCGAATCATCAAATCAGCACGACCCCATCCACGACAACCCAAAGCGCGATAAGCATCGAACGTGATTTGTTGAATCTTTTTTTCCTCTTCGGGTGGCAATCCACTGGGGCAATGGTATTTGACGACATCGGTGAAATATTTATTTTGGTAGTCGTAAGCACCTTGGGGCGCTGCAATACGAACCACGGGTAAAGCTTTGGCAAGATAACCTTCTCCAATAACTGGACAAGTCACTTCATCGCCATCAATAAATGCTTCACACAACAAGTCGGGATCGAATTGAGTGGCTAATGCAACTGCCGCTTGCATTTGATCTGCTGTCATCACCTTGGTCACGCCAATCGATGAGCCTTCACGTGGAGGCTTCACAATCAGTGGCAACTGAAGTTGCTCAGGAATTCTTTGAATGCTATGTGGTGTTTGTTCCTCTGGCGTTAAATGAACAAATGCAGGTGACTGCAAACCTTGCGCATTCCAAATTCGTTTGGTCATGGTTTTATCCATAGCAATGGCAGAAGCCATCACGCCCGAACCTGTATACGGTATACCTAGCAATTCGAGTGCGCCTTGAACTGTACCGTCTTCGCCATGACGACCATGCAATGCAATAAACACGTGCGTGTATTGCTGCGTTTTCAAATTTTGCAATGGTTGATTCGCAGGATCAAATGTATGCGCGTTAACGCCTTTGCTTTGTAAGGCTTGCAAAACACCATTTCCTGATAACAAAGAAATTTCGCGCTCTGCTGACATGCCGCCCATCAAAACGGCAACCTTCGCTTGATTAATATCAAAGGGCCTCATCGTGCACCCCCTTTGATTCTGACGGGCTCTTTGTGATTTGCTTTAAGAGCCACTTGCGCAGGGACTGTTCCAATTGATCCAGCGCCCAGGCACATCACCACGTCACCATCTTGGGCATGTTCGGAAATGAGTTGCGTGAGTTCATCCAAACTTTGTGCAAACACCAAATCATTTTGTCCCGCAACGCGCAGTGCGTGCGCCAAAGAACGCCCATCTGCCGAAGCGATGGGCGCTTCGCCTGCCGCGTAAACTTCTGTGAGCCACACCACATCTGCTGTTCGCATCACTCTCACAAAATCTTCAAAGCAATCACGTGTGCGCGTGTAGCGATGCGGTTGGAAAGCCAATACCAATCTTCGACCCGGAAATGCGCCACGCGCTGCCTGCAAGGTCGCGTCCAATTCAGCCGGATGATGTCCGTAGTCTTCAATCAATGTAAAGAGGCCGCCTTGTTTTGCTGGTATGTCGCCGTGCCTTTGAAAACGTCGACCCACACCTTTGAACTCCGACAATGCGACTTTAACAGCTTCATCGTCAATTCCAAGCTCCACAGCTATTGCAATCGCTGCTAATGCATTTCTGACATTGTGCTCACCCGGCAGATTCAAATCGATTTGCATATCAGGCAACTTAATACCGTTTTTGCGTGATACTTTAAATTGCATTCGACCCGATTTGGCGACTATGTCAAATGCTCGAACCTGCGCATTGGCCGACATGCCATAACTGGTAATCGGTCTTGAAACTAGCGGCAAGATACTTCTAAGTGCAAGATCATCGACACATAAAACAGCCGCACCATAAAAAGGCATGCGATGTAAAAATTCGATGAATGCATTTTTGAGTTTTCCAAAATCGTGGTCATATGTTTCCATATGATCTGCATCTATATTGGTCACAACTGACATCATTGGAATTAAATTTAAAAATGATGCGTCGGACTCGTCTGCTTCAACGACGATGTAATCGCCTTGTCCGAGTTTGGCATTTGCACCAGCGCTGTTGAGTTTTCCGCCAATCACAAATGTTGGATCAAGCCCCGCATGCGCCAACACACTCGCCACCAAACTGGTGGTCGTTGTTTTGCCGTGCGTGCCAGCAATTGCAATGCCTTGCTTTAAACGCATTAGTTCTGCGAGCATCACGGCACGTGGCACCACAGGAATTAATTTTTGATGCGCAGCAATCACTTCTGGGTTGTTCTCTTTGACTGCTGTTGATGTGACCACCGCATCTGCACCAACAATGTTTGCTCTGCTATGACCAACAAAACTTTGAATACCCAATGCTTTTAAACGTTGCAAAACAGGGCCGTCAAAAATATCAGAGCCTGTCACCACATAACCCAAATTAAATAAAATTTCTGCAATGCCGCTCATGCCTGCGCCACCAATGCCAACAAAATGAATGTGACGAATCGCGTGTTTCATGCGACCAACTCCTCACACGCAGCCACCATGTGATTGGCAGCCGACACTTTGCGTAAGTCATACGCGCGTTGTGCCACTTCTTGCAACATGGTTCTGTCCAAATTTTGAATTTGAGTTGCCAATGTCTGCGCGTCCAAACTGCGCTGCAGCGTAAGCCACGCTGCGCCTTGATTCGCCAAAAAATTAGCGTTGACTATTTGGTGATCGGCCACTGCATGTGGGAATGGGACAAAAATCGCCACGCCACCGATCGCAGCAATTTCGGTCACTGTACTCGCACCCGCTCTGCAAATAATTAAATCGGCTTTGGCCATCGCTGATGCCGCATCTTCTATAAATGGTGTCAGCGTAGCTGTTACACCTGCTTGCGCGTATGACGCTTCTAAGGCTTGAATTTGTTTTTCGCCACTTTGATGCGTAACCATAGGACGATGCGAAGGATCAATCAAAGCAATGGCTTGTGGAACGATATCATTCAACGCTTTGGCACCCAAGCTTCCACCCATCACCAAGATTTGAAGCGGGCCTTGTCGATTCTGAAAACGAATGTTCGGCGCATCTTGCTTTAAAAATTCGATGCGCAATGGATTACCAATCCACTGACCACGCCAGAGCACACGCGGGAAACTGGTGAATACTTTTTTGGCAATTAGTGATAACCACCGATTGGACATTCCAGCCAGTGCATTTTGTTCATGAACAATAAGAGGTTTGCCAAGCAACACAGCCATCACACCTGCTGGAAATGTGATGTAACCACCAAAGCCGATCACCACATCAGGATTGACATCCCGAATAATGTGTTTGCTTTGTTGAAATGCACGCATCATTCGCGCGGGTAACTTCAACCAAGTCAAAATACCTTTGCCACGCAAGCCGCCAAACTGCACCGCATGAAATGCTAAGCCTGCAATGGGTACGCGTTGACTCTCCATGCTGGGCTCTGCACCACCCAACCAATGCACACGCCAACCACGATCACGCAATGATTGTGCAACCGCCAAGCACGGGAATATATGTCCGCCTGTGCCGCCCGCAATCACCAATGCAATTTTGGTCTTCATCGTCGACCTCCATGCATCATCAATCGATTTTCATAATCGACGCGTAAAACAATCGCTATAGCAATGACGTTGAGCAAAATAGCCGATCCGCCATAACTCATAAACGGTAATGTCAGACCTTTTGTCGGTAATGCGCCTAAATTAACGCCCATATTAATGAAGGATTGAAAACCAATCCAAATACCCACACCTTGCGCTACCAAGCCAGCAAACACACGATCCATCGCAATCGCTTGACGACCAATGTACATGATGCGACGTGTGATCCACATGAATAAAGCGATCACACCACACACACCCACAAAACCAAATTCTTCACCAATCACAGCCAATAAAAAGTCGGTATGCGCTTCGGGTAACCAATGCAATTTTTCAACACTACCACCCAATCCAACGCCAAATATTTCGCCGCGACCAATAGCAATCAATGAATGAGACAGTTGGTAGCCTTTGCCCAATGCATGCTTTTCACTCCACGGATCTAAGTAAGCAAAAATCCGCTCGCGTCTCCATTCAGAAAAATAAATCATCATTGAAAATGCAAAAATCAACACCAAGGCAATTAAGAAAAACATTCGGGCATTGACACCACCCAAAAACAAAATACCCATGGCAATCACAACAATCACCATGAAGGCTCCCATATCAGGCTCTGCCAGCAACAGCGAACCCACCACGGCAACGGCCGCACCCATGGGCATCACAGAAGTAAAAAACTTTTCTTTGACTTCCATTTTTCGAACCATGTAATTGGCCGCATACAACAAGACGGTTAATTTGACCAACTCCGATGGCTGAAAATTCATCACACCCAATGAAATCCAACGACGCGCACCGTTAACGCCTTTTCCAATGAATGGAATTAAAACTAGAATGAGTAAAACTAATGAAGAAATAAAAAACCAAGGCGCTGCTTTTTCCCAATTGTCGATGGAGACCTGAAATGCAAGCAGACCCACCATGAATGCAATGCTGAGCGAAATCACATGACGAATTAAATAATGCGTTTGCGAATAATTTCCATTGAATCTAGGATTGTCTTGCATCGCAATTGACGCTGAATAAACCATGATCAAACCAAACACGAGCAAGGTGAAGATGGCCCACAATAAGGGCTGATCAAAACCTTTGATACTGACAGGCATCGCAGGAGTGCGTGAAAACTCATTGCCATGAACGCGCACAGGTAATGCGTCTAGTCCTTCTTGAGGAGTTGTCCCCAAAAACAAAGATTTGATGCTATCCCAGCGCTGAGCTATCGAGCTCATGCCGTGTCCTCCGCTAAAGCTAGCGCATGAACCGCATCACAAAATACTTTTGCGCGATGCTCGTAGTTGTCGAACATATCAAAGCTTGCGCATGCAGGCGACATGACAACCGCATCGCCCGTTTGTGCCAATTGACTGGCCATCTCGACGGCCTCTTGCATGCTTGATGCATGTTGCATGTTGACAGATGTTGGACTGCACGCTTCTTGAATTAACGATGCATCACGACCGATCAACACAACAGCTCTGGCGTATCGCGATATCTGTGAAGACAAAGGAGAAAAATCTTGTCCTTTTCCATCGCCTCCCAATATCACAACCAAGCGCCGATCAACGCCCAAACCTTGAATAGCTGCAACCGTTGCCCCCACATTGGTACCTTTGCTGTCTTCAAAATATTCAACATCTTTGATGACAGCAATCGATTCCAAACGATGCGGCTCACCTAAGTACTCACGCAAACCAAACAACATCGGGCCCAATGCCGCGCCAGTGTTGCAAGCCAGCGCCAATACAGCCAACGCATTGAGCGCATTGTGTTGACCCCGAATGCGCAAAGCATCTGCAGGCATCAAACGCTGGATATAAATTTCCTCTTCTTCCTCGTTGCGGCGACGCTTGCGCGTTTCATCGGCTTCGTGCGCACGAACCAACCAGGTCACACCATTGACTGTTTCAAGTCCATAGTCACCCGCGCGTTTGGGCACATCTGCACCATAACCAATCCAATGGCGAACTGTTTTTTGTTTTTTCTTGATTTGTTCTTCGGTTGGAAGCAGTTTCATCACCAGCTCATCATCAACGGGCAATACCAAGGTGGCATGTGTTCCCATGATTTTGGATTTGGCCCTCACATAAGAAGCCATATCACCGTGCCAATCCAAATGATCTTGCGTAATATTAAGTATGGTAGCTATTGTGGGTTTAAACTGTTTAATATCGTTGAGTTGAAAACTCGATAACTCCAACACCCACACTTGCGGTAAATCTTCTAGCTTTATACGCAAAGTATCGAGCAATGTGGGGCCGATATTGCCAGCAACCGCTACTTTTTTTCCTGCGCGCTCGAGCAACTGACCTGTGAGCGATGTAACTGTTGTTTTACCATTAGTACCCGTGATGGCTAATATTTGTGGCGTGTATTGTTGTGATTGTTGCAAGTCATCCAAGGCTTGTTGAAACAGAGTGAGCTCTGTTCCCATCCACAATCCAATTTGCTCAGCGGCATTCCACACACCCGACACATCGGCTGGCGTGAGACCAGGGCTCTTAAACACAGCACGAATACTTTTTCCTTCAATTAATTCTTGATTCAAAGGACCCGATACAAATTGAGCTTGAGGGCAATCTTGTTTCAACTGACTCAGCAATGCAAGTTCTTGACGAGTATCGGCCACCGTAATTTGCGCGCCATGCATCACGCACCAACGCGCCATGGCCAGGCCTGACTCTCCTAGGCCTAATATCAAAACTTGCAGATCTTTGAGTTGCAACATGTTTAACGCAATTTCAGAGTTGACAAACCCACCAAGCAAAGCAGCATGGTGATGATCCAAAAACGAACAACCACTTGAGTTTCTTTCCAACCGGCTTTTTCAAAATGATGATGCAAAGGTGCCATTTTTAAAATTCTTCTGCCTTCGCCGTATTTGCGCTTGGTGTATTTAAAGTAAGTCACTTGCATCATCACCGAGACCGCTTCTGCAACGAAAATACCACCCATAATCGCAAGCACAATTTCTTGTCTAACAATCACAGCAATCGTACCAAGCGCACCACCTAAAGCCAACGCACCCACATCGCCCATAAACACTTGTGCCGGGTGCGTGTTAAACCATAAAAAAGCCAAACCAGCGCCAGCCATGGCCGCGCAAAAAATTAATAGTTCACCCGCGCCAGGAATATAGGGGAAGAATAAATATTTGGAGTAAACAGAACTACCTGTCACATAAGCAAAGACACCCAATGCAGAACACACCATCACCACAGGCATGATGGCCAATCCGTCTAAACCATCGGTGAGATTGACCGCATTGCTCGATCCCACAATCACCAGATAAGTCAAGATCACAAATCCCAAAACACCCAATGGATAACTCACTTCTTTAAAAAACGGCAAGAACAAGCCTGCTTTGGGCGGCAGATTCACATCAAAGCCCGACTTAATCCAAGAAATAAATAATTCCATCACGCGAAAATTACTGTTTTCAGAAATACTAAAAACCAAATACAAAGCTGCCAATACACCAATGAGCGATTGCCAAAAATATTTTTCTCGTGAACGCATGCCTTCGGGATCTTTATTGACCACTTTGCGCCAATCATCGACCCAACCAATGGCGCCAAAGCCCAAGGTCACAAGCAACACAATCCAAACAAAACGATTGGACCAATCAAACCACAACAATGTAGAGATCGCGATTGAAATCAAAATCAAAACTCCACCCATGGTTGGAGTGCCCGATTTACTGAGATGTGACTCCATGCCGTACGCACGAATAGGTTGGTCAATTTTGATGGAGGTAAGATAACGAATGACGGCAGGGCCTGCAATTAAACCAATCAATAGCGCTGTCAACGCCGCCATCACCGCTCTGAATGTGAGGTATTGGAAAACACGAAAGTACCCAAACTCTGGCGAAATACTTTGTAACCACTGAGCTAAACTCAACAGCATGTGGGCTCCTTGTTTTGAGTGGCTTGCTCAATGGCTTGCACCACGCGTTCCATTTTCATGAACCTGGATCCCTTAACCAATATGCTATTGACTTCGGGCAACAATTGAATCGCTGCTTGATTGAGCGCATCAATTTCATCCCAATGAATCGAATGTGAACAAGTGCTGTGTGTGTGCTTTGACAATAAACCTAATGTGTAAACGTGCTCAATGCCATTTTTAAATGCATAACTTCCAATCTCTTGATGAAATGCAGGCCCTTGCTCGCCCACTTCACCCATATCTCCCAACACCAACAAATGGGGCGCGGGTAATTGTTTCAATACATCAATAGCGGCAATCACAGAATCTGGATTGGCGTTGTAGGTGTCATCAATCAATGTTTTACTTTGTTGCTGATATTGCAAGGCCACTGCACGCGAGCGCCCTTTGACGGGCTCAAACGAAGCCAAGCCATCGATCATCGCTTGCAAAGGTGCTTGCGCTGCACACGCAGAAGCCAATGCAGCCATTGCGTTGTTAACATTGTGCAAGCCTGCAATTTTTAATTGCGTCTTGACGCGGCCTGCAGGCGTTTGAATCTCTACTTGCCAATGATCCACACGCCAATCTGCAGAAATGAGTTGAACCTCACCGCCCTTGCCAAAACAAATACTTGTTCTTTGTCCTGTTATTTTTTTCCAAAGCGGAGTGAATTCATCGTCCGATGGAAATACAGCCACACCATTTGCAGGCGATGCTTCGATCACGCATGCGTTTTCAATTGCAACGGCTTGTACGCTTTGCATAAATTCTTGATGCTCGCGTTGTGCGTTGTTCACCAATGCAACTGTGGGTTGAGCCATGCGCGCGAGTTGTGCAATTTCTCCGGGATGATTCATACCCAATTCGACAACCGCGCATGTGTGAGATGAACGCATGCGCATCAGGGTGAGCGGCACGCCAATTTCATTATTGAAATTACCTTCGGTCACCAATGCAGCGTTGCCAGCCCATATTTTAAAAATATGACCAGTCATTTGTGTCACAGTTGTTTTACCATTACTGCCCGTAACTGCAACCACAGGAATTTGAAATTGATGACGCCACGATTGCGCCAAAAGGCCTAAAGCATTTTTTGAATCTTTCACTTCAAGGCCTGACAGCTGTGCTTCCTTTAATCCTTTGTGTGCGATGGCCGCACGAGCACCATCTTGTTTGGCTTGATTTAAAAATGCATGCGCATCAAATTTTTCACCTTTTAGCGCAACAAACAAATCGCCGTTTTGCAAAGTTCGGCTATCGGTATGAACGCGATCAACTACAACAGTGGAGTCGCCAATCAATTGCGACTCAGGCAACCATTTTGCAATTTGCGACAACGATAAGTTCATGGAGCTGTTCATATGCGCCACCATGAATCCAGCGCCTGTTGCGCATGCGTCTCATCTGAAAATGGATGACGCACACCTTTGATCTCTTGATAGTTTTCGTGACCCTTACCTGCAATTAAAACAATGTCGTTTTTATTTGCTTGCGCAATGCTGTGTGCAATCGCTTTGGCTCGATCAATCTCTGTATGTGCCTTGTTTTTATGAGTTAAACCAACGATCATGTCATTCAAAATCGATTCTGGATTTTCGCGCCTAGGGTTATCGCTGGTTAACACCAAACTGTCAGATGATTGCTCGGCAATCTGCGTCATTAGTGCGCGCTTCGCTTTATCGCGATCGCCACCACAACCCACTACACAAATGAGTTTTCCATCGCGTTGATGTGCTAATACTTGAAGTGATTGCAATACTTTTTCTAACGCATCGGGCGTGTGCGCATAATCAATCACGACTTGCGGCTTGTCTGCTTGCACAATGCGTTGCATGCGCCCTGGCACGGGGGTTAGCGATTCACAGGCTTGAACAGCTTCTTTTAATTCGTATCCACAAACGTACAAACTGGCAATCACACCCAAAAGATTGTGTACGTTATAAAGGCCCAACATTTGTGTTTTGAGTTGAATGCTTTGTGTGCCTTCAACCACATCAAAAGTTAACCCGATCGATTTTTCGCTTGAATGCTGAATCGATTGCGCACGAATGTGTGCATTATTTTTTATGCCGACAGTCCACACTACAGCAGGATGTTTTTTGTGAGCCAACTGCTCAGCCAACTGTTGTCCCTTTTCATCGTCAATATTGATCACTGCAATTTGCATATGGGGATCATCAAAAAAAACAGCTTTGGCTTGCCAATAAGCATCCATACTGCCGTGATAGTCCAAATGATCTTGCGTGAAATTAGTGAAGATTCCCACACGAATTTCGGTTCCTGCTAATCGATATTCGGCCAAGCCAATGGAGGACGCTTCAATCGCACAAGCGCTGACACCGCTATCGACCATTTTTCTCAAGTGCGATTGCAACAAAACGGGGTCGGGCGTTGTCAGACCTGTACCGTCCAAATTATTAATTTCTCCGATACCTAAAGTGCCGACTATTCCACAACGCGTACCCAATTGCTTCAAAGCTTGCGCCAACCACCAAGCAGTCGATGTTTTACCATTGGTGCCAGTTACTCCTAATACACTGAGTTGTGAACTTGGATTTTCAAAATAAGCAGCGGCGATCGGCCCACTGTCTTTCTTAAGATTGAAGTAACTGCCTATCTGTTGCGGATATTGCGACCAATCAAAGGCTTCACAACCTTGCGCTTCAACCAAACAGGCAGACGCACCATTGGCAAAGGCTTGCGCTACATACTGTCTGCCATCATGAATACCACCTGGCCTGGCAATAAAGCCATCACCTTTGCTGATACGTCGACTATCTACATGCAGTTGACCATTGACACATGTACGTAACCACTGCGCTGCTTGTTGGGGTGTATGAAGAGCTTGCATCAAAAAGACTCGGGCTCTAATTTGGCAAACACTTGTGGCTTCACAGCCATATCGGGCTGGATACCCATCATGCGCAATGTTTGTTGAACGGTTTCACTAAATACAGGTGCCGCTACATCGCCACCAAAATATCGGCCGTTGGTGGGCTCATCAATCATTACTGCCACCACAATGCGGGGGGTTTCAATCGGCGCAATACCGACAAAAAATCCACGGTATTTTTTTCCAGCGTAGCCTTTGCCTTCTACTTTGTGTGCGGTTCCTGTTTTGCCACCCACCGCATAACCCATGGTTTGTGCCTTGGGCGCTGTTCCACCAGGAATCGTGACCATATGCAACATGTTTCTAACAGACGCTGCATTTTTTTCGCTCATTGCGCGAGTTGCGTTTGACCTGTTTTGTCCTTTAATTAAACTGGCAGGCAACATTTCGCCATTACGAGCAAACACAGAATACGCTTGTGCGAGTTGAAACAAACTCGCTGATAAACCATAGCCATAACTCATTGTGGCTTGCTCAATAGGTCGCCATGTTTTGTAAGGACGTAAACGACCTGCGACTGTACCAGGAAAAGGTAACTGTGGTTTTTGACCAAAGCCCACTTTAGAATACATTTCCCACATATCGTGAGCAGGCATGCGCATCGCAATTTTGACTGTGCCCACGTTGCTTGATTTTTGAATCACTTCATTGACACTGAGCGCACCATGTGGATGTGCATCGGTAATGGTTGCGCCATACATACTTAATTTTCCTGGCGCTGTATCAATAATGGATTCTGGATTGACCAAACCTTTTTCTAATGCAAGACCAATCACAAAAGGCTTCATTGTGGATCCAGGTTCAAACGTATCGGTTAATGCACGGTTGCGCAGTTGTGCACCTGTGAGATTGATGCGCTTATCGGGCACATAACTTGGATAATTCACTAACGCCAATATTTCACCCGTTTGAACATCCAAAACAACCACACTGCCTGCCGCAGCTTTGTTATCAATAACGGCTTCACGTAATTTTTGATAGGCAAAAAATTGAACCTTGGTATCAATGCTTAATTGCAAATCACGACCATCGATGGGCGGCACCATTTCACCAATGTCTTCGACGACTTGACCTAATCGGTTTTTAATCACACGACGCGATCCTGGCTTTCCACCCAAATCGTTGTTAAATGCCAGCTCAATTCCTTCTTGTCCTGTATTTTCAACACTGGTAAATCCAACCACATGCGCTGCAGCCTCACCTTCAGGATACATGCGCTTGTATTCCATGCGTGAAAAAACACCCTTGATTTTTAAATCTGCAATTTGCTTCGCCACCGATTCATCAACCTGACGCTTGAGCCAAACAAAACTTTTATCTTCGTCTTCTAATTTTTTTTCTAATTCTTTGATCGACAAACCCAGTAAGCCCGCCAATGCTTTTAATTTTTCGGGTTGTCTTTCGATGTCATCAGGACTGGCCCAAATACTGGGCACAGGTACGCTTGTAGCCAATATCATGCCGTTGCGATCCAATATTCGACCTCGATTCGCAGGCAAATCGAGGTTGCGTACAAAACGCACATCGCCTTGTCGTTTAAAAAATGCGTTATCAACCACTTGTACATAAGCGGCACGTGCAACCAACCCTAAAAATCCCAATGCGATAAATGCAACAATGAATTGACTTCGCCAAATAGGCGTTTTGCTAGCAAGCAACGGGCTTGACGTGTAACGAACACTGCGACTGCTCATGGCTTGACCTCGGCAGTAGTAATCGCATTCGTTTGTTGACGCAATTCAATGGTTTGTGGCGATTGATTCGCAACAGCATCTGCATTTGATTGAGGAGACGCGTATTGTGTGATCGCAGGCGTGATGGTTCTCATGCGTAACTGCTCGCGCGCTAATTTTTCAACACGCAAAGGCGTTGCTTGCGCACCACGTTCTGCATCTAATTTATCTTGTTCACTTTCTAAACGATGCGCTTCTGCTTTTGCACGATCAAGTTCAGAAAATAAACGGCGCGATTCGTATTGTGTTTTGACCAAAAAAAGTGCAGTGCCTAAAACTGCAAAAAACAACAATATATTGACGCGTGTCATGCGCTCACCCCCGCGTCTAATAGTTCGGCAACGCGCATGATGGCGCTACGACTTCGTGGATTTTTTTTCACTTCTTCATCGCTTGGCTTTGTGCGACTGATTGCCCCCAGCAACAACGGCGTGGGTAATGCAAACGGCGCGCGTCTATCAAACACTTGCTTGGCGTGCTTGGCAATAAATTGCTTCACAATTCTGTCTTCCAATGAATGGAAACTGATGACAACGAGACGTCCTCCTTGTTGCAACACTTGCAAACTTGCCTCTAACGCTTGTTGCAGTTCTTCAAGTTCTGCATTGATGAAAATCCGAAAAGCCTGAAATGTGCGCGTTGCAGGGTCCTGGCCCGACTCCCGGGTTTTGACCGTGTCAGCCACGAGCTGGGCCAATTCAAGGGTGGTTGCAGGAACGCCCCGTTCCTGTCGGCGAGCAACAATCGCTTTTGCAATCGAGACAGCAAACCGTTCTTCGCTGTAATCACGTATGACCTCCGCAATTTGTGAAACTTCTGCGTCTTGCAACCAATCGCGCACACTCAATCCTCGGGTGGGATCCATGCGCATATCGAGCGGTCCCTCAAAGCGAAATGAAAAACCCCTTGCGGGGTTGTCGATTTGTGGTGAACTGATTCCCAGATCCATCAACACACCCGCAACACTTTGTGCGGGTAGATGCGACAAGTGCGCAAATCCTTCGTGACGAATCGATAGACGCGCATCGTTGATGGCTTGTGCAACTGCAACTGCTTCGGGATCTTTGTCGAATGCGATTAATTTTCCATTGGGAGAGAGTTGTTCGAGTATGCGCTTGGAGTGCCCCCCTCGACCAAACGTGGCGTCCACGTAAGTCGCATCGGGTTGAATGGCCAGCGCTTGCACCGCTTCGCTCAACATGACTGTGGTGTGTGTCCATGCTTGCTCCACCGTCTGCCTTTAAAAAGAAAAATCCTGGAACACAGACGGCATCTCGCCTTGCATGGCTTGTTGCGCGCCTGATTCGTAAGTTTGTTTGTCCCACAACTCGAGGTGGTTGCCCATGCCAAGCAACATGGTGTCTTTGGTAATGCCTGCGGCCTCTCGCAATTCGGGAGAGACCAACACGCGTCCCGTGCCGTCCATTTCCACGTCCATGGCGTTACCTAAAAAAATTCTTTTCCACCACTGCGCACTCATTGGCAAAGATGCAATTCGTTCACGAAATTTTTCCCATTCGGGACGAGGGAATATCATGAGACAACCATGCGGATGTCTTGTCATCGTGAGTTGACACTGTGCCGTGACGCTTAAGACGTCACGATACCGCGTAGGTATGGATAACCTACCTTTGCCGTCGAGACTGATTGATGAAGCACCCTGAAACACGAATTCATTCCTTTTTTGCAACACACAAGCAGCAGAAACAGGCACCAATACCTTTTTCCACTTTTTTGCATTTATTTGCACTTATTTGCACTTTATCAGGAAAACCCGTTTATGCCAATGATTTTGTGAATTTTTTCAATAAAATCAACAACTTAGAAGCCTCACTCAAGGCGTCTTAAAGTAAAATTATTCATATAATATAATGACTTAGAAGATATAGTGAAAGTAATTTTTCCTTCTAATCAGTGGGCAAAAAAAAACAGGCTCCAAGAGCCTGCCGTCAGACCTTTACAACGAAGCTCAATCTCCAAACATTTTTTGTTTGAGTTCACGACGTTGTTGAGCCTCAAGCGACAAAGTCGCGGTTGGTCTGGCAATGAGTCTCCCCACGCCAATCGGTTCACCCGTTTCATCGCAATAACCGTATTCACCTGCATCGATCAAAGTAATGGATTGTTGAATTTTTTTAAGTAACTTTCTTTCACGATCCCGTGTTCGCAATTCGAGTGCATGTTCTTCTTCGATCGTCGCGCGATCAGCTGGATCCGGAACAACCACAGTGTCTTCTCTTAAATGCTCGGTTGTTTCACCTGCATTAGCAAGAATATCGTTTTTGAGTTGAACCAATTTGATACGAAAAAACGCAAGCTGCGTTTCGTTCATGTATTCGCTGTCTGGCATTGCCAACACTTCAGCGTCTGTGAGTTGATCAAAGGATTTTGATTTCCAGTTGTTTGCAAGTTTAGGATCTTTTTTATGCATCACAGGGACCACATTCAAAATAGTTGGTACAACGATGGGCCCGTAACTGGCCTTTGCAGTTGTTGATGCAACCAACTGCCCAGGGGGCGGTGGCATCATCGATATTGCTTTAGCAGCACGTGGAGATTTTTTAGGTATCTCGGTAGCTTTCACATCGGTGCTTCCTACAACTTTAATTGGCTTTGTTTTTTCAACTTCAATTTTTTTAACTTCAACTTTTTTGGGCGCTGCTGGTTTTTTGGCAGCAACTACTTTTTTAGCGGGCGTTGATTTAGCAGGGGCCGCTTTTTTAACAGGCGTTGGTTTTTTGGCGGGAGCAGGTTTTTTAGAAATCACTTTTTTGGCAGGTACAACAGGTTTTTTAACAGAAGAGGTTTTTGCTTTTGCAGCAGGTTTTTTTGCAACTGCGACAGGTTTTTTAGCTAAAGGCTTTTTGACACTGGCAGCAGCCGTTTTTTTAGCAGAACCCGAAGGTTTTTTTACAGTTTTTGACTTAGATGGGGCTTTCAAATGATGTCTCCTAGCAATATTTTTTGTAAGCGGTAAAGCTTAATTTGTTATGAACGAAATGAGTCGTGCGCGGGCATTGTACTCATGCTTGGCACTGTTGGAGGCCTTGAAGAAAAATATCTTTTGGCAAATCGATACCAATGAACACCATTTTGCTCGTTCGGGTCTCGCCTGCGGCCCATTTGGGACCTAAATCACTGCCCATGAGTTGGTGCACACCTTGGAAAATAACCTTATTATCTGTACCTTTCATGTGCAACACGCCTTTGTAGCGCAACATGCGAGGGCCATAAATATTGACAATAGCGCCCAAAAAATCCTCTAATTTGGCAGGATCGAGAGAACGATCGGTTTT
>RFYV01000050.1 GCA_009921265.1 Betaproteobacteria bacterium | reverse complement strand
TTTCAAAATATGCGCGTCTTTTTCACCATTGCCACCAATCCACACATTGCCTTTGTGATCGATGTGAATGCCGTGATTGGAATCTGGCCATTCATAGCCAGGTCCTGGGCCACCCCAGGCTTGTACCAAACGACCTGAAGGATCAAATTCCAATACAGGTGGGGCAGATGCACAGCATTCACCAATATTTTTGGTGAGCGCAAGCTCGTTGTCATTAAGCGTTGCGGCTCCTCGATGAATAATCCATACGTGATCTTTTTCATCGACCCAAATACCAATCGCCATACCGAGTAGCCAATGATTAGGCATGGGTTTAGGCCACAAAGGATCGACTTCAAACATAGGGGCTTTGACTGTATTGGCTTTGGCATTGACGGGTTGATCCGACATGCCGAGTGTTAAGCCAACTAAACCTAAAACAGCAATGAAAGCTGTTGTCAGCAATGATTTGCGAGTGCGTAATTTCATGATGGTCCCCTTTGTCATTATTAAATGGAGTCGTTTGAGGCTAGCATACGCATCTGTTACTGACAATCAACAACAGGACATTTGGCATGAGACTCTCGAAAACCCCTAGTACATTGGTTCACTTTATGCTGAGGTGGGTCGTGTTGTTATCGGGGTTCGGCCTGTTGGGTATTTTAAATGTCTCGGCACATGAGATCCCGAGCGATGCGCAGATAACCGTTTTTTTAAGGCAAGAACCCCAAACGCTCACCGTGTTGATTCGCACGCCCATGAGTGCCATGAAAGAGGTGGAATTTCCTCTGGTCAAAAATATTTATTTGGATCTACCCAAAGTGAAACCCTCATTGGAGCAAGCCGCTCAATTGTGGTTCACGGACAATTTAAAAATCTCACAAAGCAATCAACTGCTGCAAGCACCCACTGTTGCACATGCACGCATCAGTTTGCCATCTAATCGTTCATTTGCATCTTATGAAGAGGCACTCACGCATGTGAGAGCAAAGAATTGGGAATTGCCCGATAACTTAGTTTGGAGTCAACAATATTTGGATATTGAGTTGACGTATCCAATGCAAAGTAACGATAAAAAATTAGCGATTGATTTTGGTTTGCAACGATTGGCTTTGCGAGTGGCTATTAATTTGCGTTTTCAATTGTTGGGATCTGATGAGCGTGCGTTTGAGCTCAACGCCAAAGAAGGCGTCGTGTTACTTAACCCCAGTATTTGGCAAGCGTCTTGGCGTTTTATGCAATTAGGCTTTGAACATATTTTGAGTGGCACCGATCATTTGTTGTTCATCACCAGTTTAATTTTGGTGGCAACGGGTTGGATGCAGCTGCTCGGTGTGATCACTAGTTTTACAGTGGCGCATTCTGTTACTTTGATTGCCTCTGCATTGGGATATTCGCCCAGTGGTTTGTGGTTTATGCCTTGGGTGGAATTAGCTATTGCATTTTCAATTGTATTTATGGCCTTAGAAAATATTTGGAATCCCAAAGTAAAAAGACGATGGATCATGTGCACGTTATTTGGCTTGATACATGGATTTGGTTTTTCATTTGTATTGCACGAAACCTTGCAATTTGCAGGATCGCATTTATTGGTTTCATTGTTATCTTTTAATCTTGGCGTTGAAGCAGGGCAAATATTGGTTCTTGCGATTGGTATCCCGCTTGTTCGATTGATGATGTCAACGCCTTATGCGCGCATGATGATGATTGTCTTCTCGGCATTGATTGCGCACGTGGCTTGGCATTGGATGGCCGAGCGATGGGATACGGCTGCTAAATTTTTGCCGATGTCGTTTTAAATTAAATTTGAATATTGAGATAGACGCGCCAATTGCCTATGGCGTCTTGCGTTAACACGTTCGATTGAATTTGTTGATTTGCATTGGATACTTCAACACAGGCTTGCAGGCCTGATTGAAATTGCAATTGAAACTTGGAATGAATAAAAGCCGATGTGGTGGTTGATAAAAAGAATCGACCATCTGCGTCGGTTGTGGTTTGATCGCTTGATTGAGCCAGTGCAATGGTTTGATGTTTCAGGGCTTGTTGATGGCTATCTACAGCACGACCAGAAATGACCATGGGTTCGTCATTTAGGGGTAGGCGATAAAAGTGATTGGCTGCAGCGGATAAATGAGTGGGGACACCAACCACAGGTGTCGCCCAAGAAACAATCGGCGCGCTCCCCAGGCCAGCTGTCGTCATTAAAAACTGGCGTCTTTTCTGTTGCGCATGTTGTTTCATAGTTATCTCCTTTTATGGTCCATTATTTGGGCAAGTGATCCGATACGTCGATTAGGGTAAACATCAGTGAACTAACGTTTTCGTGACTTGCTTAGTGGTGTGGGTCTATTTATGATCTCATGATTGCAGTCATCACAACAACTATTACTTCAAAGGTGCTCTCATGAAAATTATGTTATTTAATGATTACAGAATCGGAATCATCAAAGGCGAGGGCGTCGTTGATGTCACCAAGGTGGTGAGCAACATACCTCACCACGGCATTGGTGACTTGATGAATGGCTTGATTGCATCGTTCGACAAGGTGAGGCCTCGCATTGAAAAGGCGGTGGCCAGTGGCAAAGCAGTCCCTATCTCTAGCGTCAAAATTCGACCGCCTCTACCCAAACCTGTCAATATTGAATGCATGGCAGTTAATTACATGGAAGACGGCACACGCAAAGAGCCTGCGCTGATCAATGCATTTCATAAATCTCCAGGTTGCATCATCGGTCATGGTGACACGATGGTATTGCCCGACATACCTGCAACTATTTTTGAAGGCGAAGCTGAGTTGGCTTTAATCATTGGAAAAGGTGGCAGTTTTATTCCTGCATCCACAGCCATGGAGCATATTTTTGGATACGTTAATTTTATTGATGGTTCTGCGCGCGGTGTGCAACCCGAGAGTAATTCGTTTTATCAAATGAAATCGCGTGCGACCTTTGCGCCGATTGGACCTTATATTGTCACGGCCGATGAAGTCAAGGACCCACTCAAATTGCAAGTGAAGTTGTGGGTCAATGGTGTGTTGAAACAAAACTTTAATACCGATGACATGGCGCACAAAATTCCACGTTGTATCGAATGGGTTTCGGGCATTCATGCACTAGAGCCTGGTGACATCATTGCAACGGGTACCAACCACAGAGGCTTGTCTTCGTTTCAAGACGGTGACAAAGTAGAATTGGAAGTCGAGGGCATGGGTCGACTCACCATTGGCGTCAAAGATGATTTGAAACGCACATGGGCGCGCGACACGCGACTCGAAAGAGAGCAAAAAGGGTTAACAGGAACAACCCCCCAATTAACAGGCAAATACGCCAAAACATAGGAAGCATTCATGAAATCGGTTTTTAAGACATCACTTCGCGTTGTTGGGCTTTTTTGTCTGGCCCTCAGTTTTCAATCGTTTGCACAAACCGTCAAGGTCACACCATTGGGTGGAATTGACGGCGAGTTTTGTCCGCGTGATCGTGCACTTATTTTTCAAGACCCCAACGGTACACGTGTTTTGTATGACCCTGGTCAAACGGTAGCTGGTGCAACAGACCCCCGCCTTGGCAACATTGACATTATTTTGGTGAGCCACATGCATGGCGATCATGTGGGTAATGTGCATAACAAAGAGCCCAATTCTGGCAGCTGCGATAAACCCGATATGTCAGTTTCTGCCACACCCAATACGAGTGTCGTCAATATTGCATTGGCTAAAAAATCAAAAATCATCACAGGCAGTGACATGCCAATCTTCTTTGCTGCTAAGCTTGCAGCCAATGGTGGCGATCCTGCCAATTCAATGCTTGCACGTTTTGGTGGCAGTGTGACAGTCGGTGGCGTGAGAGTTGCAACAGTAACAGCGATGCACAGCAACGGAGTCGATCCTGATTTCATTCCCGGTGAATTGGGCAAGTCGATGAAGGCTGTTGGAATACTGGGCGATGTTGGATTGGCTACTGGTTATGTGGTTCGATTCTCTAATGGTTTAGCAGTTTATCTATCCGGTGATACGGGCATTACAGCCGATCAAGAATTTGTTGTTCGCAATCATTACAACGCCAAGTTGGCAGTGATGAATATTGGCGACGGATTTACAACGGGACCTGCAGAAGCCTCATATGTAATTAATGATTTGGTCAAGCCTGCATCTGTGATTCCTTCGCATGCTAATGAGGTGGGAACAGTTGGCGGTAAGGTCAGACCTGGAAGCAAAACTGAAGCATTCATCAAGGCAACCAAGGTGCCTGTGCATATTCCACTCTCAGGTAAGACTATGGAATTTAATAGCGCTGGGGTTTGTACGGCGGGTTGTTGAGTGGCTTATGTTTGACGCCAGCGTTTACCCGTCTGGCGGTCAAACCAATACACATGCTGAGGATCGATTTTGATATGCAAGGGGTCACCACTTTGCATTCGACAATCCTTTGCTGCTTTCACGGTTAATAATTTTTCGTCAAACATCGCTGTCGCCATGGTGCAATCGCCTAACAACTCAAAGGTAAATACTTCGGTTGTGAGACTGGCTGATTGTGAATCGCATACTTTCACGTCTTCACATCGAAAACCCATGGTCCATTGACCTTGTGCGGGGGCTTTAATCCCCGTATTTTGATCTTGCATCATGGCCATGCCCGATGCGTTGGTTTGAACCTCAAATATATTCATGGCGGGGCTTCCTATGAAGCTTGCAACAAATGTGTCATGTGGATCGTTGTAAATTTCTTCTGGCGTTCCGATTTGCCGAATCACACCTTCATTCATCACAGCAACGCGCGTTGCCAGTGTCATGGCCTCGATTTGATCGTGTGTCACGTAGATAGTGGTGACTTGAAGTTCTTGTGTAAGATGTTTAATTTGAGCGCGTGCAATAACCCGAAGCTTGGCGTCTAAATTAGAGAGCGGTTCATCCATTAAAAAAACTTGTGGCTTGCGCACTATGCTTCTTGCCAATGCAACACGTTGTCTTTGACCGCCCGATAATTCGCGGGGCATGCGATGTAATAAGTCTTGCAACTGCACGCGTTTGGCTGCTTGCAACACACGCGCTTCATGTTCTACTGTTGGTACTTTTCTAAGCTTAAGTGGGTAGCCGATGTTTTGTGCAACCGTCATGTGCGGATACAAGCCATAATTTTGAAACACCATGGCAACGTCGCGTTCTTGAGGACCCCATTCGTTGATGCGTTTGCCATCAAATGCAATCGTTCCATGGGTGGGGTGCTCTAGGCCTGCAATAATTCGCATGGTGGTGGTTTTGCCGCAACCCGATGGACCTAAGAAAACTAAAAATTCTTGATCGTGAATTTCTAAATTCAAATTTCTAACAACTTGAACAGCACCGTATGATTTGTCGATGGATTGAAGTGAGATAGTCGTCATGGTGTTGTTATCGAACTGATCCTGCCGTTAAACTGCCAATGAATTGGCGATGGACTAACAACGATAATATAAACATGGGCGTGGTGATCAAAATGCCGCCTGCAGCCATCAGTTCCCATAAATCACCTCGATCGGTCCTAAAACCAATTAAGCCAATAGGCAGTGTGAGCGCATCTTGTTTGCTCAAAATCAATGCAAATAAAAATTCATTCCATGTGAGCGTAAAACTAAATATCGCCGCCGTGATGATGCCAGGAATGGCCGCAGGCACCACGATTTCTGCCAATACTCGCCAGCGTGGTGCACCATCGACCAAAGCCGATTCTTCAATCTCAATGGGAACGGCGTCAATGAATCCTTTGATCATCCAAATGGCATAGGGCAAAACAATCGATAGATTAATCAGTATCAAAGCGGTGCGTGTATCGAGCAATCCCAATTTTTTAAACATTAAAAAATAAGGCAATACAACTACTGCACCTGGTAAAAATTGCGATGCAATGACGGTTAAGAAAATAGTTTTCTTGAGGCGAAATTCATACCTTGAAAAAGCATAGGCCGCTAGCGTTGCCATCGGTATGGCTAACGCAACAGCGCCACTGGCTACCGCAATACTGTTGAGAATTTTGTTACCCAAATTCCATGGATGTTGAAACACCGTCACCATGTTAGTTAACGTGGGTTCAAACCAAATAGCAGAGTTAAGTGAGTAAACATCGCGCGGCCATTTGAACGCAGTGATGGTCATCCAAAAAATTGGAAGAATAATGCTAGAAATCAATAACAAAATCAGCGCTTGTTGCACGAAGGTCCACAATCGATTTTCTAATGTGGGTTGATAGCCTGGAATAGGAATAGATGTGCTTGTCATTTTTTAAAAATCAATCGCAAGTAAAAAAACGAACAAATCATCAATAGTGCAGTGAGTAAATAAGCTGCTGCAGCGGCATACCCCAAATCGTAATAATGAAACGCTGTGTGATAGACGAAGTAGGCGAGTGTTTGAGTGGACGTGCCAGGGCCCCCATTACTGAGTGTAAAAATCGTATCAAAAGCTTTGAGTGCAAAAACTGTTTTTAGAACCAACACGATTCCTAAAACAGGTTTGAGTTGCGGAAAGGTCACGTCTTTGAAAACTTGCCAATGGCTTGCGCCATCAATTTGTGCGGCTTCTTGCGTTTCTTTTGGGATAGAAGCCAATCCACCCAAAATCACCAACGTCATATAAGGTGCCCAATGCCATATATCCGATGTAATCACTGCGGTCATCGATAGCCAACGATCGGCCAACCATATGCGTCCATCTAATGCAGGGATAACGAGCGAGAGTAAAAATTGCAAAATACCAAATTCGGGGTTTAAAAAAAATCGAAATGAAATACCAATTA
Source organism: Betaproteobacteria bacterium (assembly GCA_009921265.1). Taxonomy (GTDB): domain Bacteria; phylum Pseudomonadota; class Gammaproteobacteria; order Burkholderiales; family Burkholderiaceae_C; genus Limnohabitans. The sequence continues at coordinate 17,551 of RFYV01000050.1, read as the reverse complement.
GCGCTGGACTCATCACAAAAGGAAGAATCAATAAAATACGAGTGAAGGTACTCATGCGCGAAGGTTTTTGAAGTAATAGCGCAGCACATAAAGCAGCCAACACCGTTAAGGCAACGTCAAAACCAACAAAAATCAATGTGGCCCATAACGACTCCATGAGTTCGGGGTCATCGGTGAGCAAATACCAATAGTTATCCAACCCAACCCATTGCCCCGGTACATCACTTTGTGCCAGTTTCCATTCGCGAAAACTCAGCACCAACGAGTAGAGCAAAGGAAACAGCGCCATGGCTGCTACAAAGAGCAGCGCAGGCGCCAATAACCAAACATAAGCGGGTATGCGTTTCATCAATCCTATCAACGCATGGCGCGTTTGACGCGTGAGGCTGCAGCATCGAGCGCAGATTTAACATCAATTTTTCCAGTGATGATTTCAGAGATGCTCGCCTCCAAGATGTCACTCACCTGTGGCCATTGCGCAAACAAGGGCGTGCCCTTGGCGCCTTTGAGTGCTTGAGCGCCAAACAAATGCATGCCACCAAAACGCAAATTCACATCGCCATCGATCAGGTTGGGTGTTTGCACAGCAACCACTTCGTTAAGTTTGCGATCGAGTAACACTGATTTTTCAACTTCAGGATTGGTGAGCCATGTCAAATACTCCATGGTTGCATCTTTGCGTTTACTGCTCTTGTTAATGCCATAAAACCATGTGTTGGTATAGGTGGTGGCTTCTTTGCCAGGCATCGAGGGCAGAGGGGCAAAACCCACTTGATCGGGTTTGAGTGTGGAAGTTTTGGGATCTACCAAACCTGAATAACGCCACCACCACACAGGCACCATTGCACTCTTGCCTTGTGCAACAGAGTTGACCGCATCCGCTTCGTTAAATGATGCCGAGCCAGCAGGTGCCGCCTTGTGCTTGAGTAAAACATCCACATACGCTTGTGTGGCGACCACGCCTTGTGCATTATTAAACATGGGTTGGCCCTTGGCGTCTAACAAATCACTGCCCATGCCCCACAGGTAGTTAAACCAGATCATGAGATTTTGACCTGCTGTTTTTCCGTAATACATCGCTACACCCGACAAATCGGATTTGGATTGAATTTGTTGGCCGACTTCAATCATTTGTTGCCAAGTCTCTGGTGGCTTAAGGCCTAATTTTGCAAAGATGTCTTTTCTGTAAAACATCAATTGCACATGGCCACGAATGGGAAATCCTAAGATGTTTTTTCCTGTACCGTTTTGATCACGTGCTGCACGCAAATGCGCATGTGGGTAACGCGCCGTCATGTCGATCTTTTTTTCTGCAAGCCGATCGTTGATAGGATCAAACAAGTTGTACAAAGAGGGACCCCATACATCCATTGCGCTTAATACATCGTACTGATCGGTTTTTGCAACCAATTCGGCGGTTAGTTTTTCGCGCATGCTTGGAAAAGGCACGTATTGATATTTCACTTTGATGCCTGTGAGGGCTTCAAACTCGGCCAGTTTGGCCTCATGCGCACTGAATTGTGGTGCCACCACCGACAACACATTGATGGTGGTTCCCGCATAGGGCTTGCCCGGTTTGAGCGCGCCTGTGGTTTGTGCTTGACTGAGCATAGGAATAAAACCCGATGCGGCCATGAGTTGAATCAGTTCACGTCTTTGCATGATATCTCCTTTAAAAAAAGTTAATTTAATTTCTCTTCCACATGCTTCGAGCCAATAGTGCACCTTCGTGCATGCTGGCTAATTTGGCATAAGCAATGGGGGGATGAACAGCGCCAAAACCTGCAAAGGTTCCAAAGCCGCAATCAGTGGCTGCCATGACGCGATCGGACCCGACAATTTTTGCAAATGTATCGAGTCGTTGTGCAATAAGGCGCGGGTGTTCGATGAAATTATTAGTTGTATCTAAAACACCAGGCGCGAGTATTTTGTCTTGCGGTAATTGGCCATTTTTTTGCAATTGAGACCAAACTTCCCATTCATGTGCATGTCGTGGATTAGCGCCTTCGAATAACAAAGTAGAGGGTTTGGCTTTGAGCACGATAGAGATTATGCGCTCTAATGGAATATCAAAGTGATGGGGTCCTTCGTAATTTCCCCAACACAGATGCATGCGAATGCGTTCAGCTGGAATATTTTTAAGTGCAACGTTTAAGGCTTCGACTTGCAAGTTTGCATTTTTTAAAAATTCTTCTTCGCTGACATCTCTGAATCGAATGTGTCGACCCATGGCTAAATCGGGCGCATCTATTTGTAAATCCAAGTCTGCATCAACAATGGCTTCGTATTCGGCTTGCATGGCCAATGCCAATGCCATGATGTATTCTTCTTGCGTTTTGTAAAAGTCATTGGGCTGAAAAACAGCAACAACGCCAGGTGACGCACTGTTCATGAATGCGCGTTTGGCACCGTGCTTTTTACACGCTTGTTTGAGATTGGCAATATCTTCGTGCAAACCGCTCAAATCGTTAACACCAATAGGACCTTTGCAAATGGGGCGGTTGTATTTGGGCGTTGCGCCTAATTTAGCCAAGCGCTCTTTGAAATCTGGAAAATCATCTAAATCTCGTGGAGTCGCACGTGGCATCACGCCTATTTCAAAACCAGTCAGGCGATGCCTGATGTAGGTGGCGTAACTGATCTTGCTCATTTCGCCATCGCTCACCACATCAATGCCTGCTTGAACTTGTTTTGCTACAACATCATCCACGGCTTGAGTCATGGTGGATTTAAAAATCGAAGGGTCATGATTGAGATTGGCGTCTTGCGCAAACAAACAATCGACGACGTTTTGCGGTCGTGGCAGACTGCCAACATGGGTAACTAAAAATGCGATTGACATGTATTCTCCTTACCGTTGTGAACGATCGACGTAGTGTTTGGGTGCCACATAACCATTTGCGTCGATTGAATAGTTTGCAGATGCCGCTTGTTTAATAATGGACTCATCCCAATGAATTTTTTTACGATGATCACCTGCAGTCAATAACAATACATAGGTGTCGTGAATTGAATTGTTTTTGAATGCGCGCCAAACATCAGCGGGTATGGCGTATGTATCCCATGCTTTATCTTTGCCAAATAACTTTTGTTGATAGGATGTGCTGGTTGACTCAATCGTCAATTCCATTTCGCCGTCAATCGCAATCACTACTTGTTTTTCTTTTAATTGATGACGACCGACATGACCATTGGCAGGAATGCGCAACCATTCGATAGATACACCATGTGGATTGGTGATGGGCACCTGCGTGTTTCGATCTTGACTTATACCTAAGCCCAGAACAGGCGCAAGTTGCGCGCCGTGATTGTTGAGTGCGCTATCTAATAAACCGTGCCTTGACCATTGTAAATTTTTTTTCAAGACAACGCGTTGCATCATCTCCTGTGCAGACCAAACACGTAATTGTTGAATTTCTTGCAAACTCATTGGCGTTAACGCTTTGAGCGGAGGCTCCATTTTTTGACCCGCTTGGGTATCAATAATTTGATAGTCGTCGGTTAGATAGACGCCTTGCTTGGCCGCAGCCTCTAGGGTTGTTGGACCCCACAAAATACCGCCTGTGTCGTCCCCCCCCAATGTGGTAAACATAAAACCATCGTCAATGCCTACATTTTTAAATCCGCGATAAATCCATGTGGGCACACTCACCATGTCGCCAAAGCTGATGCGCGTTGTCTGCGCTTGCGGATTAAAGCCCCAATGAATTTCCCACACGCCGCGTACACAGATAAAAACTTCACATGTGAAATGCATATGCGGCGGGTTGGTCTTGCCGTGCGGCATCGATACGCCCCCCACTTGAAAGCCATGTTTTTCTCGCAGGCTCACGGGTTGTTTGGGATTTTGTGAAACGCCAGAGCCAATCAATGCGTAGTTGTACTTGGGCGAGCATTCAGGAATTCGATAATCAATGAATGCTTCAGTGCTGTAACGCAATGAATCGAATGGAATGAATCGTTGTTGTAATTCTTGTATAGAAAACATGTGTTCAGTGATGAGTGAGGTTGAAGTTTGAAGTGATCATGGGAGCGTGCATCGGCGCACGTGAATCGCTGGATTGACGAACAATGAGTTGACCTGGAATCAATACATTGCGATCTTTTACCGTTGAGCTCCCCATCAATTGGTTTTGCAACAACTGCGCAGTTGCTTCAACCATGGCGGCAATGGGTTGCGCGTAAGTGGTTAGTTGGTACGCAGGCCATGACGCTTGAGGCACATTGTCAAAGCCTGCAACGCTCACATCTTGCGGGACTTGAAGTGTTAATTGATAGCGCAATGTGTCAATCACGGCCAAGGCCATTTGATCGCTGGCAACAAATACAGCGTCGGGTCGATTGCGTTTTTTATTAAATAACTCAAGTGTCGCCTTGGTTGCATCTTCGTAACTGTAATTTCCTGTTGCACGTGCAAACACGGGCATTCCTACTTCTGCCAAACCTGCGATAAACCCTTGTTCGCGTTCTAAATTGGTTGATGAATCAATGCGTCCAGCGATGAATGCAATTTTTTTTCGTCCCAAGCTCAATAAGTGTTTGGCTATTTCATAACCGCCTTGTAGGTTATCGCTTCGAACCGATCCAACCGAGGAGTGGGTTTTGGCCATAATTCGGTTAAACAAAACTACTGGAATTTGTGCATCGCTGCATTGTTTGGCCAAGCCCGATGAAAGGGTGGTGGCGCCTAAAACAATGCCATCAACTTTGTATTGCAAAATTTCACGCACCATATTGTCGGAGTTGACGTGGTCGCTGACAAAAAGCAAGACATGAAATCCATCTAACTGCAATCGTTTGGAGAGTTGCTCCAAAACGGCTGGATAAAACAAGTTATCGAGATAAGACACCACCAAGCCAATGATTCGCGAGCGACCTGTGATGAGGCTGCGTGCGTGCGCATTGGGTTGATAGCCGAGCTTGTCTGCCGCTTGCATCACGCGCTCGCGCGTTTGCTCGGAGACACTGGCGCCAGGGGTGAAGCTTCTGCTTACCGCCGATTGTGAAACGCCCGCCAATCGAGCAACATCAAAGGACGTCACGATATGACTCAAGATTGATCCTTGAGGATTGTGCTGGATGGAGAATCGATTTGCATACGTATGCAAATTTAACATCAGACAATGACAAGCGTATTGGTAAATTCCCTGCACATGAAGTCCTAATCACCAAATACATTCTTTAGCATTCATTTTTTTAAGTTAGAAATACATTCATCAAGTAAGATTAAAAAAAGTTTTTTTATATTGCGTTAATTATTTAAAGGGTCGTTGCAATGCTATCAACTGAAGTTATTATTGTTGGAGCTGGACCCGTTGGAGCGACTCTGGCTTGTGAACTCGGTACGCGTGGCATTCGAACCATCGTTATAGAAGAGCGCACAACCGCGTCTGAGCACCCCAAGGCCACTTTATTGGGCGCTCGTTCGATGGAGTACTTCAGGCGCTGGGGCTTGGTGCCCTCTATTTATGCCAATGCCTTGCCCAATGACGCACCATATGTGATTAGCTTTTCAACTCGATTGGCGGGTGAAGAGTTGTACCGAGTTACGTCACCATCGATTAACGATACTTGGAAGCGCAATCTTGCTGCAACCGAAAAGTTTAGAGAGTTGCAATGGTCTCCATATGGCAAAACTCAAATTGGACAGTCGCAACTAGAACCTATTATTTGGAATTTTGCACAAACTTTACCTAGTGTTGATATTAAATTAGGGCATTTGCTCCAATCGTTTCAACAAAGCCATGACCATGTACACGTAACTGCAACCGATGTGCAAACAGGTCAAATAGTAGAGGTGCAGGCGCCTTTTTTGGTTGCTTGTGATGGCGGTGGTAGTTTTGTAAGAAGGCAAAGTGGTATTGGATATATGGGGCGGGGTGCAATGCGTGCCAACATGAGTTTTTATTTTGAATCAGAAGATTTTTTAAAGGTACACGGCAAAGGTTTAGGTAATTTGTATTTTTGCTTTGCAACCGATAGCTTTGGTGTTTTTACTGCGATCAATGGTCGTGATTTATGGAACTATCAGTATTATTTTTTAAACGATAAAAAATCTACAGAAAATTTAGACTATCAAGAAATTTTATTTAGAGCAGTTGGTAAACCTTTTCAATACAAACTCAAGGCAACTCAGCATTGGCATCATCACCAATCGGTTGCAAAAAATTGGCGAGTTGGTTTGAACCCACTCGATTCTAAAAACGGACGCATTTTTTTGGCAGGTGATGCCGCTCATTTATTTGCACCTACAGGTGGTGTTGGGATGAATACTGGAATTGGAGACGCCGTAGATTTGGGTTGGAAGTTAGCCGAATTTTTACGGGGTCGAGGCGCAGAGGGTTTATTGGCCAGTTACGAAATTGAAAGAAAGCCCATTGCAATTCGAAACAGCGTGATTTCCGCCAATAACTCGGACAAGATTGATATGGTGATGGCTGAAACGTCAGCCATCATTGATCAAGAGGGCGAAGACGCAAAACTGTGTCGTCAACAATTAACTGAGAAAATAAAATGGATGAGTCGTCAATTCAGTTCGGCAGGTACGCATTTGGGTTACCGTTATGTGGACTCGCCCGTGATTGCCTACGATGGAACCTATGAGCCCCCTGATGATCCTTCACAAGTGATACCCACCACTTGGCCGGGATCTCGCGCACCTCACGCTTGGTTAACGAATCATCGCAATGGCTTGGACGTCAGTACATTAGATTGGTTTAAACAAGGCTGGACTTTAATTTGTGCCACTCAAGATCATTCCAGTAGCACCGAATGTCATCAGCTAAAAAAAGCCTTTGCAGATCAGAAAATTGAATTGGTGATCATTACCTTAGATAATGATACTGTCAGGGCGCTTTACGAACGCAAATTTGTTTTGGTCAGGCCTGATGGCCACGTTGCATGGCGAGGTCACGTCATGCATCAATCCCCCGATTTGTTGGTAAAAAAAATAACAGGTCAAGTTTTATAAGAAACACATGGAGATGTTGAATGAAGTTTTTTAATCGTTTGCAAATGTCTAGAATTTTACCAATCGGTGGTTTATTAATTTTGCTGTGTTATTTTTTACAAATAGCTCGTGCTGATGAAGCCTTTCCATCCAAGCCCATTAAATTGGTTGTTCCATTTGCACCAGGTGGTGCAACTGATGTCATTGGGCGTTTGATGGCGCAAAAATTATCTGAATCTCTCAAGATGGCGGTCATTGTTGATAACAAGCCTGGTGCGGGTTCGGTATTGGGAACAGACTTTACGGCCAAAGCGGCACCCGATGGGTATACATGGGTCATGACCAATGGTTCTGCCATCACAACGGGGCCTTTGCTGCGTCAATCCATGCCATATAAAGCAATGGATGATTTTGCTCATGTATTTGTGATTGGAACATTTCCAAATGCTTTTGTTGTGCGCACTGAGTCACCTATCAAATCCTTTGCAGAATTTGTAGCTCACGCGCGTAGCAATCCTGGAAAATTAAATTATTCATCAGCAGGTATTGGTTCTGCAGGTTATCTCACCGGTGAAATGCTCAAACAAATCGGTCAACTCAATATGACTCACGTGGCGTACAAAGGGACGGGGCCAGCGACCATCGATTTATTAGGTGGACAAATTGACGCATTATTTGACGGTGTACCCACTGCGATTACACAAGCCAAGGCGGGAAAAGTCAGGTTGTTGGCTGTAACAGGTGCAAAGCGTATTTCATCGCATCCCGATTTACCAACGATGAACGAAGTCTTACCCGGCGTGATTGGTGAGGCGTGGTTCGGCTTGTCTGCGCCTGCAAAAACACCTGTGGCCATCTTAGAAAAAATGGAGACTGAGTTGATGCGAATTGTTGCTGCATCGGATGTGCAAACTAAATTAATTGACTTGGGAATGAGTCCTTTGAGTTTGGGCAGAAAAGATTCAACTGCTTTTATCCGTGCCGATACCAATCGTTGGGAGCCCATCATTAAGACAGCCAATATTAAGATTGATTAACGATGGCCGTTGAATATGCACCCAAAGGATTGATTGGTGTACTCACGCCTCAGGCCAATACAACGGTTGAGCCTGAATTCAATTTATTTTTACCCGAGGGCTTTGCCATTATCAATGGTCGATTAACCAGCGACAAGCCCACAATGGAAGAACGCTTGGTCGATTACTTTCATCACTACATTGATTCATGCAAACAATTTGCCAACGCGCCCGTGGATGTGATTGCCTTTGCTTGCACGGGGGCTTCTTATTTGGCTACGCGACCAATTGAAATCGCCACATTAGAGTCAATTGAACGTCAATTCGATATCAAAGCGGTGACAGCGGCTTCCTCGGTGATTGATATGTTGGATGTGCTGCATGCAAAAAACATTGCATTGGTTTCTCCGTACTCAAAAAATTTATTGAATAAAAGCAAACAATATTGGGAGAGTTGCGGTTTTCATTTGGCTGAGGTTGTTGATGTTGCTTCGAGTGATGCAGCATTCCATCCGATTTATGGATTAACTTCGCAATCGGCGAGTCAAGCTTTGGATCAGCTCAAAAATAAATCGTTTGATGCGATTGTTTTACTGGGAACGGGAATGCCGACTCTCAAAACAATCTACCTTGCCAATCAAAGCAAACAATTTGCACCAGTCATTTCTTGTATGTCAAGTTTGGCATGGCGATGCGCGACACTCAACCTTTCGCACGCAATGGACTTCAATCGTTGGCTTACAGGTGATGAGGGTTCACAAGCGGGTAAGCGTTGGTCTTCTGTAGATCATCGGAATTAGGATCGATTAAACATGCGCCTCATCGACTATTTTGATCGCGGACTTCATCGCAATCCGCAAAGTCTTTGTTTAACAGACGGACACAGGCAATTGTCATTTACACAAACGAGTGTCTTGACGCACAAAATTGGCAATGGACTGATTGCTCATCACATGAAGCCCGAAATGGTGGGCGCTGTACTGAGTCCTAATGACATGGATGCGTTCACCTGTATTTTGGGTATCTTGCGAGCAGGTATGGCTTGGATGCCGATCAACGCCAGAAATTCACTTGACGACAATATTTACATCTTGGATAGCAATCGCTGTGCGTGGTTGTTCTATCACAGCTCATTTGCTAACGACATCACCACCATCAAACAAAAAAATACGCATATCAAAGGTTTTGTATGTGTTGATCGTGCCAATGGTGGAGATCCATTATTGGCAGATTGGTTAAGCGCTTATGCGGATGAGTGTCCTTATATTGCGCTTGATCCCAATCAATTGGCGTCTATTTGGCCATCGGGTGGAACCACAGGCCGATCCAAAGGTGTGATGTTGACTCACCTCAACTTTACAACCATGGTAGCCAATTTTTCTTCAAGCATGCCTTATGAGGACGCGCCTGTTCATTTGGTGGCCGCGCCCATGACGCATGCGGCGGGTTGTGTGGCTTTCCCTTTGTTGGCCATGGGGGCTGCACAAATTATTATTCCAAAGGCTGACTCACTTGAAATGATGAAGTGCATTCAAACGCATCGTGTCACCACATTATTTTTGCCACCCACTGCGATTTATTCGATGCTTGCGCATCCGCAAGTGCGTGAGTTTGACTATTCATCGCTCAAACATTTTATTTATGCAGCAGCCCCGATGTCTGCAGAAAAACTCAAAGAGGCCTTGGATATTTTTGGTCCTGTGATGGCGCAAACATACGGTCAAGCCGAATGCTTGATGCTGTGCACATTTATGTCGCCACGTGAGCATCTGGTGATTGGAGACCCCAAATTAGAGCGACGTTTGATGAGTTGTGGTCGTCCCACTATTTTTACGCAAGTCGAGATCATGGATGACGATGGAAAAATTTTAGGTCCTGAAGAAAAGGGTGAAATCGTGACGCGCGGCAATTTGGTGATGAAGGGTTATTTCAATCAACCGCAAGCCACCGAAGAGGCTTCGCGTTTTGGTTGGCACCACACGGGCGACATCGGTTTAAAAGACGCCGATGGTTTTGTCTACATTGTGGATCGCAAACGTGACATGATTATTTCGGGGGGCTTCAATATTTATCCATCCGAAATTGAACAAGTGATTTGGGCGCATCCCAGCGTTCAAGATTGCGCAGTGATTGGTGTGCCCGATGAAAAATGGGGCGAAGCAGTCAAAGCCGTGATTGAATTAAAACAAGGGCACACGGTGACTGAAAATGAGATGCTGGTTTTTTGTCGAGAAAAATTAGGCGGTATGAAAACGCCCAAAACCATTGAGTTTTGGCCGCAGTTACCGCGCAGTCCAGTTGGAAAAGTTTTGAAGCGCGAAATTCGTGAAAAATTTTGGACCTCACAAGCTCGACGTGTATAAACAAAAATAAATGGAGACAACATGAGTGCATATATGGTGGGTTGGGCCCACACCCCGTTTGGTCGTCTTGACCAACACGATATTGAATCATTGATTCAAAAAGTCACAACGGAAGCTATTGCAGACGCAGGTTTGCAGCCCTCGGATATTGATGAAATATTTCTCGGTCATTTCGGTGAAGGCTTGGTGAAAGAAATTTTTCTGTCGTCACTGCCACTACAAATTGATGAAACGATGCGCTTTACGCCTTCTACTCGGGTTGAAAATGCCTGCGCAACGGGATCAGCAGCGATTCATCAAGGTATGAATTCCATTGCGGCAAAAAACGCCAAATTTGTTTTGATAGTCGGTGCAGAAAAAATGACATCGATTACCACGCCCGAAGTAGGGGATGTATTGATTCGTGCGGCTTATCTAAAAGAAGAAGGCCAAGTCAACGCTGGCTTTGCAGGAATGTTTGGTGATATTGCGCAACAATATTTTTCAAGATATGGCGATCAAAGCGATGCGCTGGCTTTGATTGCCGCCAAAAATCACCTCAACGGGTCTCACAATCCTTTGGCACAATTTCGCAAAGATTTAGGCTATGAATTTTGTCGAGAAGTTTCTGAGCGCAATCCTTTTGTTGCGCCGCCTCTTAAGCGTTCGGATTGTTCGGCGATTTCAGACGGTGCAGCTGCGATTGTTTTAACAGACATGGAGACCGCTAAAACCATGGGCAAGGCGATTGGTTTTAAAGCTGCTATTCATGTGAATGATTTCAAACCCATGAGTAAACGCGATATTGTTGCGTTTGATGGTTGTGCGCAAGCATGGAGCCGAGCTTTTGCAAGTTCGGGTTTGAGTCTTGATGATTTGAGTTTGGTTGAAACGCACGATTGCTTCACTATTGCTGAATTGATTGAATATGAAGCGATGGGCTTGGCGCCAATGGGACAAGGCGCTCGTGCCATTCATGAAGGTTGGACACAAATGGGAGGCAAGTTACCCGTTAATCCTTCAGGAGGACTCAAGGCTAAGGGGCATCCGATCGGCGCCACAGGCGTCTCTATGCATGTGTTGGGTGCAATGCAATTGACGCACACAGCAGGAGATATTCAGGTGAATAATCCTGAGTTTGTTGGTATTTTTAATATGGGCGGCGCATCTGTCGCGCATTATGTGAGTATTTTAGAGCGTGTGAAGTAAACCAAGCAGGAGCAAAGAGATGACGATTTCCAAAAGTGAAGTTAGGTGTGGCATGCGTATCGATTGGGATGTGCCCATCACCATGGATGATGGCAACATCTTGCGCGCAGATATTTTTCGTCCCATGAATGATGGGCGTTATCCTGTGATATTGACACATGGACCATACGCAAAAAATTTACATTTTGAAGATGGCTATCCCAATGCATGGAAATTGATGTGTCAAGACCATCCCGATGTTCCAAAAGGTTCGACTAATGCATTTCAAAGCTGGGAAGTGGTTGATCCAGAAAAATGGGTGCCCGATGGATTTGTTTGTGTGCGTGTAGATAGTCGAGGTGCGGGACGCTCGGCAGGCTTTATGGATAATTTTTCCCAAAGGGAAACGCAAGACTATTACGAATGCATTGAGTGGGCAGGCGTACAAGAATGGTCCAATGGAAAAGTGGGATTGAATGGTATTTCGTATTACGCCATCAATCAGTATTTGGTTGCTGGTCTCAATCCGCCTCATTTGGCCGCTATTTGCACTTGGGAGGGCGCTGCCGATTTTTATCGGGATGGCTCTTACCATGGCGGTGTCCCGTCGTCTTTTTGGGGCAATTGGTACGACATGCAAGTCAAAGTGGTTCAACACGGCTTAGGTACCAACGGACCAACCAGTCGAATGAATGGCGAGTTGGTTTGCGGTCCTGAAACGCTAACCCCCGAAGAATTAGACAAAAATCGCTTGGATTTAAAACAAGCGATTCATGAAAATCCGTTATGCAATACATTTTTCCAACAACGATCTGCCGATTGGTCAAAGATCAAAGTACCTCTGTTTTCTGCTGCGAGTTGGGCGGGGCAGGGTTTGCATCCAAGGGGTAATTACGAAGCATTCATGAACGCCGCATCTAAAGAAAAGTGGCTAGAAATTCATGGACTTGAGCATTGGACGCATTTCTATACCGACTATGGTGTGCAACTACAAAAAAAGTTTTTTAATTATTTTTTAAAAGGTGAAATAAATGGGTGGGATAAACAACCGCCTGTACAAATGCAAGCGCGTTATCCGAATGAAACTTTCGGACTTCGATATGAAAATGAATGGCCGCTTCAGCGCACGCAGTGGACCCATTATTGGCTCGATGCCAAAGAGCTGAGTTTAAATACCGATCATGCGCCCAAGCAGGAGTCTCATCAAACCTATGTGCCTGCCAATCAAGGCATCACATTTAAAACCCAGCCCCTCAAGAAACAAACAGAATTGCTTGGTCCCATTGCTGCCAAGTTGTTTGTTTCTTCCAAAACCAAAGATGCCGATTTGTTTTTAATTGTTCGCGTATTTGATTGCGTAGGCAATGAGTTGGTTTATCAAGGCACTGTGGACCCGCATACGCCTATTTCACAAGGTTGGTTGCGTGTATCGCATCGCAAACTCGATCCTCAAAAGACTTTACCTTATCGACCCTATCACTCGCATGATGAAGTGCAATATGTCAAAGAAAATGAAATTGTTGAAGTCGATGTGGAGATATGGCCTACAGGTCTGATCATTCCACCTGGATATCAAATTGCATTAACGATTCAGGGTCGAGACTACGAATGGGAGGGTGTAGGTGTACGTTACTCCAATTTCAAAAACGAACTGAAAGGATGCGGTCCGTTTTTGCACAACGACCCCCTCGATCGTCCGCCTGATATCTATAACGGAGAGGTTACTGTACATACTGGCGGCAAAAATGCCAGTTATTTAATGCTTCCTATTATTCCGTCCTGAAGCGAACTAAAAACGAAGGGCTCGGTTGCGAATACCTAGCAATCTAGCAGCGTTTATTCCCAAAATATCTTTGCGCTCCAAAAGGCTTAAGTCGGTGCTTTGTACGAATTCAACGGGGTTGGCTTCTGACATATCGTACGGATAGTCAGTGCCCATCAATACATGCTTGCTACCGTATTGATCAACCAAAAATTTTAAATGCAAGGTATCAAACACAATCGTATCGAAGAATAGTTTTTTGAGAGATCGACTTGGAGGATGCGCCAGACATTGTCGACAATCGGATCTTGAATGATAGGCATGATCCATTCGGCCTGCATAGCTGGGTAAGTAACCACCGCCGTGCGCAATGCACATTTTTAATTTTGGATATTTTTCTAATACGCCTTCAAAAATTAAATTACTCACGGCAATCGTGGAGTCCATGGGATTGCCCACAATATTGACCAGGTAATGTTCGCTCAATCGCTTGCCTTCGGTTGTTCCGAGGGGATGCATAAATATCAAAATACCCAATTCTTGCGCTTTTGCAAAAAATTTGTGATAGCGCGCATCTGATAGTTCAATGCCATTGACGTTTGTACCAATTTCAATACCACGCAAACCTAATTTTTTGACGGCGCGTTCCATCTCTGCAATCGCCATTTTTGGATTTTGAAGGGGTACCGTTCCAATACCTACAAAACGATCAGGGTGCATGGCCACAATCTCGGCGATGGAATCGTTGACAATCCTGGCGGCGTCGCGTCCGACTTCATCGGGCGACCAATAATAATATTGATGGGGCGCAGGTGAAATGGCTTGTACGTCAACACCGCTTGCGTCCATATCGGCCAAACGCTCATCAATCGATGTCAGTTTGCTGTGCAATGTCGCCATTTGTTGGCGATTGACTTCTCTTGATTTTTCAGAGGCAAATCCAAAAATAGGATCGGTTTTTGGGTTGTACAACGATTGAACAATTCCGTCTGCTTTTTCTAAATGCGTGTGGCAGTGAATATCAACCGTGAACAAACGTCCTTTTTTATTTTTTAAAACCTTGTTGGTTTTTGCATTGGACGGTGAGCATTTAAATGTTGAAATCATGATGGTTTAATGTTTTGATCTGAAGTGTTGAAGCCATAAAGCGGGCAATTGAATACCGTCGACTTTATGGGGTTGATCGCTCAGGTTTTCAAAGCTATGGAGTGCCGCTTCAACCAACGGGAGGGAAGTGCCCAATACTTTGGCTTCTTCTCGCATGGCTTTGAGATCTTTGGTTAGTGTCGAAATAGTGAAGTGTGCGGGGCCTGTATCCTCTTTATTAAGAGACTGTACTATTGCGTCACCGCGAATGCGCAACATATTGGGTCCACCTGAACTTTCCGACAAGATACTGATCATTCGCGCAGGATCAATATTTAAATGATCGACGAGTGTTAGCGCTTCTGCTAAGGCTTGCCAGTAAACAATGAGTGGCAGATTAACAGCTAATTTGAGGCTTGCGCCGCCGCCAACGGGTCCTACATGCTCGATGCGACGACACAGATGAGAAAGAATAGGTCGCACTTTTTCAACGTCTTCATCGAGTCCGCCCACCATCGCCATCAATTGACCCTTGAGTGCAGTGACAGAGGTTCCACCGACGGGTGACTCCACCATTCGCGCACCTTTTGCAAGGATGCGTTGATTGAGACTAACCTGTGACTCAGGACGCACTGTACTCATCTCAACAAAAATTTTATTTTTATTGTTGCCTGTAAGCAAGCCATCAGAACCAAAATAAACTTCGTCGATGGCTTTGGCATCTGTCAATATAGAAAGAACAACATCAACTTGTTGAGTCATATCCACCGGAGAGTTACACCAAACAGCACCCAGATCGATTAAATCTTGCGCTTTATCGCGGGTACGATTCCAAATGTAAACACGTTGATCCCTTTCGATTAAGCGTTGAGCAATCGCACTGCCAAGCTTTCCTGTGCCAACTAAGCCCACAGTTTTTAAAGAATCATTCATAACGAGGGCCACTGATTTATTTTCAATTCATGAATTTGACAAGCCAAGTCGACAAGGCAGGAAACTCAACTACTAAACATAAACAAACTAACATCATCACAACATAGGGCATGACACCGGCAAACACTTCTGTGGATGTGATGCTTTTTCCTACCGACGCGGCTACTGTAAAAACACACATACCAAATGGGGGTGTGACCAATCCAACTTCAACAGCAATAACTAAAACAACGCCGATCCAAATCGGATCAAAGCCCATGCCCGTCAAAATTGGAAATGCAATCGGTACCACCAATAACAAAATCGATGCTGAATCTAATATGCAGCCCAAAAAAAGAATGATGCCGATGAATGCCCATAAAATACCCATGCCCGACCATGCAGAGGCGCGAAGCCATTGATCTAACCCTTGTACCAAACCACTCAATGCAACCATGCGTGAATACATCTGCGCACAAACCAACAACAACATAATAGACCCGCTGGTCATACCCACTTCATACACGGCCTTTTTAAATCCTGGCATGTCTAATTGTTTTTTACTCACTGCAATGATGATTGCACCGATAGCACCCACAGCCGCTGCTTCGTTGGGGGTGAAGTAGCCCATATAGATGCCACCAATGACGACCATGATCAAGAGCATCACAGGCCATGGTTTAAACAAAATGGACATTTTTGTAGAAAAACTTTGGGCATCGGCTTCTTCATCGTGGTGCTTAAGATGCGCACCTACCAAGTGGGGTTTCCAGTAACCAATCAAAAGAATTCCTAAACAAAAAATAACCGTCATCAATAGACCCGGAATCACTCCCGCAATAAATAATTTTCCAATTGAGACTTGCGTCAAAATTCCGTAGATGATGAAAAGAATGCTGGGGGGTATCAACATACCCAAAATAGAAGATCCCGCCACACTGCCTAATGCAAAGCGCTTGTCATATCCCATTTTCAGCATGGGTGGATAAGAAATTTTTGAAAATGCAGCAGCAGAGGCCATGCTCGAACCCGTGATGGCGGCAAACACAGCATTGCCCATCACCGTTGCCATGGCCAATCCACCGCGCACCTTGCGAACCAATACATTGGCCGCGGCAAATAGTTCTTCACTCAAGCCATTGCCAAAAACGGCGCCCATCAAAACAAATAATGGAATCACACCAAATTCATAGCTTTGAAGCGAGCTAAAAAAAGTAGTCGCGAGTAGATTTATAGCAGTACTGGGTTGACCTGTGATGATCCATAAACCCACCACACTCATGAGTCCTAATGCGACAGAAACATAGACTCCGCAAAGAATCATGAGCACCATCAAAAACGTGATGAGCGTAACGACTGTGATGTTATCCATGGTTTTTTATTGATTTATTTCTAAAATGTTTTTTTGACTCAACATTTGCATGATGAACTCGACAATCATCAGGCCACAACCAGTCAATATGGCTAACCATAAGGGGCCAGCGGGCAAATTGAGTGCGCCATCACCAATGGTTTCACGGTTTTCCCAAGCGCTAAGCATGGGGTCCCATATCGAATAACAGGCCATGGAAAATACAGTTATACCAATCAAGCTTCCAAATGCATTGAACATTTTTTTTGCACCATCTGATAACCAATCATCAAAGAGTGGAGAGCGCAAATGACCGCGTTGTCTGAGGATCCATGGAATTTGAATAAAGGTTGCAAAGGGTAATGAATAAGCCACCAGTTCGGCAGTTCCTTCCAGTGGCTTATTTAATAGAGTTCGTCCAAGAACATCTGCAACGATCCAAAGTGACAAAGCCACTGACCAGTATGAACCGATGCTGTACAAGATGTTCAAAATTTGCTCATAGGAGCGGTGTATGGTGTTCATCTATTTCCCTTGGATATTCAAAAATTATTCAAGTACCCATTTGCGAGATGGAACATAACCTAATTTTTCTAAATTCTTGAGATACGACTCCATCACTTTGGTGCCAGGAAGACCTGCATCGTTGACTTTTTTGATTTTTTCCGAAACATAATTGTTAGGAAATAATGCAGCCCATTTTTCTTTTTCAGATTGCGCTAAAACAGTGACAGAACCACCCGACTCACGCCATTTTTTCAAGTCTGCTTCTTCTGTGTCTTTGGCATTTTTGGCCAATGATTCAGCCCAACGATCTGCAGCTTTTTGAATGATTGCTTGAATAGGTGCTGGAATTGATTTCCATGTATCCAGGTTGATACTCAAACCATGAGGACAAGTGGAGCCAAACTGTGAACTGGTCCAATTTTTTGCGACTTCCCACAA
>RFYV01000049.1 GCA_009921265.1 Betaproteobacteria bacterium | reverse complement strand
ACATGGGATGCTGACAACTTTAAAAAATCTGCCCCTCAAGTCAGGTGCATATTTTGTAGATTACAAGGGTGTTGAAATACCTTGGTAATTTAAAAATTTAAATCCGCATCTAAAAAATTATTTTAATTTGAGTCGCTCGGAGCCGATGGAAATTTGTAAGAGGCATATCGAACAAGTGCGTTGGCTAGTGCAAGGATAAAAATAGTCGAACCTAATAACAAGATTCCTAAATTAGCCTCATGCTGGGTATTGACCAAGTCAATGATCAGTCTTGTAACGGCAGTGATTGCAACATAAATGAGGAAGCGCACAGGCATATGATTGGTTTTGAAATAAATACCTACCATCGCGCCAATTTCTAAGAAGATAAAAAGTAGGAGTAAATCTTGAATGGATGCTGCACCTTTGCCTATTATTACTAAAAAAGTATCAATCGAGGACCATACGGTTGCTGCACCTATTCCAAAAAGAGTAATCCGATGAAAAATAGATACAAAAAGATTACCTAGAGGGTCGGCCCAACTTTCAAACATATTTTCCAACTTAGAAGATTGGCTTTGATCTTGGATTGGTTTTTCCATCTCATTCCCCTATTAAATTATTTCAGTGTCTAGTAAAAAATTAATATTTAATAATACTATAAAATAATAATACCCCACAAATACTTCCTTCAATAAACTGATATGACAACCGTAAAACATTGCATTGATAAAAAAAATAACACCATTTTCTCTGTTGGTTCAAAAGATTCAACAGAAGATGCATTAAAATTGATGCGTGATAACAGAGTTCGCTCGATTCTTGTTATCGATGGCGGGCAATTGGTTGGAATTGTTTCTCAAGGTGATTGTGCGATCAAGGTTTTGTTGCCCCATCGCGATCCTAAGTCAACACTTATTGCAGAAATTATGACTGCTAATCCCTTGACTGTTTCTCTTTCTAATAGTTTAGATGAGTGCATGGCAATCATGGTGCATAAACATATTCGCCACTTGCCAATTGTTGAGCAGAAAAAAGTCGTTGGAGTTATTTCTATCGGAGACTTGGTAAAAAATATTATTGAGTCACAAGACAGTCAGATTAAGTTTCTTGAAACATATATTAAGGGCCATGGCGGTTAATAAAAGCTTTTGACACATCCTATTTCTATTCCTATTTCTATTCCGTCACAATCATTTCATCAATCTTTGGCTTCACGCTTTGAACAGATTCGTCAATTGACACAAAATTTGGTTGAGCAGTTGTCCGAAGAAGACCAATGCGTGCAGTCAATGCCTGATGCAAGTCCAAGCAAATGGCATTTGGGTCATACCACTTGGTTTTGGGAGAACGTGGTGTTGATGCCGCATTGCGCTAATTACAAGGCATTCAATTCACAATTTCATTATTTGTTCAATTCATATTATGAAAGTATGGGCCCTAGACAGCCGCGTCCTCAAAGAGGCTTATTAACAAGACCAGCCCTTGCAGAGGTGATGGCTTATCGCGATTATGTGACTCATGCATTATTAAAATGGTTGCCAAGCATTGAACATCATATTTCAGAAAATATTTTTTATTTGATTGAATTGGGTATCAATCATGAACAGCAGCATCAAGAGTTAATGATCACCGATGCCTTGCATTTATTTTCTTGTAATCCACTGTTACCCAAAAGTGGATTGAATTTAAATACAAGCCAAGGATTGCAAGATATAACATCTAAATCTCAATGGCTTCAGTTGGATGCGGGTTTATCTGAACTGGGTAAAAACAAAGGTGAATATCAAGACTTTTCGTTTGATAATGAGCAACCCAAACATAAACGCTGGTTAGAGGCATTTGAAATTTCTAGCCAATTGATCACTTGCGGCGAGTACTTGGAATTTATTGCCGATGGTGGATATGAAAATGCATCGCTTTGGTTGTCTGAAGGATGGGCTTGGGTTAATCGCACGGGCTATCAATCGCCAGCCTATTGGCTTGCTCCCCAAAGCGCTTTCAATGATTCGAAAACGTGGAAAATTTTTGGTGTAGAAGGCACAACTTCATTGAATCGCAATCATGCTGTCACACATTTAAATTTCTTTGAAGCTGATGCGTTTGCACAATGGCGAGGTGCGCGGTTGCCTACTGAGTTTGAATGGGAGCACGCGTTCGATCATCATGACATGCAACACATGCTGGGTCAGGCTTGGCAATGGACGCGTTCTGCTTATGAACCTTATCCAGGATTTATACCTATGGATGGAGCGATTCGTGAATACAACGGTAAATTCATGGTGGGTCAGCAAGTCTTGCGCGGGTCAAGTTGGGCAACGTCTCAAGGGCACACTCGCAAAACCTATAGAAACTTCTTTCCACCCACAGCGAGTTGGCAAATTACGGGTCTTCGCTTAGCCCGAGATCGCAAGTGATGGATTCAAGTCGCCAGGATTTTGAACATGATTTGCTAAATGCCTTGTTGCAAACCAACAAACATATTTCTCCTAAATATTTTTACGATGTCAAAGGCTCGTTATTGTTTGATCAGATTTGTGATCTTCCCGAATATTATCCAACCCGTACTGAACTTTTGATCTTAAAAGAGCATGCTGCAGATATTGCAAAGCACATGGGCGCCAAGGCTGAGTTGATTGAATTGGGGGCAGGGTCATTAACCAAAGTTCGTTTTTTATTGCGAGAGATGGATTCGCCGATTTCATTTTTGCCTATGGATATCTCAGGCGAGCATTTAAATGCTGCCGCTAAAGAGTTAAGTTTTGAATTTCCTAAACTAAATATCAAACCGATCGTTGCAGATTACTCAAAAGATTGGTCGCTGCCACCCTGTATGCAAGAGGCACAACGTCGAATTGCTTTTTTCCCGGGTTCAACCATTGGTAACTTCTCACCTCATGAGGTTCAAGAGTTTTTTGCTAATTGTGTTGAACATTTGCCAGGAGGCGCATTGTTGCTAGGCGTTGACTTATTGAAGGCACCCAACATCATTCACCAAGCCTATAACGATGCACAGGGCGTTACCGCTGCTTTTAATTTAAATCTTTTGGTACGAGCGAATAAAGAATTGAATAGTAATTTTGATCTCGCACAATTTTCACATTGGGCTTTTTATAATGCGCCCATGCATCGCATAGAAATGCATTTGGTGAGTATGAAAAAACAAGAAATAAAAATTGATAAACAAATATTTACTCTGGAAGAGGGCGAAACCTTGCACACTGAAAACTCTTACAAATTTTCATTAGACAGCATTCAAAAAATTGCCATGTCGCAAGGATTGGACGTGGGGCCTGTCTGGACAGATCCTAAGCGCTGGTTTGGCTTGATTTGGTTTAATATTCCATCAATTAATAGGAGTAAGTGATGAAAGCAGTTTGGAATAATGAAGTTTTGGCAAGTTCTGATGCCACAGTTGTTGTTGAGGGGAATCACTATTTCCCAATGACATCCTTGAATACCCAGTTTTTTATAAACTCAGATAAACAAACGACTTGTGCTTGGAAAGGTGTCGCCCATTACTACGATGTTTCAGTCAATGGAGCATTGAATGAGTCCGCCGCGTGGTTTTATCCAACACCCAAGCAAGAAGCCAGTCAAATCAAAAATTATGTGGCTTTTTGGAAAGGCGTGAAAGTAAGTAACGATTGAATATTAATTCTTACTTGTTTCTCTTTTAAATAAATGACAGAATAACATCATGAAAAAATCAATTGCTGAAAAAATAAAAAACAAAGCCGCCATTTACTACCTCGCAGGAATTATTATATTTTCTGTTATTGCAAGCATCATCGTGACAATCGTCGTCATTGTTAATCGCAATAGTTGATTGTCTTTAATGACGTCATATATTTGATGGATTACAAAGTTCCAGTATGGCTACTTGACGTAGTCCTTTTCATTTTCCTATTGGAATGGATCTTTCTTAATTTACGTTTTAAGCGTACTCAGAAAGGTCTGAATTTTTTAGAATTGAATATTGTGTTGGCCCCAGGTTTTTGTCTGATGGTGGCATTTCGAATCTCTGCTGAAGAATCTATATCGATTATTTCAATGACTTGCATATTTTTTGCGGGTTTATTGCACGTATTTGATTTGTATTTTCGGCAACAAAAAGGCACAGCAAAGGAATAGAAACTTTAGATAGTCATTTTTCAGGCTAATTTTTTTTCTAAAGCCGCAGTTAGATTAGGCACCAGGTAAGGAAATACTAAAAAAAACGACGACACAAGCTGCTGGATACGCAATGAACATGCGGTAATGAAGCTCTGAAAAACCTTCTTGGTTATCCCAGTTCTTGGCCAGCATAAATGCCGTTGATCCTGTCAGTGACGTTAAAAAACAGCCGACCAGTCCGACGGTGATGATTATTTTGGATTGTTTGTTAAGTTTAAAATTGTTAGTCTTCATTCAAGCACTCAAGGGAAAATAAAAATGGCAATCTCAATGTATCACGCATCCGTTCCGCAATTCAAAAAAATGCTGGTTAATCTATCTGCCATTTTAATAAAAGCTGAAACACATAGTTCCAATAAAAAAATTGATCAAAAAGTAGTGTTGGGATCTCGATTATTTTTGGATATGTTTGCTTTAACTAAACAAGTTCAAATTACTTGTGATCAAGCAAAGAATGGTTTGGCCCGATTAGCATGCGTTGATATACCCAAGTTTGAAGATAATGAGGCAACTTTTACCGAATTACAAGAAAGAATTTCTAAAACCATTAATTTTCTAGATGCCCTTAAGCCCGAGCAAATGGAAGGTTCTGCTGATAAAGAAATTAAGTTTTCTATTGGCGAGTGGAAATTTGAATTTATCGGTGATCAGTACCTATTAACGTGGATTATTCCTAATTTTTACTTTCATATCACCACTGCATACAATATTTTGCGCCACAACGGTGTTGATGTGGGCAAGACAGATTTTCTGGGTTTATAAAAGCAAGATCGGTACTTTTGAACCTTATTAGAAGCCATAGAGTTTGACAGGGTTGTCTAGCAAAATTGCTTTGCGAGATGCTTCATCGGGTGCCCATTCCCCTAGTAAATTAAAAAGTTCAACGGAGCCCACCTGATCCGCAAATGATGCATGCGGATCATCACTGCCCCATATCAATCGATTTAATGCGGCATCCATTAATCTGTGCACGATCGGTTCTGCATCGGTATACCCAGGTACTTTTGACATTCGATACACAGCAGTGAGTTTGATCCAGCAATGGCCGTTGCCATTGACTAGCAAATCAATCAGTCTATTTAGACCCGGTTGATTAGGTCCATCTTTGGCAAGCAACATGCCCATGTGTGCCAATGTGAAGTTCACTTTGAGCTTAGACATGCGTTCGAGTAAATGTTCAGTGAGCCAACCAGGCAACAAAAAGTCAAGTTGCCAACCAATTTCAGCACAACGCGCTTCCATGCGGCCTATGCGTTTGAGTAGACGATCTGCAAGTCCATCTTCATAGGGATGAATAGGCGACACATTGATACGTACACCTCGCGCGCCCAATGCATTGAGTTTTTCAAGTTCTGTATCACTCACGTCATCATCAACATCAACAATGGCGCGGCATTTGGAGACACCCAATTCTTTCATTGCATCAACAAGACAACTGTTGTCGCGTCCATACGCGCTGGGTTGAACAACCACAAAACGTTCAAAGCCAAGATGATTAGCGGTCTTCATGTATTCGGATAAGGGTGCGTAGGGTGGTTTGTATCTCAGTTTGGGATCTTGATAGGGATACACAGTGGGGTCACCAAAGATATGGAAATGAGCGTCGCATGCGCCTGCTGGTGCTCTAAAAGTGGGAAGTAGGTTGTCTTGTCTCATGTTGCTTATTTATTGTTAGTGAATGATGTTCAGGGATCAATCAGCTTTGATTCCTGCTTTTTGAATAACCCCGCGCCATACGCCGATTTCACGTGCAATGATTTGCGAATAAGCTGACGTGCGGATGTCGATGCCTGTTGCACCTTGCGTTGCCAAAAATTGTTGTAGCTGGGGATGCTGCAATGCTTTGGCGATTTCATTTTGAAGGCGCGAAATGATTGCTGGTGGTGTTGAGCTAGGCACCAAAAAACCAAAGCGAAATGAAACATCAAAATCTGGATAGCCCGCTTGAGCAAAGGTGGGTATGTCAGGATATGCTACTACGCGTTGATTGCCAGTCACTGCTAAGGGCTTGACTGTACCATTTCGAATCTGTCCCGCTGCAGCACCTAGGCTTGGAAGCGCCAAATCTAAACGGTTGGCAATGATTTCCGTGATGGCCGCACCAACGCCTTTAAAAGGAACGTGCACCAGTTTTGTTCCAGTTTGTGACATGAAGAGTTCAGTGGACAGGTGACCCGATGAGCCAATACCGCCCGAACCAAAATTGAGCTCACTGGGTTTGGCTTTAGCCATTGCAACAAAATCTCGCACATTGGAGACAGCCAGGTTTGTTCGAACTATCATGACCGCTGGTGCTTCAACAGCAAGAGTGACAGGTAGCAAGTCTTTGAATGGATCGTAGGGTAGCTTGGGATAAAGCGCTGCAGAAATCATGAATGAACTATCTGTGAAAACCAACGTGTACCCGTCAGCAGGCGCCTTGGCGACAGTATTTGTACCAATGGTGCCGCCAGCACCGCCTTTATTCTCGACAACAAACGGTTGATTGAGTTGCTGAGTTAATTGATTAGCAATTGCGCGTGCAGCTATATCTGTGAGTGATCCAGCTGCAAATGGCACAATGATCTGTACGTGTTTGGCAGGCCAAGAATCAACCTCTTGCGCAACTGCAGAGGGCGTCAATGTGAGGGAAGTTAAAAATGCAAAAAGGAGAGTGTTTGATTTTTTCATTGTTGTATGTGAAAATATTTAAGTGTGGCGTAAACCACTCGAATGTTGCTAAAGGTTCTAGCATAACGCACGAAGTGAAAAGTGCCAATACACACTAAGGCAGTCCGTCCTACACTAGGTGCGCACGCAACTGGCAAACTACAATCATGGAAATCGGCCACCGCTGTTCGTACTGGTATTCTTAAAAAAGCACCTGCACCTGATGGTAGTGTTTCGTTAACAGCGTAAGCCATTGGACATTTAGGATGGTTTGACCTCAAATCGGGTCGAACCGATTTGATTTCACCAGGTAACCACCTTTCAGAGAAAAGAGAAGGCTCAATATGTCACTTTCATGGATGGGTTTGACTGAACTTCAATCGTTATTAAAACGTGGCAAGTTATCTTCACTTGAGCTCACGACTCATTTGCTTGAGCGTATAAAAAAGGCCGATGGCACTTTGCATTCAATGACTGAGGTTTATGTTGACCAAGCGTGCATTTTGTCCAAAGCAGCTGACCAAGCAAGATCAAGCGGACTGCCATTGGGTCCTTTGCATGGCCTGCCAGTTGTTCTAAAGGATTTGCTGGATATAGAAGGGCATATTTGTACCCTCGGGTCAAAACATTATTTAAAACGTCAAGCCACGCAGACCAGTGCCACTGTAGAGCTGTTGCTTCAAGCGGGCATGGTTCCCTTGGGCAAATTGCATATGACTGAATTTGCGTTCGGTGGATGGGGTACCAATCCATTAATGGGAACGCCGCATAACCCGTGGGATTTAAAAGTACATCGTGTACCTGGCGGCTCATCCAGTGGAGCAGGGGTTGCAGTGGCTGCAGGATTTTCTCCAGTGGGTATCGGAAGTGATACGGGTGGATCGGTACGTATTCCTAGTGCCTTTAATGGACTGACTGGTTTAAAGGTCACTTACGGTCGTATTAGTTTGCATGCAACAGGTTTGTTGAGTTGGACCTTAGATTCGATTGGTCCGATGGCGCGTAACGTACGCGATTGCGCACTGATACTCGATGCATTGTCAAAACCCGACCTCCGCGATGAGACGACATTAGGACAACCATTAGAAAACTTTTCTAAAGAGCCACGTTCTGTGAGAGGAATGCGATTAGTCTTACCTGAGGTTAAACAATTACCTTCTTTTACGCATCCTGCTGTGATCGAGTCTTGGGAAAATGCTGCACGGGTATTTGAATCATTAGGAGCAGTCGTGATAAGCAAGCAATTGCCTGATTGGTTTTTTGATTTGGCAGAACAGACTGGACGCATCATTGCGTCGGAAGCATATTCCTTGCACCGTGATTATGTGAATGACATGTCAGTACCTCTTGGACCTGCTGTTCGTCAACGCATGCAAGCTGCAGAAAAATTTAAGCCTGGAGAGTACGCACAGTCATTGCGCACGATGGGTGAACAACGTCAAATTTTTGCGCAATGGTTTGAGCCGTACGATGCAATTTTATTACCAACAGTTGCTATACCCGCAATTGCAATTAATGATGTGGTTGAAACTGCATTGATGCCAGGATATTTAACTCGTCCAATTAACTACCTCGGCTTGTGTGCTCTTTCTCTTCCAGCAGGGCTCTTTAATGGATTGCCACTTGGATTACAGATTGTTGGTAAACCTTTTCAAGAAAGGACGGTTCTGTCACTTGGTCAAGCACTTGAGTCTTCAACTGAATTTCATCAACATCATCCTGATTTATCTTCTTTAGGGCTTGATTGAATTTAGTTTTGTCTTAGTCGCCATGCGCCGCTTTCCTGTTTAAATTCTATTCTCACCAATCGTTACTGTTGGGCTCCCCCTTAAATGGCCCAGACAGATCAGGTGTGATCCATCCGCCATAGAAACCTCCAGACTGTGCAACAACCTGTACGCCGTCTACTGTGCAGTCCAGATTGTGTGCGTAAAAAGCAATGCAATCAGCCAGCGGCTCTGCTCCAGCCAAGGGTTGCGGATAGCTCCAAGAGACATGAGGCAAGCGACGCTCACCATCCATCAGATCCCAATAATGCGCAGGCCCTTTCCACTCGCAAAATGAGCCTTGGCCTGCGGGACGCAACAGCGCATCCTTCACGTCAGACATCGGAAGATAAAAGGTAGGCGGGTGTGAGGTCTCCCTTACCGCCCAAGCGCCACGTGTTTGAGCCAACAGGGTCTTGCCCCAGCGCACCACGATCTCGCGCTTGTCGCGAACGAGTACTGGTGGACGCGGAAAATTCCACACGGAAACCTGTCCTTCCTTAGGGAGATCTGCAAACGCTGGGCGGTCCTTGCCTCGCCACCGCCATTGCGCGCGGGCTCGTTCCAAAGAATCAAAACTATCCATACTTATCCGTACCTTTATTGGGGTGTCGGCAGGGGAACCCGAAGCCGTTAAACAAACCGATCAACCAATGGATATTAGCTAAGTAGGGGGGCTGGACTGACTTGTAGATCATCCTTATGAATGTATGTATCATTGTGGGTCATATGGATACTTGAACAGTTCTTATTTATTGATTCAATTTAATAGGTGGTTTTGCACTAGTAGGTCGTCAATTGATTGAAACAAATGTTACAAACTCATAAAGAAAAATTACTCAACCATTTAAAAGATCAGATTTATTGCCGCTTAGGCGCGTCTAAGATTCACGGAATCGGAGTATTTGCTTTGAGAGATATTCCAAAAGGCTTTTATCCATTATTGAGTTTGACTCCAAATAATGATGTTGTCTTTAGACCAGAGGAGATTGAAAAGTTACCTGTTGGTGTAAAAACACTGATTGATATATTTAGCTATGTTGATGATGACGAGATTTTGGTTCCTAGGCAAGGATTCAATACCTTGCATTTACAAATTTATCTGAATCACTCAAAGCAACCCAATCTAGAATTTGATTGGCGCAATAATCTGATTGCGCTTTGCGATATTAACGAAGATGCGGAGCTAACAATAGACTATGACTTGTCGTTCGAGGAAGAACATTTATTTTAAGAAGTTAGAAAATCAGTTTAAAACTACTCTCTTGCACTTCTATGGCATCAAGTCTTTTTCCTACCATGTCGGGTACGTGATAAACAGAAGTTCCATCCAATAGCGTTAAAAGGGTAGTGTTTAAAGTGTTTGTAACAGTTCCCGATAACTCTTTGCCATCGCTTGCAGTAAGCTTTAGGACATTGACTTTGGAGATTTCAATATCTCCCTTTTCTTTATTCCAAACGGGTTGTGTATCAATACAAAAATCTCCCGAACGTTGTGGCAATTTACTTGTCCAAACTCCACACAATTCAATCTTTTGTCGTTCTTTACTGAACTTAGTGACTGGTTTGTCTAAAGTAATAGTTAATTTTTCCTTAGGAAATTTTTTTGCAACGCCAATATCAATCAAGGACTTTGGGATGCTTAAAGAAAGTGCCAATGCTGATTGAATGACAAAAAAGAGGCCAGCAGCAATTGTTATTTTTTTATGGCGCATTGAATTAAGGATTAGAAAATTTATACCTGAAATGTTTTTCAGGTACAAATTGATGTTGATTTTTAAATCGCCTGTATGCCAGCCACCAACCAACCACTGTTAGCGGTTTTGCTGAGTGACATGTTCCAGACCTCTTTAAAGGTTTCGGGCTGTACGCCTATTTCTTCTCGGATCGTTCCAGAAAATTCAACACTGGCGAGGTGTCCTTGAGCAGACTCCTCAATACCTAATAACTTGGCGTCTAAGGTGACCACTTCAGTTTTGGTCATTTGCCCCACAGCGGTTGTTGCATCACGCTCGGCAATTTGAGCTTTGATTTGTGTCAACATCTCGTCCGTCATTAGATTGCGCAGGCTCGCAGTATCAGATCGATCCCATGCATCTTGCATGATCACAAAGTTTTCTCTAGCCTTAGATACAAATCCCTCAGAATCAAATCCAGCAGGTATAGACCATGTGGGTTGAAACTCGCTGACTGCTGAACCAATCATGCTACCAGAGGATGCAGAGGCGGTAGTAGGATGTGTGTTGAAATGAGTTGTTTGTTGTTGAACCGGCGGTGTAGCTCCAGCTCCTTGAAATGCCAAAGGGCTTGTATTTACATCAGAAGTATTTGCTGCAGCTCTTCGGCGCATGAAGTAACCAACGACCAACATGATGCCCAAGGCAATAAGACCAAACATCATGAACTGACCGAGTTCTGCGCCAAAACCCATAGAACTTGCCAACCATGCAAGTCCAAGTCCAGCGGCAAGTCCGCCCAGCATCGCCCCCCATGGTCTGCTTTGTGGTGCAGCCGCAGGTGCTGCGGCAGGTGAAGCAGGAGTTGCGTTTTGCGCGGGCTTGGCACCTTGAGTTTGAGAAACATTATTGGATTGTTGACCCACAGATTTGCCCGATCCCATGCGTTTTGCAGCCTCTGCTGTTAAACATGAAAAGCTAACCACCAAAGCAAGCAAGACAGAGAAAAATTTATTACTCATCCGAATCTCCAATATATAAATAACTGACTCAAAAAATGACTATCGCGTATGTTAGTCTGATTGGGAGCTTTCAATTGCTATATCCACAAAATTCATACGGGAAACAAGTTCTTTCTAGTAGTAGGCTAAAAGTAGGCTAAATCACAAGGATTAACTACATTAATTAATTAAGCATAAAACAGATACATTTCGTGGATGTTAATTAATACGATATGGTCGATATTGGATTTTTGCTATGGTTCAACTTCTTTCGGCGACGCGTTCAAGTTTCCTGCTAAGTATCCACGACAGCACGAGAAAAATAATCAGCATGACCATGCCCAAACCAGAAAAAGCATCGCTCATTATCTCTTCCGAGATTTGACCAAACATATGGCCAGCCGCAAGAACAACACCAGACCATAGCCCAGCTGCCACGAAATTGAACGCCAAGAAGATGAGCCAGGGTAGTCGTGACATACCGTACGCAAAACCAGCGACGCCGCGAATGCCGTGAGGATAGCGATGCAACAGAATCAGCCATACGTAATAGCGATCCACCAACTTGACAACGATTTGGCTGGTTCGGTGAGGTAGTGTAAAAGGTAAAAGCCATTTGTTGCCGAAACGACGTCCGATCCAAAAGCGGATCACATCCCCCATAAAACTGCCTGCCCAGACAACCGCAATGAGGGTTCCAAGATTAAGAGCGCCTGAACTGGAGGCATAACCTGCAAAAAGTGCAAGCAGCAGACTATGCGAGGAGGCGAATGCAAAGATTAAACCGTAGGCCGCATCACCATGCAGGCGCAACAATTCGAGAAACGCGGCAAGATCGGTTGGAAAGATCAAAAATGAATGACACAATTTTTAAAAATTGATCATAACGCATCTGTTGATTCAGTATCGGGGTGGGTATGAAACCTCTGATGACCAAAGATCGCAAAGTTAAATAATTTTTTTAAAAAACTTCTTTAATAAGTAAGAACAACAAATCCAAAAAATAAAATCGTTCCAGCAAGTGGGCGCATGAGATCTGGCAAATCCAACTAAGTCAAAGCCTGCATTTGATTAGCTATTTTTCAAAAAAAATCACGCAAGTAGTTCGATAAATTTTATTGGGTTTGAGTAAAATGTTTAGGCAATCAAACTTTAAGCGTAGTTAATCTATTCGGATTCCCACTTCTTTTACGACGCTTGCGTAACGTCTAACGTCGTTTGTTAGTGTGCGCTGAAAGTCAGCCCTTGAGCGAGGAGCTGCCATTTGTCCAAGTCCCGACAGCTTCGCTTTAATCTCATCCTGAGCGAGTGCTCGATTGATGCTTGAATTGAGACGGTCAAGAATTGCTGCAGGTGTACCCGCTGGAGCAAGAATTCCAAGATTACTCGAAATATCGACGTCCGATACGCCTGAGGCTGAGAGTCCAGCTACTCCCGCTAGCATGGAAGACGGATTTGCGCTCAGTACCGACAAAGCGCGTAATCGGCCACTTGTGATGTGAGGTACCGCAGCAGCATCAGCCACGGTGAAGTGCACTTCATTAGCCAATAACGCCATCAATGCAGGACCAACGCCCTTATATGGAATGTGCAGGAACTTTACACCTGCAGACCGTGCAATGAGTTCAGTACTGAGGTGAGGTGCTGCGCCGTTACCACTTGATGAATAAGTAACTGCACCTTGCTGAGCTCTTGTCGCTTGAATGAGGTCTTGTACGGTGCGATAGGGCGATGTGCTATTAACAACCAATATAAATGGTGACTCAGTAACAAAGCCGACAGCCTCGAATGACTTGACGGGGTCGTATTGCAAGTTGGTGTACAGGGCGGAAGCAGAGGCGTGGCTTATGGTTCCAGTGATATACAGAGTGTGACCATCAGCAGGTGAGGTTGCGACTTGAGCTGCGGCTATGGTTGTCCCAGCACCAGGGCGGTTGTCGATAATGACCGGCTGTCCAAAATCGTTAGCAAGGCGCTCAGCTATTGTCCGGGCTGCAACGTCTGTTGACCCGCCTGGTGGGAAAGGTACCACTATACGAATTGATCGACTTGGGTAGGTTGACTGTGAAAGAACTGGAAATGATGCTGTCCCAATAAAACTTGTGGCGGTTACCAAAAAAGTACGGCGGTTTTGCTTCATGAAGTGATACTACTTTAAAAGGATTTGTTCGGATTGACTTTTCAAGGACTCATTACGATACCCTTTTGGGTGGTTAATAATTAATTGATGCATTAACCCTCATAACTCGTCCGATGTTAGCAAGTTTTAGACAATCGTAAATTACAATTTACTCACTAGCTTTAATTTTTCACATGGCGCTGAAAAATCGTACGCGAAAAGTTAGGCGCATGGCTAGGGCTTCGAATTCAATAGTAAAAAAGTTAACGCAAGCCAAGACGTTTGATTTGTGCGCGGGTTCGCTTTCGTGTAAAGTCACACAATCAATAAAAAATGAAAATGGGAATCAGCGATGCCAGTTATTTCAGTCACGTTATTACCCGGTTATCCAACTGACGTTCAAGAGCGATTGGTTCAAAGACTTGCAACTGCCGCTCGCTCAGTCATTGCCGCTGCACCAGCAGGAACCACTATTTTTGTTAATGAAGCCAGCACCTATCAACGCGATAGTAAGGTTTTCACAAAGGGCGGAGCATCAAGATCCGTTGCATCAGAATTGGTTCATTCTTTTTTAATGTCAATGCAAGAAAGAAATTTAGAAAAAGCACAAACATTTATAGCGCCTCATTTTTTTATGTGCTTTCCTAGTGGTGTGCGAATGACCCAATTGCACGAATTAGATCAGTGGGCGCAATCGCGTTACAAAAGTATCGAAAAGAATTTTGAAAATATAGATGAATGCTGGACGGGAGAGGGTGCCATCGTTTATTGTTCCGGAACTTTAAGTGGAATTTTTAATGATAATAAGCCGTTTGAAAAAATGCGATTTATTGATCGCTTTGAAGTAGTCGATGGACTAATCGTTAGGCAAGATGTTTGGAACGATCTACGGGTTTAATTTATTTAAATCCTACGTTTATCCACCAGCGATCTCGTAGGTTGGCGACATTCGATGTATTGGAAAATGTTATATATTCTGTGACATGAATTGGACGCATCAACCAAGATTAAATAGTGGCTTTATTTTGTTTCCAATATCAAATTAATTGACACAAGTGCAGCTTATATCAAAAAAGGTATCAATGATTACTCAAAGACTCTATCTGATGTTGCCGCTGAAGTTGGCAATCCGAATAAGCGATCAAAGGCCCATGTAAAAGAAAATGTGTAGACAAAAAAGAAAATATTTAAGCCTAGGTTGAGTATGAAGGAGCGCAGATAGCTGATATCAAGCCACCAAGCCGCCACAGGCAGTAGTACAACCAGAAAGCCGGCCTCAAAACCCACCGAATGCAGCGCGCGACGACCAAAGCTGCGACCTCGTTTAAGGCTTTTAGCCTCCCATTGCTCGAACAAGTCATTGTAACCGAAGTTCCAGCTTACCGCGAAGAGTGAACCGAAAACAGCTAGAGCACCTGCACGCTCAAGGCTGCTGTCACTGAAGCTAAAAAAGCCAAGCGTCCCGCACAAGAATGCGATGGCCTCGTAGGTGGCAACATAGGTGATCTTTCGCTTAATGCCTTGCAGGTTCATATTTAAAGTTATCGAAAATTTTACATGGTGTGACCAAAATACAAAACTAATCTTAGTCGTTGTCGTACATTCCGAATAAAGCCAATAACAACCAACCTAAAATGAACGAAACTCCTCCCAAAGGGGTAAAAGCCTTTAAATAGAGTATTCCAAAAAGTTGCTGCACAACAATATTAAAACTAAAAAAGAAAATACCGCAAATAAAAAATATAGTACTTAACAACAACCATAAATTGCGCTTAGATTTCTGAATCAACCAACCCAGGAATAAAAGTGCGAGAGTGTGAAACTGTTGATGACTTAGGGCTGATTGAAGTGCACGCTGAGATATTTCTTCTAAGTTGACGATATGCGCGACATAAGCAGATAGTAGGATTGATGCCGTACCACTTAGGCAAGCATAAATAAAGATTATTCGACCGGTTAGTTTCATAATTTTAGTTTCTGAAAATAAAAAATTTAGAAGAGTATCGCCGGTTTTGCTAAACCGCATAGCCAAGTTTTTGCAATCTAATAGGGAGTGTAGATTAACACTGTTAAACAGAAAAAGTCAGATGGTCAAAAACACATATAAATAAAAAACTTATATAGAGGGGCTCGAACTTGATTAATTTATTTCAAATCGCGGTAAAAATTTTCTTAATTTCCAACTGCCTCAAGGTACACCAATTAAAGCTCATCGCCGAGCGTTTACCCCACCTAGTAAAGCTGTCCCTGAATTCGAAATTTATAAACATACAAGGCCGGTAAGTCACCTTTTTTCTTTCGTCAATCGTCGAAGAATTTTCAACTGCGAACAATATCTGGTTCTATTAATGAATTCTCATCCCCGGTTTGGCGCCATCAGATGGATTTAACAAGTAAATTCCAGGATGGCTTTTTTCATCTGCGTGACTTGCTGCTAAAACCATGCCCTCGCTGACCCCAAATTTCATTTTTCGGGGTGCTAAATTAGCAACCAATACAGTGAGTTTGCCAATTAGATCTTGCGGTTTATAGACGCTTGCAATTCCACTAAACACATTACGAGGTTTGGTCTCTCCAACATCGAGTGTGAGTTGTAACAGTTTTATTGATCCATCCACAGATTTGCAGTCAGTTATTAGAGCGATCCTAAGATCAATCTTAGAAAAATCTTCAATTGATATTTGAGGTGCAATTTCTTCGCCGACAGGGGGGTCTATTGATGCTGTCACTTCGGTAGGAGCTTCGAATAATTCGTCAAGAAACCTCCCATCTACGCGTTGCATTAA
Organism: Betaproteobacteria bacterium; assembly: GCA_009921265.1. GTDB lineage: Bacteria > Pseudomonadota > Gammaproteobacteria > Burkholderiales > Burkholderiaceae_C > Limnohabitans. Next base: position 8,638 of record RFYV01000049.1, on the reverse strand, counting down.
GTGTTTATATTCACCAATTTTATGGCCCGATGGTAGCAACGCAGATGCATCATTAGAGCTCAATGGGGCGATATTTAAGAATGCCTCAACATCTTTGGCAAGTTTAGGCAAAACAGGTTTGAGCATCAAAGTTAAAATTCTAAAACATTGAATACATGTTGTGCAAACGTCATGCAGTCTATGTCCCATGCTTTCGTTTTTTGCGAGTTCCCAAGGCTTGTTTTGATCAACATACTCGTTCACTCGATCCGCAAGTAACATAATTTCTCTCAATGCCTTGGCGAAATCACGTTGTTCATAAAGTTGATTAATCGCAGGCATTGATGATTGCAGCTGATTTATGAGGGCGATTCCATCACCGGATGAATCACCAAGGCTGCCGTTAAATTGTTTCGTTATAAAACCACCTGCACGTGATGCGATATTAATAAATTTCCCAACTAAATCACTGTTAACACGCGCCATAAAGTCATCAGGATTGAAGTCGATGTCTTCATTGCGCGCATTGAGTTTCGTAGCTAAGTAGTACCTCAGCCATTCAGGGTTCATGCCAATCGAGAGGTATTTCAGGGGGTCAATGCCTGTCCCCCGACTCTTGCTCATTTTTTCTCCGCGAACAGTGATGAACCCATGTACAAAAATACTAGTTGGAGTTTTGCGGCCGCTAAAATTTAAAATTGCTGGGAAAAATAAAGTATGGAAATAAGTAATATCTTTTCCGATAAAGTGATACTGCTCTACGAGCGGATTACTTATATACGAATCATAATTTACCCCAATTTTATCTAGATGATTTTTTAAGGCAGCTAGATAACCAATCGGCGCGTCAAGCCATACGTAAAAATACTTACCTGGAGCATCTGGTATCTCTATTCCAAAATATGGGGCGTCCCTACTTATGTCCCAGTCTCCCAATCCGCCATTGCCTTGCTCGTCTTTTTCAAACCATTCTTTGATTTTATTTAGAACCTCAGCCTGCAATCGACCGGCTTGGTGTGTCCATTTCTTTAAAAATTCTAAACAGCGCGGATCGGATAATTTGAAAAAATAGTGCTCGGATGATTTCAAAATTGGTGTTGCACCTGACAATGCTGAGTACGGATTCTTAAGGTCTGTGGGTGCATATACTGCTCCACAGGCTTCACAACTATCCCCATATTGATCTTTGGCACCACATTTAGGACACTCACCCTTGATAAATCGATCTGGCAAGAACATATTTTTTTCAGGATCAAAAAACTGTTCAATGACCTTGGTTGATATGAAGCCCGCAGCACGCAGATCTTTATAAATATCTTGAGCTAATTTATGGTTTTCTGGACCATCAGTAGAGTGCCAATTATCAAACTCAATGTTAAATCCATCTAAATAGGGCTTTCTTCCGGCTGCAATATCTGCCACGAATTGTTGTGGTGTTTTGCCAGCCTTTTCTGCTGCAATCATGATGGGCGCACCATGAGCGTCATCTGCACATACAAAATATACTTGTGACCCTTGCATTCGCTGAAACCTTACCCAAATATCAGCTTGGATGTACTCCATCATGTGCCCGATGTGGAAATGGCCATTGGCATAGGGGAGAGCTGTAGTAACAAATAGCTGGCGAACGGACATTTGAATCTCTTTCTTCTGATTCGGTTATTTTAAGCTCTAGCAACCTTTATTTTTATGGGTTTGCTTACCTTGGGTAGACTATCACTATTTCCAAAACGGGGTTATCTTATGAGCGTTACTGAGCAATCCGTCCTTGAAGCCTTTAAAACTGTCATTGATCCACTGACTGCTAAGGATATTGTTAGCTCAAAATCAATTAAAAATATACAAATTACTGGTAATGATGTGTCAATTAAGCTAGTTTTAGCCTATCCAGCCAAAAGTCAGTTTACTTGGTGGCGAAATGAGGTTACAGCTGCTGCTAAGAAAGTTTCAGGTATTGGCAATGTGGTAGTTCAGGTCTCATCCGAAGTAGTAGCTCATGCTGCACAAAGGGGTGTACAGCTACTTCCTCAGGTAAAAAATATTATTGCTGTGGCTTCTGGAAAGGGTGGAGTTGGAAAAAGTACAACAGCGGTTAATCTTGCTCTTGCATTAGCGGCAGAAGGTGCTCAGGTTGGGCTACTAGATGCAGACATTTATGGCCCGAGCCAACCCCAAATGATGGGAATTGATGGCAAGCCAGAGAGCTCAGATGGCAAAACAATGGATCCATTAGAAAATTATGGCGTTCAAGTGATGTCAATAGGTTTTTTAGTGGGCCAAGATGAAGCAATGATATGGAGAGGTCCAATGGCTACTCAAGCTTTGGAGCAATTGCTTAGGCAGACAAATTGGCGTAGTCTCGATTATCTTGTCGTAGATATGCCCCCTGGAACAGGGGACATCCAACTGACATTAAGCCAACGTGTGCCCATAACTGGAGCTGTCATTGTGACAACGCCTCAAGACATCGCGCTATTGGATGCAAAAAAAGGCATCAAAATGTTTGAAAAAGTTGGAGTTCCAATTTTAGGTATTTTAGAAAATATGGCTGTTCACATATGCACCAAATGTGGTCACAAAGAGCATATTTTTGGGGAAGATGGCGGTAAAAATATGGCCACAGAATACAAGATGGACTATTTAGGAGCTCTTCCATTGGATATGCAAATTCGTTTGCAAGCCGACAATGGAAAACCAACGGTAGTTTCTGATCCGGATGGTGTAGTCGCTGCAATTTACAAAGAGGTTGCCCGAAAAGTTGCTGTCAAAATCTCTGAAAAAGCCAAAGATTTTTCTTCTAAATTTCCCACGATTAAAATTTCAAAAGAAACTTAATATCACTTATTTTTTGAATAAACCCAATTAATTATTACGTTGCGCCATTGCAATTGGGGCTCGAATAGAAAAAGGCGAAAGTTTGAATCTACAACCAGGGCTCGAATCGTAAAAGGCAAAAGTTTGACGTTAGGCGAGGGACTTGAACTTATTTTGGAAAAGTTCTACGCCTAGCACTGTTCGAAAGTGCGGTGGATAACAACAATTGTGTTTACAGTGAAATCAGTCAGACTAAAAATTCTCACTAAGATCGGATCAACATTTAACTCAGGTCAGATCACTCCATGACATTCAAATCCACTCAATCTGGCGCAGGCCAAAAACTACCCGGCACTCCAGAGCCAATGCTCCGAATTAAAGGCTATGACGGCTTAACGCTTGCTGCTGATGCATGGGGCGACCCACAAGGCAAAGTCGTTATGTTGCTGCATGGTGGCGGACAAACACGGCATGCGTGGAAGGGAACTGGCGAAATTTTGGCTGCTTCTGGGTATTACGCCCTTGCTCTTGATGCGCGTGGACACGGAGACAGTGAGTGGGCTCAAGAGAGTGGCTATGGGTACGAGGTGATGATTGAAGATTTGAAATGTGTTTTAGCATCGATCAATAAGACGGCTCCCATTTTGGTTGGCGCTTCAATGGGTGGCGTCACCAGTTTGATTGCTGCTGGCGAAACCCATATACCTGCCAGTGCTCTTGTGTTAGTCGATGTTGCACCCAACATCGAACCCGAGGGCGTCAATAAAATTAATGAGTTCATGACGCAAAGTCCTGAAGGCTTTCATTCACTTGAAGAGGTTGCACAAGCAATCAGCAATTATCAACCACATCGCAAGCGCCCAAAAAACCTGGATGGTTTAGCAAAAAATGTGCGCTTGAGCGCTGACGGAATGTATAAATGGCATTGGGATCCTAATTATCGAAAGGTACACCGTCACAACGATCAGAGTAGGATACGGTTGGAGAGTGCGGCTAAAAATCTTCAGTTGCCAACGCTATTGGTTCGCGGGGGACTTTCAGACGTACTCAGCGAAGAGGGTGCACAAGCCTTTCTGCAAATTTGTCCCTGTGCATCGTACGTGAACGTCAAAGGAACGGGGCATATGGTGGCGGGGGACCGCAATGACATTTTTGCTGACGCTGTCATTGAGTTCTTGAAGAAGTATTCGCCTGCGTAGACTCAAAATTGCGAAGTCACAAAAGGTTTAAAACGAAGTGTAACTTTGCCTTGATAACCTAAACCAATATCAGTAACCACACGTAGCCCTATTTTAAGATTCGATCGTTCAGCATGATTGATATTGCCAATAATTCGAACGCCCTCATCTAGATGTACCACCGCAATGCTGTAAGGCACCTTAACAAATCGATCGTCCATACTTTGATCGAACCAAGTGAAAGTTTCTACCTGTCCAACACCTAGCGACATCTTCCACTGCCATTTCTCGCTCCAGCATTCGGGGCATATCCAACTTGTTGGCGGTCTAATATAGCCACATGTATCACAGCCTTGCAATGCGAGTTGATTTTGATTTAAAAAATCTTTGTATGCTTGTTCGATGGCTTGAGGTGACATGATCTGGGCCGGTTCAATGGGTTGAGTAGATACTCGTTAAAAAATCCAAACGTTGTCGACCCGTCGCGCAGTATTGGGCAACGCTTGCATTGGCGATTTGTCGCGGGCCAGCTTCTCCACGCAATTGCCTGACCAACTCCACATGGTGCAACCAACCCACTAAATAGCCTTCGCCAATTTGTCCGCCGTGTGGATTGACAGGAATGATGCCGCCCAGCTCAATGGCTCCGTTTTTGACAAAGTCTCCGCTTTCACCTTCGCCACAAAAGCCATAATTTTCTAAGGTGTGTAGCACGGCTGCTGTGCATGCATCTGAGATGCATAAAACATCGATGTCTTTGGGTTGAAGTCCAATATTTATATACGCTTGTTGCGCGCAATCTTTCATGCCCCAGCAAAGCAAATGTTCGTCGTTTTCATACATGCGAGCGGCTTGTTGGCGTCCAACCGATTGGAGATAAACTGGTTTTTTAGCCATGTCTTTGGCCATATCGCCTCTGGCCAAAATGATGGTGACTGCCCCTGCCGTGATGCGCGCTATGTCGTGGTTGCGCAATGGCCAGACAACAAATTCATTAGCCAAGTAGTCGTCCATGGTTAATGGCTCGGGCCATGCGGCAAGAGGGTTGAGCGCGGCGTGTTTGTGTGAAGCAATGGCCACATGACCCAATGCTTTCTCATTCGTCCCATATTTTTGCATGTGCCTTTGCCATCCCATTGCAAAAACAGCATTGGCATTAACAAATCCAGTATCTAAATCGTATGTGGCGACGCCACAGAGTTTGCCAAACGAATTTTCAACGTTTCGACCGTAGACACATGCGACTACATCACAAACACCAGTTGCAATCAACATTGCAGCATATTGCGTGGTGAAGCCACCCGTGCTGTAGTCCAAGTCACCTGTGACGCGTGGGTTCATCCCAAGGTTGCGACTCAATTCAATGGGGTCTATTCCACCAAGTTGTCGAGAAGTTAAAACACCGTGAATTTGGTTTTTATGCTCGATACCAGCATCTTGCATCGCTAATTTAAGGGATGCGACGCTAAGTTGATATGCAGATACTCCCAAATGTACTGCCTGTTTTGTTGCACCAACGCCAACAATCGCGACTGGGTGTTGTTGCCAAATTTGTTGTGACATGTTTTTAATCGAATTTGAGACCTGCGTCCTTGGCTACTTTTTCCCAACTCGAAAATTCTGCATTCACTTTTTTCTTGAATTCTTCAGGCGTATCCAATGTGGGGGTTGCATTGCGTTTAAGTAATTGCTCGCGGGTATTTTTGGAACCTAAAACAGCACGCACATCGGCACTGATTTTTTCCACTATATCCATTGGCGTACCCGCCGGTGCAAATAGGCCGAACCACACGGTTGCGCTATAGCCGGGCAATCCAGATTCGGAAACAGTGGGCAACTCTGGCCACATCTCACTGCGCTCCAATGATGTAACGGCCAACGCTCTAACGCGACCTTGGTTGGATGCAGATTTGGAAGAGGGCAGTGGGTCTATCAACATTTGCACTTCATTGGCCCAAAGTGCGGGTTGTGATTGTGCACCACCGCGATAAGGAACATGAACTAAATTGATGGCCGCTTGTGCTTTGAATAATTCAGCAGCCATGTGCACCAATGTGCCTTGACCCGATGAACCCACATTGACTTTGCCAGGATTGGCTTTGGCATAAGCAATCAATTCTGCAACTGATTTAACAGGTAATGAGGGATGAACGATGATCACGTTGGGAGAAGAAATGACCATGCCAATTGGGATTAAATCTTTGCGTGCGTCATAGGGCAGATTTTTTTTCACAACGGGTTCGGTTGCAATAGCATTGGTGTGCATCAATATGGTGTAACCATCTGCTGGGGCTTGAACAACGGCTTGCACGCCAATGGTGCCGCCTGCTCCGCCACGGTTATCGATGATGACGGCTTGCCCTGTTCGCTCGCTCAGTCCAATGCTTAAGATGCGCGCCAGATCGTCGGTGTTGGAGCCTGCTGGATATGGAACAATGATTCGAATGGGTTTTTCAGGAAAGCCAGCTGCCCAAACAAATGCGCAGAGTGTTTGAATTAAAAAAATCAAACCTATTTTTTTGATTGCATCAGAGAAATGTGTCATGGTTGCCTTTATTTAATTTAAATTGCCAAGATTCAGATAGTCGTTGGTTGCAACGATAGCGTCACGCTCAGAAAAGCTGACAAACTCATTGGCCATGGCTTGTGTGTGACCGGTTGTTTTCAACTGGTGCAGTACACGGTTCATGGTGGAGATGGCAGCTCTTTGTAAATCACTGGGGTATACCAATAAATGAAAACCCAATTGCACCAATTGATCGGGGTGCATGAGAAGATTTTTGGGTAAAGAACTTTCTGTTCCAGGGTAGAGGTCTAGCATTTTGAGGCAATCAACGCTTTGATTGACTTGCATTAATTGTTCAATACTACTGAGTCCTTCAACAAACAGCATATCTGCACCTGCTTGCACGTATAAGGCAATTCGTTCCAATGTGCTAGAAAAGCCTTCTACAGATAATGCGTCACACCTTGCAATCAACAATGTATCCCCAGCAATCGCATCTTTGGCAATTTTTAATTTTTGTACCATTTCACTCGAGTTGACCAACTCTTTGCCTGCCATCAGGCCGCATCGTTTTGGAAAGACTTGATCTTCTATATGAAAGGCGGCAACACCAATACGTGATAAAGAACGTGCTGTTCGTTGCAAATTGGCGAGTCCACCAAAACCTGTGTCGGCATCAACGATAACTGGCAATGATGTGACATCGACTATTTTTTCCACTCGGTCTAATACTTCAGAAAGTTGAAGCATGCCGATATCGGGGTAACCCGCTACGCGTGCAATAGCGCCACCGCCTGCATAGATGGCAGGAAATCCTGCAGCTTGTATCAACCGAGCACTGAGTCCATCTGCTGCGCCTGGGGCCATGATGGGTTTTTGTGTAGCAAGCAATTGCCTTAATTGTTTTCCTTGAGTCATTGTGTTATTGATATCAACTTTTAAAATCAATCAAAGGTCATACGTGCAGACTCAACAATTGGGCGATAAAGATCAAGATTTCTTTTAATCAGTTGAACAGCTTGATCGCTGCTTGCGCCGTCCGCTTTGATGCTCCAACCCGAACTTTGCAGTTTAGCTCTTACTTCTGGATTTGCAAGGGCACTCGCAAAAGCTTTATTGATTTCTTGAATAACCATTGGTGGTGTTCCGATTGGAGTCAGGACTCCCATCCAAGTTGTATAAACTGCACCTGATACGCCACCCTCTACCAATGTAGGCAGGCTGGGAATTTCTGTCGAACGCTGTATTCCACTGACTGCAATTCCTTTTGCTTTTCCTAATTCAATATAGTTTTTTATACCAACATCACTGAACACGGCATCAATATCCCCCGCCAGTAAGGCTGCTAATGCTGGTCCACTTCCTTTGTATGGCACATGAACTATTTCAATGTCAGCCTTGTTTCCAAACATGGCAATACCCAAATGACTTCCACTACCTGAACCTGCAGAGCCAATCGTTAGTTTTCCAGGGTGTGCTTTTGCGTAGCTAATCATTCCAGCAATATGATTAAAAGGAGCCTTGCTTGAAGCGGCAACAACCAAGGGTGTTTCAATTGCTACCATGACGGGTATGTAGTCTTTGCCAGGTTCGATACTCAGGTTTTTGGGGTCTATCAAAGGGGAAACAACTAACATCCCATTTGTGAAGATGCCAAGCGTATAGCCGTTCGGCTCTGAACGTCGAACAGTATCCAATGCAAGTCTGCCATTAGCGCCTGGTTGATTAATAAAAACAATGGGTTGATCAAGCCTCTTCGATGCTTCTAGAGTCAAGAGACGCCATGCGGTGTCAGCACCAGAGCCTGCGGCAAATGGATAAATCATTTTGATTTGCCGATTGGGATAAGCCTGGGAATTAGAGGGATTAATAAACCATAGATTCAAAAATAAAATGCAACCAGCACTTATGAATTGTTTTAACCTCATCATGACTCCTTTACTAATTTTTGTCATATTAACATTCATGTGCTAATAAGAATATTCTCCACTAAATTTGCCGTAACACAATCTACACTAGATGTTCTAGCAAGAGGCAATTGTTGATCCAATCTCACCGATACTAATATTCAATCAGATGTGGGGTCAGTAGATAAACCCTTGACACCATGCATCCAACATGTAATATTCGTGGCATAAATTGATAGAAGTAGTGGGCAAAA
>RFYV01000048.1 GCA_009921265.1 Betaproteobacteria bacterium | reverse complement strand
AATCTGAGCCAGGATCAAACTCTACAGTTCGATCTTGAATATTTTTGCCCCTTGCGGGGCCACTCATAATAACGGAATTGAAGTGAACTTCACTTCTATCTATATGAGCGTTTTAAGTCTTTCGACTTGGTTACTAGAACCTTGGCAATTGCCTTAAAACGCCCACGCTTATCGGCTGTAATTTGTTAAAGAACCCAACCCTCAAATTGCTTTGAGAGTTTTGACCCGCTGCGATGAGCGAAGCCCTCGATTATGACACAAAAAAAACTGCTGGGCCAACTTTTTTAAATATTTTTTTAAAAAGGCTGAAAGTTAAAACTTTTGCACTTGTTTCTTAAGCTCAGTCTACGATTGTAATTCATTTTTGGAGGCCCTACAAATGGGCCAGTTGATAATCTATATATGTCACTCATCACACTCACCAACGCACAGCTGGCTTATGGCCACGTCCCTTTGCTCGATCACACTGATTTTTCATTGGAGGCGCAAGACAGGGTCGGTTTAATTGGCCGCAATGGAACTGGCAAATCTTCACTCTTAAAAATACTCAATTCCAAAGAAAAATTAGACGATGGAAGCATCCAATGGATGCAGAACTTGCGCATCGCGACGGTGCTTCAAGAGCCATATCTGGACGATGCGCTTTCGATTCATGCGTGCGTGAGCTTGGGGCTGGGCGATGTCTTAAAAAACATTGGGCAGTTTGAGTCGGGCGAAGGCGATTTAGACGCTTTAATGAGTCTAATTGAATCGCAAGATGGTTGGAACGCATCGCGAAGAGTGGCTGAAACATTAGAGAGGCTGCGCCTCAACGGATCTCAAATGATTGGGCATTTATCTGGCGGTGGTCGAAAACGAGTGGCCTTGGCACAAGCCTTGGTATCGGTCCCTGATGTATTGCTTTTAGATGAGCCCACCAATCATTTGGATTTAGACAGCATTGAATGGCTAGAAGATTTATTGATTGATTTCAAGGGCAGTACTGTGATTGTGACGCACGACAGGGCTTTTTTAGATCGCGTGGCCACACGCGTTGTTGAACTTGACCGCGGTCAATTGAGAAACTATCCTGGAAACTTTACACAATATCAATTCCTCAAAGAAGATCAGTTGGCTCAAGAGTCGGTGATCAACGCCAAAGCAGATAAGTTGCTTGCGCAAGAAGAGGTTTGGATACGCAAAGGTGTTGAAGCACGACGCACACGATCCGTTGCACGCATTGGAAGATTAGAAAAATTGCGGGAAGCAAGAACATCGCGTAGGGACCAAGTGGGACGCGTCAAACTCAATGTTGACAAAGGCGAATCAAGCGGAAAATTGGTTTCTGAACTTGACAATGTGTCTCAAACATTTGGCGATAAAACCGTGATTCGTCATTTTTCGGCAACGATTTTGCGCGGAGATAAGGTGGGATTGATTGGCCCCAATGGCGCGGGCAAAACAACATTATTAAAAATAATTTTGGGTGAACTCTCGCCCACCTCGGGGAATGCGCGATTGGGCACAAATATGCAAATCGCTTACTTCGATCAAATGCGAGAGGCCATTGATTTGGACGCAACGCTTGAAGATTTCATCAGCCCTGGTAGCGAGTGGATTGAGATAGGAAATAAACGGCAACACGTTAAAAGTTATTTGAGCGATTTTTTGTTCTCTCCTGCAAGAGCAACTTCTCCTGTGCGATCGCTGTCGGGTGGCGAGCGCAATCGGCTCTTGCTTGCGCGATTGTTTGCAAGACCCGCCAATGTATTGGTACTTGATGAACCCACCAACGATTTGGATATTGATACGTTAGAATTGCTAGAAGATTTTTTGCAAAATTACGATGGCACTGTTTTTTTGGTCAGCCATGATCGCGCTTTTTTAGATCAAGTCGTAACCAGTACCATCGCTTATGAAGGCAATGCGCAGTGGCGTGAGTACGAAGGTGGTGTACAAGATTGGCTTATTCAATCTCAACGCGCTAAAAATTGGTCATCCAATGACATTGCAGTTGTGCCAACGGCAACAGCCGCACCATCTTCTCAACAAACTGTCACATCTGTTGAAATATCTACACACTTAAGTAAAAAATTAAGTTACAAAGAACAAAAGGAGTTGGAAGAATTTCCTTCTCAGATTGAAAGACTTGAAAAAGAGCAACAAGAAATTACAAGGGCCTTGGCCGATGGCTCTTTGTATGTAACTGATCACCCAAAAGCAACGACGATGACGCTTCGCAGTGTTGCCATCGATGAGGAGTTAATGATTGCGTTGGAGAGATGGGAGCAATTGGGTAATCGACGTTGATTGAAAAATAAACTCTCGCAACTGAAAGGGACATGTGAGTGGGAACTCTTTATTTGGTTAGACACGGTCAAGCCTCGTTTGGCGCTGACAACTACGATCAACTCAGCCCTTTGGGTTATCAACAAAGCGTTCGCTTGGGCGAGTATTTTAAAAAAAAGAAATTGTCTTTTGATCACGTGATGCACGGCACTCTTGATCGGCAAGCGCAAACCTTAAAAAGCATTGCGCAAGGAATGGGAGTTGCCTTTGAAAAGCCCGTTGTTTGGCCAGGGCTGAATGAATATAACAGCGAAGCCATGATCAAAGCCATACATCCAGAACCATTGCCCAAACCTAATACGCCCGAGTTGTACCGCGAACATTTTCGATTGTTAAGAGATAGCTTGGTTCAATGGATGAAAGGCGAACTCACTATTCAGGGCATGCTTTCTTATCCTGAATTTTTGCAAGGTATTACTTCTGCATTGGATTACGTAAAAACAAAGTGTGAGGGATCAGTCTTGATGGTGTCGAGTGGTGGCCCGATATCTAATGCTATTGGACAACTATTGGGAGCTGATCAACGCGCTACGGTTGAATTGAATATGCGCATTAGAAATACAGCGGTGAGCGAATTGGAATTTAATTTGAAGCGCCATGTGCTGCTCACTTTCAACACTGTTCATCATTTAGATGGCGACGATATCGGTCAATGGCTCACTTACGCTTAAAAATTATTATTATTTAGAGATAGGTGCAGACATTTGTGCGACCTCTTGCAGCAACATCGCTAATTGTTTAGAGGCAGAGTCGAGAAGTGCTTGGCCTTTTGCGGGGGTTGCGAGTTGCGCATTACCAACGGCGCCAGCAGAGTTGTAATCCTGAATATGCCAACCCAACTTGGCACTTTTGCCGTTGCCCAATATAGAAAATTGTTTGGCACGGTCTTCAGACGCAGAATGAAAGTTCTGGAGTTGATCATGTCGAACCAACTGTGGAGCCAACGCCATCATTAACGATGTTTCCATATCCCCCGCATGAATACCAAAGCGATGTTCGTGTTCAGAAAATAAAGATGTGACTTCTTGGGCAAGTGGAAGTTGATACCAATTGACGCCAAACACCAACATGTTGAATTGCGCGCGCAATTGACGCGCGACGATGTCCATTAGTGCTGTATTACCGCCGTGTGAATTAAACAGTACCATTTTTTGGATACCAACTTGAGCCACACTTTGTCCGATGGCACACCATTGCTCGATGATGCTGGCTGGCGAATAAGAAAGGGTTCCAGAAAATGCGCTGTGTTCGATGCTGTAGGACACTGACTGTGTTGGCATTACCAACACTGTATCGTCAGGATTGAGATGATTGAGTGCGTGATTGACGATGCCTTCAACCAATACGGTGTCGACAGAAAGCGGCAAATGGGGCCCGTGTTGTTCAGTTGCGCCCAACGGAAACAAAGCAATGGCGTTGGAGGCGTCCAATTGATCAAAATCAAGATGCGTCCAATCTGCCCAGAATCGAGATGGGGTATTCATCCCCTGATTTTAAACCGTGCACTGACTTTGGTTAACATGCTGTTGTGGATTTAACTCATCTTTTTTCTTTTCGATTTTTATTGTCGTTTACACGCCAAGCGAAGGCCGCTTGTCTTTTTTCGCTCTATTTAATTGGATTGACTGGGTTGAATCTGTCCGCATGGGCCCAATCGGACAAACTTAGCAACCCTGAAATCAAGGCGCAGCTCATTATTTACGCGCCTCAAGGTGCCGATCCGGGTCAAACCATTTTATTAGGCCTCCAAATGACCCATTCTGAAGGCTGGCATACCTATTGGCTCAATCCGGGTGACTCGGGTTTGGCCACACAATTTGAATGGAAACTTCCCTTGGGTTGGTCTGCGGGTGAAATCGTTTGGCCTTTGCCAAAAAAGATTCGCGTGTCCGATTTGACCAATTATGGTTTTGAAGACACGGTTGTTTTGGGTGTGCCTGTGGTCATCCCCGCTGATTTCAAAACCAATCGCGATTCAGTCAGCATCGGTTTAAAAGCCAGCTGGCTTATTTGTAAAGTTGCGTGCATTCCTCAAGTAGGCACTTTTGAATTGCGCCTTCCCATCAAAAGCAGCTATGCCTTGCATACAAATTTATTTGAAGCTTTAAAAAGTCAGCAAGCAAAAAATATTGATGTCACTCAAAACAAAGCCCAGTTGAATGGCCACAACTTACAGATTGAAGTCAAGGGCTTACCTGCCAACTGGGCTCCGCAATCGATTGCTGTTTTTCCCGAGCAATCCGAAGTGTTAGCAAGTGGTGTTGAGCTTCAATCTACCCAAAACCCAATTTGGAAAAATGGTGTTTGGTCAATTCAAGCACCTTTACATTTGTTGAGAACAACCGAACCCAAGCAATTGTCACTGCTTCTTATCAGCGGTGATGCGAATCGATCTGCGGCGCGAGTTGTTGTGGATATCGAAGGTGTATGGCCCAAAGAAAACAAAACGCCGCCGTCGCCTCGCTCGATTGCGTCAACCGACATCACTCTCGGACTTTTTGCCGCACTGATGGGGGCTTTCTTGGGCGGGTTGTTGCTTAATCTGATGCCTTGCGTATTACCGGTTTTGGCCATCAAGATGGTGGGTATGGCACACAATAAAAATTCGAATCCTTATGGACTCGCAAGTGCTTATGCAGTGGGCGTTTTAATGATTTGTTGGGGGCTTGGTTTTGCGCTTCTTTTATTGCGAGCATCAGGAGAGCAATTGGGATGGGGCTTTCAATTGCAATCGCCTTGGGTGGTGACCGCTTTGTCCATTTTGTTTGCCTTGATTGCGCTTAATTTATGGGATGTATGGAGTTTGAATGGATCATTGGGCGCACGTTTAGCTGCTTTACGTTTTCAAAATCCATATCTCGATGAAATGGCATCCGGCATGCTGTCTGTGGTGGTTGCCACTCCTTGTACAGCACCCATGATGGGTGCGGCAATGGGATTGGCATTGGCATTGCCTATTTGGCAATCGATGTTGATCTTCTCCGCATTGGGTTTAGGCGTTGCAACGCCCGTTGTTTTATTAACCGTTTTGCCCTTTTTTAGAAAATTGATGCCACAACCTGGGCCATGGATGGGACATTTACGTCACGCATTGGCATTTCCAATGCTGGGCACTGTGATTTGGCTTTCCTGGGTCTTGGGAAATCAAAACGGCGTGGATGCAATGGCATGTTTGTGGTTGGTTTTATTGTTCATAACGTTTCTTTTGTGGAGTTTAAAGTTCAACAACAAATTAACCACTGCTTTGTCTTTCTTGATTGCATGTTTGTTGGCGCTTGTTGTTATTCAGTGGGCCGGATTACTTTTAAAAGAATCGGCACTCATCAATGAACAATCATCCCAACAAAAAAATGGATGGCAGCCTTGGTCTGAAGAGCGGGTCGCTCAAGCTTTGAACCAAGGTCAACCCGTGTTCGTCGACTTCACCGCTGCGTGGTGTATTACTTGCCAAGTTAACAAAAAAACAACGCTTGCATCCGATTCAGTTTTGAAACATTTTGCGGATAAAAAAGTTTTGCTTTTAAGAGCCGATTGGACGCGACGCGATTCAGCCATCTCAAATGCAATTGAAAAATTAGGCAGAAGCGGCGTTCCTGTTTATGTTTTGTACCGTCGCCAACAAGACGCCCGTGTTTTTTCTGAACTATTAAGCTCTAAGGAAATTCATCAAGCCTTGGACGGTCTTTGAAACTTGTGAAAGAATAATGCCCATGTTTAAACCTTTACAAAACGACAGTTTTTTGCGCGCTTGTTTTCGTCAAGCTACTGATCACACGCCAATGTGGTTGATGCGTCAAGCAGGACGCTATTTGCCAGAGTATTGTGCAACCCGCACCAAAGCGGGTAGTTTTATGGGCTTGGCAACCAATGTTGACTTTGCAACTGAAGTGACTTTGCAGCCGCTTGAACGATACGATTTAGATGCAGCCATTTTGTTTAGTGATATTTTAACTGTGCCCGACGCCATGGGCTTAGGTTTGAGTTTTGCGCAAGGCGAAGGCCCGCGTTTTGCACATGCGGTGAGAGATGAGGCTGCTGTTGCAAAACTGCAAGTGCCCGACATGGGCAAATTGCAATATGTATTTGATGCAGTCACTTCAATTCGCAAAGCTTTAAACGGGCGAGTACCCTTGATTGGTTTTTCGGGCAGCCCGTGGACGCTGGCCTGCTATATGGTTGAAGGCGCGGGCTCAGACGATTACCGACTGGTGAAATCCATGCTCTATGGTCGTCCTGATCTCATGCATCGCATCTTGGCTATTAATGCCGATGCTGTTGCTCTTTATCTCAATACGCAAATTGAAGCGGGTGCACAAGCGGTCATGGTATTTGACAGCTGGGGCGGTGTATTGGCCGACGGTGCGTTTCAAGAATTCAGTCTTGCATATACAAAACGTGTGCTGTCACAACTCAAAAAAGAACACAACGGTCAAACCATTCCTTCAATTGTTTTTACAAAAGGCGGCGGCCTTTGGCTTGAAGAGATGAGTGAACTCGATTGCCAAGTTTTGGGCGTTGATTGGACTGTGAATTTATCGATGGCCCGAAAAATGGTGGGCGGGAAAGTGGGCGGCGTTGGAAAAGCCATTCAAGGCAATTTGGATCCCAATATTTTGTTTGCGCCCCCAGATGCCATTGATCGACAAGTGGCGCAATTACTCAACAGTTTTGGCAAACCCCATCTTGATCCGCTTACTACGGGCCCAACCCATATCTTTAATTTGGGACATGGAATCAGCCAATTTACTACCCCTGATCATGTGAAGTCATTGGTTGAGTCGGTTAACCGCTATTCTCGGCTGATGCGTCGCGCCCATTGAGGGAAAAACGCCTACTTAAGTTATATATTGGGGTTCACTTATGCACAAAAAATGGCCCTAGAGGCGAGAATGAGTGAAATAAAAAAAATAAATTGATCAAACCTCTTCGTCTTTGTAAGTTGTTGATTTTTATAGGTTTGAGAGAATGCGTGTTTTTCGAGCAATTTGTTCCAAGCCTTGATTTTCAAGGCTTAAAGGCGAAGTGGGACAATCTATTAACAAAGTTATCCACAGAAATCTTGAATGAGTCTTGAAGCCTATAAAAATCAACCACTTGCAACAGATTTCGAAATTTTCTCTAAAAAAACAATCGCAAACAGTCACTTGACATGTCCGTATTAATATCCGTTGTTGTTCACACGCCTACCCACAGCAGTTTGAGTGACGCATTAACTTATCGTCATACAACTTCGTTACCTGTTGGCACGTTGGTGCGTGTGCCTCTGGGTTCTCGAGAAACACTCGGTATTGTTTGGAATGAGCCTAAAAATAAATCCGATTGGGAAAATAATTCAGATAACAGATCAATTAAATCAATCATTCAAGTATTAAATGCATTAACACCAGTTAGCGCCACTTGGATTTCTTTGGTTGATTTTTCAGCGCATTACTACCAACGATCGCCTGGCGAAGTAGCATTGTCTGCTTTGCCGCCGTCTTTGCGCGATTTGGATGAAATTCAATTGGCACGCCGCATGAGTCGTTTTGAAAAAAATAAAAACAAATCAAATGATGCTTCGCAAATACAAGTGCCAGCACACGAATTACAAACGCTAACTGATGAACAATCGCATGCATTGGATTTGATGCAAAACGAACAGCGGGTATTTTTGTTGTACGGCAACACAGGCAGCGGCAAAACAGAAGTGTATATGCGCCGAATGGCGCAAATTTTGACTGACTCATCTGATGCGCAAGTCTTGATCATGGTGCCTGAAATAAATTTAACACCACAACTTGAACAACGCATTCGAAGTCGGTTTGCCTCATATGGTGACGATGCAATTGTGAGCATGCATAGTGGCATGACGCCCGTCCAACGATTGCAAAGTTGGTTGGCGGCTCATACAGGTCATGCAAGAATTGTTCTGGGTACTCGAATGGCTGTGTTTGCGTCCATGCCCCATTTAAAAATCATCGTTGTCGACGAAGAACACGATCCCAGCTATAAGCAACAAGAAGGCGCAAGATATTCAGCCAGAGATTTGGCGGTGTATCGCGGTCATTTAGAAAAAATATCGGTGATTTTGGGTTCTGCAACGCCTTCGTTAGAGAGTTGGCATCACAGTCGTCCTGCGACGGAGACCCAAGTAGCGGGTCGATATTTGCGCGTTGGTATGCCAACTCGCTTAGGCGCGAGTCAAATGCCCAAAGTGCGTTATGTGGATATGAATTTACAACCGCGCCAAATTGTTTTTTCAATCGTGTTACTTGATGCGATTCAATCAAAGTTGGCCAACAATGAGCAAGTCTTAATTTTGCTCAATCGACGCGGATATGCGCCCATCATCCATTGCACCAAGTGTGGATGGAAAAGTGAATGCACTTATTGCACGGCTTATCGCGTTTTTCATAAAGTGGATCGAACGCTTCGGTGTCATCATTGCGGGTTTACTCAACGCGCGCCTCGCGAATGTCCGACCTGCGGTCATTCCAATTTGGGCATTATTGGTCGCGGAACCGAACAAATAGAAGAAAGTTTGAATCAACTTTTGACGGGCGTTAAAAAGACCGATGGATCTGCGATTCGCATTGGTCGTATTGATGCTGATACGACACGACTCAAGGGTCAACTGGAAACTCAATTAGCACAGGTTCATGCGGGTGATATTGATATTTTGATTGGCACGCAAATGATTGCCAAGGGGCATGATTTTCGTCGTGTCAGTTTGGTTGTTGCGCTCAATCCCGATGGCGCGCTTTTTTCAAGTGATTTTCGCGCACCTGAGAGATTGTTTTCTTTGTTACTACAAGCGGCGGGGCGTGCCGGGCGTGATCCACTGTTAGGAATGAATCAATCGTGCGAGATGTGGATTCAAACTTTTTTTCCAACGCACCCTTTGTTCGAGCATTTAAAAAAATATGATTTTGAAGGCTTTGCCGCTGAGCAACTCTTAGAACGTGAACAAGCAGGTATGCCTCCCTTTATATACCAAGCGTTGATTCGTTCTCAGGCACGCACACAACAAGTGGCGCAAGATTTTTTGAATGCGGCCCGTGACGTTTCAACGCTATTACTCGACCAACTCGGTATTGAACCGCAAGTGATCGTGGTCTATCCAGCGGTGGCGATGGAGATGCAACGCGTGGCCAATGTAGAGCGTGCACAAATACTGATTGAGTCAAGGTCGCGTCAAGCAATGCAAGTTTTGTTACAACAATGGCAAAATCATTTGCATGAACTCAAAAAAAGTCACAAAGGATTGATTCGTTGGGCCATTGACGTTGACCCCTTACAAATTTAATTTTTTAAAATCGCAACCAGCGCAGAAAAACTCGGGAAAGCCAAAGCGGTTGAGACCAAAATAATTCGTGCAATTCGTCCATTGTTAGCGCCGAATCTTTCGGCCAACAAAGAAACATTACTTGCCGATGGCAATGCGGCAACCAACACCATGATGGTGATTGCAAAATCACTCAGTGGCCAACCCCATTGTTTGACACAAACAGCAGCTAACAGCACCAATAGCGGATGCAATAAAAGTTTGATCAATGCAATCGGTACAAAATCAATCCACTCGACGCTGTGGTCTGAATCTTGTTGGGCTAACAAAGTGGAACGTGCCAATACTGCGCCGATGGTGAATAAAGCCACGGGAGACGCTGCATCCGCCAATAATCCGATCGTAGCGTTGATGGGTAACGGTACTTGCAATTGCATGGCAGAGACCACACAACCTGCCGCAATCGCCCAAGGCATTGGATTGGCTAAAACACCTTTTAAAGCTTTTTGAATGGCACGACTCGCGCCATGCTCTTCTGCACCATCTAATCGCGACAAACCAATACAAAGCGAGGTTGTGATGAACATATCAGCCAAGATGGTCACGATCGCAGGACCTGCGGCGGCTTGTCCAAACAATGCCACTAGCAACGGAATCCCCATAAAACCTGTATTAGGAAATGCAGCCACCAAGGCGCCAAAAGATGCATCATTCCAGCGAATGTGTGAACTGAGCGAAATTGAAATCGTAAATATCACCATGATGACAGCGCATATGGCGTAAATTAAAAACAAAGGCAGGTCGAGCAATTGCGCAATCGGCGTTGAAGCACCGAATCGAAACAACATACAAGGCAACGCAAAAAATAAAACAAATGTGTTGGAAAAGTAACAATTAAAATTTCTAACATAATGAGTCCATTGTGCCGTTATGATGATGTGCTTTGATAGACAACCGTCTATTGTGTGTCACCTGCATGTCATCTCTTCTCAACACCCCTCAAATCGAAGCTGTTAACTATGTTCAAGGCCCTTGCTTGGTCTTGGCGGGTGCTGGCTCTGGCAAAACACGCGTCATCACACACAAAGTAGGCAAGTTGATTGAAGTGGGGCTCGAGCCCGAGCGAATTGCAGCGATCACTTTTACCAACAAAGCAGCTACCGAAATGCGTGAACGCACCAAACAACTGATTGGCAAATCTGCGCAGCGTGTTTTGATTTGCACCTTTCACGCTCTGGGCGTTCGCATCATGCGTCAAGACGGTGAAGCGATGGGTCTCAAAAAACAATTCAGTATTTTAGACAGCGATGACGTCACCAGTATTCTAAAAGACGCGGGCGGCACCACAGATGCTAAAACAGCGCGTCAATGGCAATGGTCAATCAGCTTGTTAAAAAACAAAGGTCTCAATGCGCAACAGGCCTTGGATCTTTCAGAAAATGATGAAGAACGCTTAATAGCTCGCATCATGGGCCGCTATGAAGAACGTTTGACTGCTTATCAAAGCGTTGACTTTGATGATTTGATTAGTCTGCCCGCCAAGCTTTTGCGCGATCATGCCGATGTCAGAGAAAAATGGCAATCGACCATGGGTCATGTATTGGTCGATGAATACCAAGACACCAACGCCACACAATATGAATTACTTAAATTGTTAGTCGGTGAACGAGCCCGATTTACTGCAGTTGGCGACGACGATCAATCGATTTACGGATGGCGCGGTGCAACGCTCGAAAACTTACAACGCTTACCCATTGATTTTCCGCAACTCAAAGTCATCAAACTTGAACAAAATTACCGATCCACAGGCGCCATTTTACGAGCGGCCAATCAACTCATCTTGCCCAATCCCAAGTTATATTCCAAAAAATTATTTTCCGAACTCGGCGAAGGCGAGCCCGTGCGCGTTACCGACGCTGACCACGAAGAGCATGAAGCCGAACGCGTGATGGCAAGAATTCTTTCCTTGCGCGGCGGTCAAGTAATCAGTGGTACCGATGATTTGAAAAAATACCGCGAATGGAAAGATTTTGCTGTTCTTTACCGAGCCAATCACCAAGCAAAGGTCTTAGAGCAAGCTTTTCGAAAAGCGCAAATTCCATACAAAGTATCAGGCGGTCAAAGTTTTTTTGATCGTGCAGAAATTCGCGACTTGTGCGCTTGGTTAAGGATTTGGGTCAATAACGATGACGATCCTGCGTTTTTAAGAGCGGTCACCACGCCCAAGCGAGGCATTGGTCATCAAACATTGCAAAGGCTAGGGCAATTTGCGAGTCAATACAAAGTCAGTTTATTTGAAGCATTGTTTAGCAATAGTCTGAGTACGGTTTTATCAACGCGTGCATTCAGTGGTTTGCAAGAGTTTGGAAGGTGCATCAATGATTTGGAATATCGAGCGCGTCACACCATGGGACAAGAAAATGCGCATGCGTTTTTACTGGAATGGTTGCGCAGTATTGATTATGAAAAATGTCTTTATGACAACGAAGAAAATGCCAAATTGGCAGCAGCAAAGTGGACGAATGTTTTGGAGTTTTGTGATTGGATGGCCAAGCGATGCGGCGGTCAAATTGATGACGCGGCGGGTGTTAGTTTAATTTCCGAATCCAAATCGTTACTGGAAATTGCTCAAACCATTGCACTGCTTGCAACGCTTAACGAACGCGAAAAAGATCAAAACGTCGTGACACTCTCAACGCTTCACGCCGCCAAAGGGTTGGAGTGGCCACATGTGGTGTTGGTGGGCGTGAATGACGGTGTCTTGCCATTTAAGCCCGATGAAGACGCGGGCACCGAACGTCAAGACGCACTCAATCTATTGCGATTACAAGAAGAACGTCGCTTGATGTATGTGGGAATTACTCGTGCTCAACGCAGTTTGGTGGTGAGTTGGACTCGGAAACGTAAAAAGGGGCGCGAAATGGTGACGATGTTGCCCAGTCGGTTTATTCAAGAAATGGCTCTCGAAGCATCCACCACCAAGGAAGATCCACGAGAAAAACTCAAAGCCTTGCGCGCAGAGTTTGCGCAACGCGCGGCGGCCAACAAACTCGTATTACAAAATAGTTAACGAGGGTTTGTCGCCACGCGGCGCTTGAACGCAACCCACAACGCTGGCTTGATCAAAGCCATGTTTTTTAAATATGGTTAATACTTCTTTTGCCGATTGCTCAGAACAACTCACCAATAATCCACCGCTGGTTTGCGGATCGGTTATTAAAGCCATTTGCTCTTTAGAAAAATTGTGTGGCAACACGACCTCATCACCATAACCCGACCAGTTTCTAGCCGATGCACCCGTAACAAAGCCTTGTGAAACCATCTCCATCACGCCATCGATCAATGGGATTTGGGACCATTGAATCTGCACATCGGCATGTGATCCTCTTGCCATTTCTAATGCATGACCCGCCAATCCAAAACCCGTGACGTCGGTGATGGCATGCACTCCTTCAATCGCAGACAATGCAATACCGGGCGTGTTGAGTTGAGTTGTGGTGTGAATCATTTGTTGGTAAGCCGCAGGTGAGAGTTGTTCTTTTTTGAGCGAGGCCGACAAGATGCCCACGCCCAATGGCTTTCCTAATATCAACACATCGCCTTGTTTGGCATCGGAATTTTTTTTGATTCGATCGGGATGAATCAAACCCATCACCACCAAACCATAAATCGGCTCTACACAATCAATGGTGTGACCGCCCGCAATCGGAATACCTGCTTGTTGACAAACCGATTGACCGCCTTGCAATATTTTTGCAATGATGTCGGTACTCAAAACATTGATGGGCATCCCCACAATCGCCAAGGCCATGATGGGTGTACCGCCCATTGCATAAACATCGCTGATCGCATTAGTTGCTGCAATGCGCCCAAAGTCAAATGGATCGTCAACTATAGGCATAAAAAAATCGGTGGTTGCAATCAGCGCTTGTTCGTCATTGAGTTTGTATACGGCAGCGTCATCCGAGGTTTCAATGCCAACCAACAGTTGCGGGGGCAAGGCAAATGCGGAATTATTTTTTAGTATTTCCTTAAGAACTCCAGGTGCTATTTTGCAACCACACCCTCCTCCATGCGAAAGAGAGGTGAGTCGCGTGGGTGATATTGGAGTTTTCATGAATAGCAATTGGATAGTGACTGTAATTTCCAATTATGATGCAATGCTGGAGTTTTATATTTTGACGCCATTTTTATGACAAATTCTTCTTTGCCCCGCACAAGTACCTACACCCAACGCGTCGAGTTTGGCGACTGCGATCCTGCAGGCATTGTTTGGTTTCCTCATTTTTTTAGATGGATTGATGCAGCGTCTCGGCACTTCTTTATTAGTTGTGGAGTGCCATCTTGGCAAGAAACCACAACGACATTGGGCGTGATTGGTACACCGTTGGTTGATACCCAGGCTCAATTTACAAAAACCGCTACGTACGGCGACGTGCTCGTCATCACAACGTCAATTACCGAATGGCGCAACAAAAGTTTTGTGCAAGATCATCGAATTCATCGCGGAGAAGATGCGATTATGAGTTGCCAAGAGGTGCGTATTTTTGCAGGAGTAAAAAAAGACAGCCCATCTTCGATTTATGCTATGCCTATTGCGCCGAGCATTCGCTCTTTGTGTGAATAATTATTTTTAATTTATTTTTCTGTTGATCTGTAACATAAAACCATTAGTACCCAGTGCATTAACTTGAACTTGCCAATTTGATTTTTCAATGCCTAATGCAGGAATTGCTGCTGGAGAATATCCGTTATGATTCAACGGCACTTTGTTTTCATAGGGTGCAACATAGCCATACAAAAGCCCTGCAGTCCATTTGAAATACATGCCAGGTATCCATCCGATATCTCGATACATTTGACCCCATGGAAAAATATAAGTACTGGGTTGACCGAATGAATTGGTGAAAAAAGTAACTCCAGTAAGCATGCCGTTTTCGCGTTCGCGCTCGACACCCACTAACCAAACGTCTTTATGCCCATCCTTGCCACTGAAATGGTAGGTATAGGGGCTGAACATGAAGCGATATTCATCGTCTTTTTTAGAAGACAGGTTAAACCCATCCGTCCAAGCCGAAGCCTCTTGCGCATGGGCCAAAGAGGCGACCCAAGCCAATAAAACTGTGAAAATGATACAAATTGATTTTTTCATGGAAGATTCAAATAAGGTATGAGGGAAATGCTCATTTTGGCAGGTAGACAGTTTAATCAATATCAAATGGTACTGATAACCCCAAAAATTTAAAAATAAGCTTGATTTTTTAGAAATAAAAAACACCTACCCCGTTTTTTTTGGCATGATTCGGTACATGAACGATCGTATCAAAGCTCTGCCCTCCATTTCATGCATCATGCCCGCTTACAACGAAGCGGCCAATTTGCCCCATATCATTCCTCAAACCTTGAGCGTACTGCGTTCGCTGTCATCACGCGTCGAACTCATCGTGGTGGATGACGGCAGTATGGATGCAACGGTTTCAGTGATGAAAGAGATGTGCACAAAATTTTCTGAAATTGTTTTTGTAGAGCTTTCAAGAAATTTTGGCAAAGAAAACGCTTTGAGCGCGGGCATTGACGCTGCTCAGGGCGATGTGGTCATTTTGATGGATTCGGATGGTCAACATTCGTCCACTATCATTGCGCAGATGTTTCATCATTGGCAAAACGGTTTTGACGTGGTTTATGCAGTTCGGAAAAAACGCGACGATCAATCTAAACTGCAAGCCAAGCTCACTCGTATTTTTTACAAACTCATCAATTGGGGTGGAAAATTTAAAATCCCCGAAAATGCAGGGGACTTTCGCTTGATGGATCGCCAAGCGGTGGACGCCTTAAAAAAATTGCCTGAGCGTAATCGTTTCATGAAGGGTCTTTACGCTTGGGTGGGATTTAAAAGCTGCGCCATCGATTACGAACCACTCAACCGCTTAGATGGCAAATCGAATTTTGGTATAGGTGGCTCTATCGCTTTGGCACTGACCGGCATGCTGGCTTTTTCGATTGTGCCTTTGCGTGCTTTAACTTGGATTGGTTTTGGTCTATCCTCTCTTGCGATTGCTTATGGCATATGGGTCATTGGTGAATATTTTATTTGGGGCATCAACGTGCCTGGTTATGCAACCATTGTGGTGGGCCTCATGTTTTTCAGTGGATTGCAATTGTTGGCCGTTGGAATACTGTCTGAATACGTCGGCAGAATTTATGAAGAAGTCAAACAACGGCCAAATTATTTAATCCGACAACAAGTGGGCCACGGACTGGGTTCATCAACTTTTACCCGTTAAATGTTTGCGATGAATCGCTCTGTCGTTTGGTTTTTATTTGTCGGCGCCGCAGCAGCGGCCACTCATTTTTTTGTTTTTTATCTGTTGCGACATTCGATCGTGCCAGAAGTTGCCAACGCAGTCGGCTTTGTCGTCGCATTTTTTATCAGCTTTAGCGGACATCGCTGGCTTAGTTTTTCAAACACCGATACAGACCTATTAACAAGTTTGAAGCGGTTTGCTGTGACTGCATTAACTGGCTTTGTTTGCAGCGAAATTATTTTTATAATTTTATATCGCTGGCTCAACATTGCGTTGCTGTGGGCCTTGTTGATTGCTTTAGTGATTGCAGCCGCTCAAACCTATGTGTTGAGTCGATGGTGGTCTTTTAGAATCAGTCGCGCTGGATGATTTAAAAATTCTCCACCCATAGCCTTGATGAAACAACTTCCAACCTTCAAGGCTATCGACAATCGAGTTTGTATTTTTAATGATCAGCCAATTGTTGGCCTGCACTCCTGCCAGCACCAATGACTCACGTGTTTTTAAATATTGTTGGGTTTGCGGCTCAAACAAAGCGCCATCTAATAATTCGAGTTCCCACCCATCGGTGTTTTCTTTTTTAATTCTTCCCCAATCATCAACAACCACAATGGGGTGTTGTGTTTGTGCATAAAAAGGCAAATCGTAGGGGTAGTTTTGATTTACATACAAAGTGTCGGTGGGTTGCGCAGCACATGCCCAAATCTTTGCAACGTCTTCGGATCTTGAAGCCTGCGTGGTGGGGCCGACTTGCGTCACGATTCCAATAGCGATTGCGATATTCAAGAGACACAATACAATCAATAGTTTTTTAGACCATCGCAAATGCGTCATCGCGCGACCCCAGCCCATCGATGCCAGTACAGCCAATGGTGGCATGACAGGCAAAATGTATCCATAGAGTTTGGAGTTGGGAATCGAAAAAAACAAAGTAATGGCGACAACCCATATCCAACACAAGACATATAGATGTTGCGTTTTTTGTTCTGTTGAATTGTCTAATTTGAACCGACTGAGCTTGAAACTCGCCAAAGAAAAAAGCAACCAAGGAAACATCAAGACCATGCTGGCCTGTAAATAAAACCACCATTCTTGGCGGTTATTGAAATCGCTCGCCGTGTATCGACTGAACTGCTGCTTGATAAACATGTAATCAAAAAAATTAGAAAATTTTTGTTGACTCAAAATAAACCAAGGCAAGGCAATGATTAAAAAAATTAAAATGCCAGAAAACCAAGGCCACTGAATAATTTTTTTAAATTGCTTTGTAAAAATCAACCATGGAAATATCACCATGCCCGGCAGAACAACTCCAATCAGCCCTTTGCTCAATATACCCAATGCGCAAGCAACAAAACCTAGTCTTGCCCAGTTGGAGCGATGCTTGAGATTGGACGATAAGGAAAATGCAAAACACCAAATAGCAATTGAAATCCAGGTGGCTACCAACATATCGTGATTGATATATTGACCGCCGATCAAAAAAGTGAGGCTGGTGCCAAGCATCCAAACGGCTCGAATGGCTGTTTGACGATTTGACATTTGAAGCGTCACCGCATACATCATCGATAACATCAAGGCCGCGTGAAGGGCAGGCACAACACGCAAGCTCCAAGGATGAAAGCCAAAAATATTGATAGAAATAGCTTGCAACCAATGAAGCAGTGGTGGCTTATGAAAAAAAGGCATTCCATTGAGTCGTGGTGTGAGCCAATCCCCACTGATCAACATCCAGCGACCGATTTCGCCATATCGCCCCTCATCGGGTAATGCCAAGGGCCGCAAAGTCGCAAGGACCAAAAGCAATACCATCAAGCCTAAAAGCGTGAACGCCCATGTCGATAATTTGAATCTAAAAATATTCACAATTGAGTTTGATAAAGCGTGGATCCACGCGCGAGTTGAACTTTTGCATGCAACAAATCTTGATTGAATGCATCACTTGATAAATACGCATATTCATTAATACGGGTTGCGCCATGAACATCGTTTGCACTGATGGCAGAGGCTGGATGACACATGATGATTGTTCCCTGATCTGCGCTGAGCAACCATTGTTTCATTCGCTTTGGATAATAATTGGTTTGATTTCTAATATCGTAGACGCCACTCAATGTATAGGAGTGCGCCATTTCGTTTTTTTGCGCCAATTGCAATAGCTCAGTTGCACCCATCGCAGTGATGACCCAAGTTTTAAAAAGAAAGTCGGACTGCTTGATTTTGGAGACGCGAAGCCATGGAGCGTGCTTGCCATATCTATTTTTTAAAATTAAAACAAGTGAGTCGCGAATTCCAGAAAATTGTTGAATATGTTGATGCCCGTCAACGTGATCGGGTGGTTGGCCCCATGTTTTTTCAAATAAATCCAACTGTTCCTGAATGATTCGTTTGATTTCGTTTGGATGCAAATGCTTGAGTAGTGTCATTGCCATCAGCTTGGACAATGAGAGGCCATGTCCCGCTTGAACGGCAAATTCACTCGTCCAATCCAAATGCAATCCCACATCGAGAGTTTCCTGATGCTCTTTGAGCATGCTTGCATGCTGCATCCACAAATGAGAGTAAACCATGACGCTTGTGGCTTGAATTTTTTTTTCCGATGCCAGGCTGATGATGCCTTGCGAAATAGCGGTACTTGCGGCGAAGTCGTCCGCACAAATTACAATTGATTTGTGGTTTTCAGCGCTGGAGTTTTGTTTCTGATTCAATGGAAATGCGAACGATTGTGATGCCTCGATTGCGTGGGGCAATGACTTAAAAGTCGTGGGTGGAGCCAACAAATCACCAATTATCAAGCCAAAGATGTATTTTTCCAAAAATTACAAGAACCGCTCGAATAAATTTGGCGCTCTGAGCTTGTCGGTGTATAGTTGAAAAATTACACAGGAGATAAGATTTGGCAACTTTATTTGAATCCAACAAGGATCGTCAGGAGTTATCTAACGGTCCCAACACACACAACCCTTACGATTTGCCCCACGGCAGCTTGATGGTGGGTGAAGGTGTGGTGATCCGTGGTGAGTTCACGATTCCCAACTCCGTCATTATTGCTGGCACGATTGAGGGCAGTCTCACTGCCAAAGACGTGACGATCAAAGCTACTGGCTCTTTTCAAGGCAAGGTTCGCGCTGAAAGAATGAATGTGGCGGGTAGCGCAGGCAACGATTTGACCGTGACCGAACTCCTCATTTTGCAATCGACCTGTGAAATTAATGGAAAAGTGGCTTATCACGAGCTGGAATTGTCTAAGGGTGCCAAATTACAGGGCACATTAACCAAGTTATAAATAAATGGTGGCCTGGGGCGGAATCGAACCACCGACACAAGGATTTTCAATCCTCTGCTCTACCGACTGAGCTACCGGGCCATTTTTTTAAAAGAAAAACATTATATCACTTCGATGGTCAGCCTCAATTGCAGGCTTGTGAGCCATAAAAGATAAATCACCACGAGGCGCTACAAACCCGTACATTAGGTAAGCCCATTGCGGAGGGTTTTTTCCGTTTTTCTTTTTTCGAGACCCTCTCATGAAATTTCCCGCACAAACTGAAACTGCTGTTTGGGGTGCCATTGCTGGTGCCGTTATTTTGTCAATCCTAGGATTTGGATTCGGTGGCTGGCAAACCTCCAAACAAGCCACATCCGCAGGCGACTCGCGCGTGACTCAAGCAGTTTCCAAAGCACTAGCCCCCGTCTGTGCAGAAATGTTCAAGCGCGATGCGCGTTTTACCAATAATTTGGTTGAACTCAAGAAGATTGACGAGTGGTCACGTGGCAGTTTTATTGAAAAAGGCGGCTGGGGCAAAATGCCAACAGCAGCTGAACTTGATTCCGATACCAGCAAAGCGTGCGCCGCTTTATTAACCACCTCTTAAATTAATTCTAAAGGGTGACATTAAACAGTCATCCAAACATTGCACAATAGGGGATGCTTAAAACACCCCCATTTATAGCTCCTACTCGTCACACCGACGCTGCGTCAGCGTTGGCGCAGGTTCAACACATTTACAACCTATCAATCACGCATTTGCGTGAAGCATTGCAACAATTTGTTGCAGGCAAAGAGCCCACACAAAGAATTCGCGCCTGCTATCCCTTTGTGCGAATCCAAACTGATTCGGTGGTGCACGAGGGTTTGCATTTGAGCTTTGGTTTTGTTGCCGAACCAGGACGTTACGAAACATCGCTCACCAGTCCCGATTTATTTGGCAACTATTATTTAGAGCAATTTCAATTGCTTCTTGCTAATCACAATGTTCCTTTAGAAGTGGGTGTTAGCAGTCATCCGATTCCAATTCATTTTTCGTTTGGCAATAGCGATCACATTGAAGGCGAGATGAGTGCCGAGCGTCGTCAACGTATGCGTGATGTGTTTGATTTGCCTGATTTAACGTCGATGGATGACGGCATTGCCAATGGCACAAGAGAGAAAAAATCTGGCGAAGCAATGCCACTTTCATTATTTACTGCGCCTCGTGTGGATTATTCTTTGCATCGATTAAGACATTACAGCGGTACGCGGCCTGAATGGTTTCAAAATTTTGTGCTTTTTACCAACTACCAGTTTTATATCGACGAATTCATTAAACTGGGGCGACAAGCAATGACTGATCCCAACAGTGAATACATCGCATTTGTTGAGCCGGGTAATGTCATCACACGAAGAAAAGGTCTTTCAGCACAAAATGATGACGCATTAGGTGTGGCGCCACCGCGTTTGCCACAAATGCCCGCCTATCATTTGATTCGCGCGGATCGAAAAGGCATCACCATGGTCAATATTGGCGTGGGCCCAGCCAACGCAAAAAACATTACTGACCATATCGCTGTTCTTCGGCCCCATGCGTGGATTATGTTGGGACATTGTGCGGGGCTGCGCAATTCACAGCAATTGGGTGATTATGTGTTGGCACATGCTTATGTGCGCGAAGACCATGTATTGGATGAGGAATTGCCTTTATGGGTGCCTATTCCTGCCTTATCCGAAATTCAACGTGCACTTGAGCAAGCGGTGGCAGATGTAACGCAATGCAAAGGTGCAGAATTAAAAAGAATCATGCGCACAGGTACAGTGGCTAGCACAGATAATCGTAATTGGGAGTTGTTGCCTGACAACACACCACAAAGACGTTTCAGTCAAAGTCGTGCGGTTGCTTTGGATATGGAAAGCGCAACGATTGCGGCCAATGGTTTTCGATTCAGAGTGCCGTATGGAACACTGTTGTGCGTAAGCGATAAACCCCTGCATGGTGAAATTAAACTGCCGGGTATGGCCAATCATTTTTACCGCGACCGTGTCGATCAACATTTGCGCATCGGCATGCGGACTATTGAATTGTTGCGCTCACAAACACTGGGGCAATTGCAAAGTAGAAAATTAAGAAGTTTTGCCGAGGTTGCGTTTCAATGAGAGATGCGTATTTGGTTTGTGAGTCGCTGAATAAATCTTTCGGGCCTACACAAGTTGTCAATCATGTGTCGTTTCAAATTGCGCCTGGTGAATGCCTGGGAGTGATTGGGCCTAATGGTGCGGGAAAAACCACCACCATTCGCATGTGTTTGGGTTTGACGCAACCCGATTCAGGCAACATCAGCGCCTTTGGTTGGAAGATGCCTGTTGATGAATTAAAAATTAAATCTCAATTGGGCGTGGTGAGTCAATTTGACACACTAGATCCTGACTTTACATGCGCTGAAAATTTAATGGTCTATGGTCGTTATTTTGGTCATTCCATAAAAGACATCGCCAAACGCATTCCAAAATTATTGGAGTTTGCTGCTTTAAGCAATAAAGCCAATGCCAAGCCTGGCGAGTTGTCTGGCGGCATGAAGCGTAGACTCAGTTTGGCACGTGCATTGATCAATGACCCAAAACTTTTGTTACTGGATGAACCCACTACAGGGCTTGACCCACAAGCGCGTCACTTGATGTGGGAGCGATTGCAACAATTATTGCAACAAGGCAAATCTATTTTGCTCACGACTCATTTCATGGATGAGGCGGAGCGTTTGTGTCATCGTCTTTTGGTTTTGGATCATGGGAAAACCATTGCACAAGGAACCCCGCGTGATTTGATTGAAGAGTATTTAGAGCCCGATGTGGTGGAAGTATTTGGTACAAATGCCATTTCGCTGGCCACCAGTGATCTTAAAAATTTAGCCCAGCGCGTGGAGACCAGCGGTGAGACAGTGTTTTTTTACACGCATCGAGCTCAACCATTGTTGCAAGCGTTAGGCGTGTATCAACAAATTCGAACCTTACATCGACCTGCTAATTTGGAAGATTTATTTTTAAAACTTACAGGCCGACAAATTCGGGAGGAAGCGTGATGCATTTGCGTTTTTGGCCTGTTTTTTTGCGTAATTTTTTGGTGTGGCAAAAACTTGCGATACCGAGTTTGATCGGTAATATTGCAGAACCCCTGATGTGGTTGGTTGCATTTGGATACGGCTTGGGCTCATTGGTAGGTGAAGTTCAACTCGGCGAAGAAAAAGTAAGGTACTTGGTTTTTTTAGCCAGTGGATCTATTTGTATGAGTGCCATGAATGCAGCCACGTTTGAAGCACTTTATTCAGCTTTTTCGCGCATGCATGTACAAAAGACCTGGGACGGCATCATGAATGCGCCCGTTAAATTAGACGATGTGTTGCTGGCAGAAATGCTTTGGGCTGGTTTTAAATCTTTGTTTACCGTGACTGCTATTTTGTTTGTGATGTTGGCGTTGGGAATTGGCCAATCACCCAAACTGCTTGTGGCTTGGCCGATCTTATTAGGCATGGGCCTCACCTTCAGTTGCATGGCGTTAATTTTTAATGCATTGGCCAAAGGCTATGATTTTTTCACGTATTACTTTACTTTGGTTTTAACGCCTATGACTTTTTTAAGTGGCGTATTTTTTCCGAGGGATCAATTGCCGCCTTGGATCCATATGATTTCACAATGGTTGCCATTGACGCAAGCCGTTGAACTCATTCGTCCTTTGTTTTTGGATCGCTGGCCCGAACATGCATTCGTGCATGTGGTTGTCTTGATGATTTATGGCGTGTCTTCGTGGATGATTGCTTTGCACCTCACGCGCAAACGATTTGGTCGATAATTTTTTAGTTAAAAAGGAAAGATAATGATTCAAACAATTGGCGTTGTCGGCGCTGGCACCATGGGAAATGGTATTGCACAAACTTGTGCCGCTGCAGGCATTCAAGTGGTGATGGTTGATATTCAAGACGCTGCGGTTCAAAAAGGTTTGGCCACGATTGCCTCGAGCTTAGATCGATTGGTGAAAAAAGAGAAAATCGCTGACGCAGATAAAACAAAGATCTTGTCGCGTGTGCGCGGAAGTACCCGCTACGAAGATTTACTATCGACTGATTTGGTGATTGAGGCTGCCACAGAAAATTTGAGTCTCAAAATAAAAATTCTTCAGCAATTCGATGGCATGCTACCCGCCTCTACTTTGATTGCGTCTAATACTTCTTCTATTTCAATCACGCAATTAGCGGCTGTGACGCAACGTCCTGATCGATTGATTGGCATGCATTTTTTCAATCCGGTGCCTGTAATGGCCTTGGTAGAAATCATTCGTGGATTACAAACCAGCAATGAGACGCATGCGCAAGTTCACGAACTGGCGACGCGACTCGGCAAGACTCCGATCACCGTTAAAAACGCACCAGGCTTTGTTGTGAATCGTATTTTGGTTCCCATGATTAACGAAGCATTTTTTGTTTTGGGCGAAGGCTTGGCAACACCCGAAGATATTGATGCAGGTATGCGATTGGGTTGCAATCATCCGATTGGCCCCTTGGCTTTAGCCGACATGATTGGCCTTGATGTTTGTTTAGCAGTGATGGAAGTTTATTTGGCGCAGTTTGGCGACTCTAAATACAGGCCGAGCCCATTGCTCAAAGAAATGGTAGCCGCTGGACACTGGGGTAGAAAAACCAAACAAGGCGTATACAACTATGCGTAAATAAAATTTAAAACTGTCGATCAGGCAGTTGAATTTTGAGACCGTCCATGTTAGATGTGATTTGAAGTTGACAAGCCAAGCGACTGTTGTCTTTGCGCTCAGCGGCAACAAATTCGAGCATTTGCTCCTCATCATCATCGGCCGGCTGAATAGAAGCTATTTGCGCTTCATCGATATAGCAATGGCAAGTTGCACACACACAATTGCCACCGCATTCGGCCACCAAGCCGTCGACGCTTGCATTTTGAATCGCGCTTAAGAGTGTTTGACCCTCTTGCGCGTTTACTTCATGCAACGCGCCATTGGCTTGTGTAACCCACAACAACATGATTAATCAGCGTAGACGCCTGCAGCTTTGATAACGGGGCTCCACTTGGTGATTTCAGCAGCTACGAATTTTTTGTGCTCTGCGCCTTCAATACGGTTGTCGGTGATAACCACTGCGCCTAAACCTTTTTGTTTTTCGATGAACTCAGGATCTTTGAGCGCGGTCTTGAGTGCGTTACTGATTTTAGTTTGTACATCGGCAGGAAGCCCTTTGGGACCATAGATGCCATGCCATATGGTGACTTGGAAATTTTTGAGGCCAGATTCGTCCATGGTGGGCAAATCTTTGAGTGCAGGTGTTGAAAGTCTTTTGAGTGTGGTCACTGCATATGCTTTGACTTTTTTAGCTTCGATTTGACTTGATGTGTTGGTTGTTTGATCACACAACAAATCGATTTGTCCACCCATGAGATCGGAGAGTGCAGGTGCGGTGCCTTTATAGGGAACAGTGGTCATGTCAACCTGAACTGCGTTTTGAAAGAGCAACCCACACAAATGCGATGCAGAACCCACACCTGCATTGCCCAAATTGATTTTGCCTTTGTTGGCATTGATCCAAACCATAAGTTCTTTGAAGTTGTTGGCTGGCATTTGGGGCTTGGCAATGAGTGTCATCGGTACATCATTGACCATGCCGAGGTATTCAAAATCTGAGTCGACTTTGAATGGGATGTTGCGCACCAAAGTGGGCATCGTAGCCATACCAATGTGATGTAACAACAATGTGTGTCCATCGGGGTTGGCTTTGGCCACTTTGTTGGCACCAATAGAGCCGCCTGCACCTGCCGCATTGTCAACCACCACAATGGCGCCACCCAACGGTTTACGCAAAGCTTCTGCTAAATCGCGCGCAACACGATCTGTGGGTCCACCTGCAACAAAGGGAACAACCAATGTAATAGGTTTGTCTTTGATG
>RFYV01000047.1 GCA_009921265.1 Betaproteobacteria bacterium | reverse complement strand
ATCATTGCCAATATCAACTCGGGCAAGATGAAAGGCTTTGGAGTACGTGGCAACAAACGCAATCCACTGATTCCCAATGTTCCCACCTTTGCAGAAATGGGCGTTGCCGATTTGGATATGGAAAGTTTTTGGGGCTTTGCCGCACCTGCGGGCACTCCTAAAGACATCATTCAAAAACTCAATGCGGCGATGCTCATTGCCATGAAAAACCCTGCGGTGCTCGCCAAGTTAGAAAGCATGGGCTTAGATCCGATATTGGACACACCTGCTGATGCACAAAAATATTTACAAGATGATTTGGTGCGTGCAGAAAAAATTGTGAAAGCAACGGGTGCAAAAATTGAATAAATTTATTTTTTCGATTGTGCCAAGACCCAATTTCTAAACGCAACCAAAGGTGGAAAATTTTCTTTTTCATGCGGGTAGACTAAGCAGTAACGGTGTTTGCCTGCCACCTTTTGTTCAAACGGAATCACTAAACTTCCTGCTTTTAATTCTTCTTCAATTAAAACTCGTGTGACCACACCCACACCCATCCCTGCAACCACGGCTTGAATCAAATGGGCAGTGAACTCAAATAAGGTACCCATTTGAATCTGACTCGGAGAGAGTTTTTGATTGTTGAACCAATCCATCCACGCTTGTGGACGCGTTGAGACGCCTAGCAATATATGTTGGTATAAATCCTCAGGTCGCTTGAGTTTAATTTTTTTTAAAAGACCCGGGCTGGCAATCACTACTCTCTCATCCTCTAATAAGGGATGAGACACCAGACCAGGCCAAGGCCCGTCACCCGCTGTAATAGCTGCATCAATACCACTTTGTAATAAATTGAAATGACCAATGCGAGAATGAATATGAACGAGCACACCTGGATGATGCAAATAAAAATTACTGAGACGTGGTAATAACCATTTAGAACCGAAAGTGGGAAGAATTGCCAATTGAAGCGATCCAACACCCGTTCGAAATGCGATGACTTGAGATGTCGCACTACGAATTGACGCTAACGCGTTTGCAATTTCTCGCGCATAGCCCGCACCTATTTCAGTCAAAATAATTTTTCTGCCATACCGATTAAACAATTGCATGCCTAAGGATTTTTCAAGCGCTTGCACTTGTCGACTCACTGCACTTTGTGTGAGGTGCAATTCTGATGCTGCATGGGTAAAGCTGCCGTGTCGTGCAGAGGCTTCAAACGCTTCGAGAAGCGACATAGTTGGAACGAGGGATCGTCTATTCATTCATATAACTCATGCAATTAATGAAAAAAATCCATTTTGACATATTAATTAAGGGTTGATAATGAAGTTTATGCATTAAAACCAGACGGAGACTTCATGCCCAGCGATCACAAACTAGCTCCATGGGAACGGCCTTTTGGTCATCTCACGCCATTGTTGGCGCCGCAATCGATTGCGGTCATTGGTAGTTCTGATCGTGAAGGAAATTTAGGTGGTGTTGCCGTACGATTTTTAAAAAAATTCAAATATGCGGGCGCCATATGGCCTGTGAATCCTCAACAAACTCAGGTTGCGGAATTAACCTGCTATCCAACGGTTGATGCATTACCTGGGGTTCCTGATATGGCCATCTTGGCCTTACCTGCTGCGGCTATTGAAGAAACATTGCGAGCGTGCGCAGCAAAAGGAATTTTATCGGCCGTTGTTTGGGCGGGTGGTTTTGCAGAAACGGGTCCCGAAGGTGCGGTATTACAAGAACGGTTACGTTTGGCGTGTGTAGAAACTGGAATTCAATTGTGTGGCCCCAACTGCATTGGCATCATCAATACAGCCAATGCCATCTCGGCTTCTTTTAGTAATTTACTTTATGAGCAAGATCAACTGCTCACGGGTTCAGTTTCACTGGTGAGTCAAAGTGGCGGCATCAGTGTGAATGTTTTGAGTCGAGCGCGTGCATTGGGCTATGGCATGCGCGTCACAGTGAGCGTTGGCAATGAAGTGGGATTAGGTTTATCAGATTTCATTCACGTTTTAGCTTGTGATCCAGGTACAAAAGTAATCGCTGTTTATACCGAAGGTTTATCTAATCCGCAGGGATTTGTTCAAGCTTTAGAGATTGCACGTGCCAATCAAAAACCCGTTGTCATGCTCAAAGGTGGTGCCAGTGAAGCCAGCAGTCATGCGGCATTGGCGCATACCGGGCGATTGGCAGGAATGGATCGAACTTTTTCAGCCATCTTGCAAGAGTTTGGAGTTATACGTGTTTTTTCAACAGAAGAAATGATCGATGTATGCGGTCAACTATCGTGCATGCCCGCTCATCAATTACCCAGTAATCGAGACGTTTTGGTTTCCACATTTGGTGGTGGCAGCGGTGTGATCACAACCGATCAATGCGCTAAATCCAATTTAAGCGTAACACGGATGAAGGACGATCGGATGGCACTGTTGTCGCCGAATTTAACTCCTATCAGTGCCTGTTTTAATCCTGTGGACATGACGCCTGGTGTAATGACCAATCCTGGCTTGCGACAGAAATTACCTTTGGCGTTTGCCTGTATGAATGAGGATCCGCAATATGGCGCATGGCTTTTCATGGCGTCTGGCTTTGGAGATTTAGCGCCGCAGTTGGTCGATATGCTTTGTGCAATCAAACAAAATACCGAAAAAACAATTTTGGTGACTTGGCAGTCCATGCCCGAGGGTTTGTCTCAATTATTGCAAGAGCGAGGAATCTATGTATTCAGTGATTCTGCAAGAGCGGTCAAAACATTATCCTTGATTTGTGACTATGCTGACATGTGTAGACAAATGCAGCGTCAATTGAATATAAAAAAAATAGAATTTGATTGGCAAGCATTCACACATTTGCAAGGACCTTGTGTGATTAGCGAGCACCAAGTTGCGGGCTTATTAACGAGAGCGCAATTGCCAGTTGCTAATGGTCAACTGGTTGAGTTGAATGATTCACTTGAAAAAGTTGCAAATAATATTGGCTTCCCATTGGTGATGAAAGCGATTTCCACACAAATCACGCACCGTGCAGCGGCGGGTTTGGTGGCCTTATCGATTGATTCTTTGGATGCCATGGAAGCTGTAAAAAAACGTTTTGTTGAGCGCGCACAAGAACTCAATGTAAAACTTGATGGCTTATGGGTTCAACATATGTTTGCAGGCAATCAAGAATTATTGGTCACATCACTGCGAGATTCAGATTTTGGTGTGATGGTGGGTATAGGTATGGGTGGGCAATATACAGAAATTTTTGATGATATTGTTTTTGCAAGAGCGCCTTTAGACGTTGAGTACGCAAAGGTCATGATTCGGTGCCTCAGAACCATTCAACGATTGCCCAATTTATTGAGCGAATCACAAATCAAAAACAGCGCAGAATTTTTAAGTTTATTTTCAAGCTGGGTTGCCAGTGCACCCTGGATTCAATTTAATTTAGAAATCAATCCCATTAAACTCGGCCCGACATCCGTTGCCGCAGTTGATGGCCTACTCATCATCGAATAAAGCATCCATTCATTCAACAAGGAGTCATCATGTCACGTTACGAATCCCCCTACGATCCTGCATCAGCACCTAAAAATTTAGAGAATATTTTATATGAAAAAAAAGGAAACATTGCTTATGTGACGATTAATAGACCACAAGTCTTGAATGCATTACATACATATGCTTATATTGATTTGCGAACCTGTTGGCTCGATATGCAACGCGACCCCAATATTTATGTTGGTATTTTAACCGGTAAAGGCACTGCATTTTGTGCGGGCCGAGACGTCAAGTTTTTGGCTGAATACCAAGAAAAGGGATTGCGCACCCCGCATGAAGATCCAACCAATCCAGCATTTTTTTGGGGAGGCGGTGGACAACCGAGCGATGCGAATTTAGAAAAACCCTTAATTTGTGCTATCAATGGTTTGGCTGTTGGTGTTGGTTTTACTTTGGCATTGCAATGTCAGTTGCGTGTGATGTCTGAAGATGCATGGGTTGGTGATACACACACCAAGATCGGTCGTCTGGGGTCAGCCCATAATTTGTATGCACAATTGCCCAGAGCGGTTGCTGCTTATTTAACTTTGTGTAATGGCAGATTAACCCCGCAAGAGTGTTTGCAATATGGTATTGTTAATAAAGTGACCCCTGCGAATAAATTAATTGCGGCCGCTGAATCTTTGGCGCAAATGGTATGTGAGAGTTCTCCATTGGCGGTTCAAGCCGCCGTGCGTTTATATCGATTGAGCACGGCTTTTGATCCAGCATTGGTATCTTACGCAAAAGCCTTAGACAAAGAGGTTGCCGAGACTGAAGACGGAGCCGAAGGTTCACGTGCATTTAAAGAAAAAAGAAAACCGCAGTGGAAGTTGCGCTAAGAAAAAAACCTTGAATAATTTAACTTTGGGAGCGAAATCATGAACCGTTATTTTCTAAAAAAGATGACTTGGGTTGGGTTGTTTGCAATATCTTCAATCATCCATGCTCAAGGTTTTCCAGAACGCAACCTAACTGGCGTTGTACCGTTTCCACCAGGTGGAGGAACTGACATTTTTGGTCGCTTGGTCGCCGATCAATTGGGAAAGCAATTGTCTCAAACCATTGTTGTAGAAAACAGGCCTGGAGCCGATGGAAACATAGGAATGGAATATGTATCCAAATCCAATCCAAACGGCTACACCTTGTTGTTTAACTCAAGTGCAGCAACGGTCAATCCGGTTTTGTATTCTAAGTTGCGATTCGATCCACTCAAAGACTTAACACCCATTGGTATCGCATGCGAATACTACAATGTCATCGTCATCAATCCTGAAAAAACTCAGGCCAAGACATTGGCAGAATTTTTAGATCTGATCAAAAAAAATCCTGGAAAAATAAACGCAGGTGCTGGCGGTACCAGATTGGTCATTGACATGTTTACTTCGGCAGGAAAATTAGACGTCGCGGTAATACCTTATAAAGGTGGAGGCGATGCGATTACGGCGGTCTTAAAAGGCGAAGTTGATTTCATCATCATTAATACACCGGGTATTATTCAGTTTTTAAATCAAGGCAAATTAAAAGCCTTGGCCGTCACGGGACCCAAGCGACAATTTGACATTCCTGATGTACCAACAACCAAAGAGGCTGGAATGCCCGATTATGTTTACAGCAGTTTTTTTGGTGTGTATGTTCAAGGCAATACGCCCGATCCGATTAAACGCAAACTCAATTCAGCCCTCAACGAGATTACTCAAAAGCCTGAAGTGATTGCTGCTTTTAGACGCGGGGGTGCGGAGCCTGTTCAAAAATCTGTTGAGGACGCGTCGCAACGTTATCTTGAAGAAATTAAACGACTCAAAGATTTGGCCGTCAAAGTGGGCATCCCTACACTGGATTAAAAATGACACCCAAAATCATCGCGCAAGATTTGTGGTTTCCTGAAGGACCCGTGTGGCTCTCTGATGGAAGTTGTTTGGTTGTTGAGATTCGCAGACAAACGCTCACGCGAATAGAGGCAGAGGGACGTAAATCGATTGTTGCGAATCTGGGGGGTGGACCCAATGGTGCAGCCATTGGACCCGATGGATTTTGTTATGTTTGTAACAACGGTGGCTTTGATTTTCGACAACGCGCTGACGGCGCTTGGGTCAACCATGGGCAACCTCAAGATTACACAACAGGTCGTATTGAACGTGTGAATATCGAAACAGGCGCATTTGAGGTTTTATACGATCACATTGATGGAAAGCGCATTAGGGGACCGAATGATTTGGTGTTTGATGCCTCAGGTGGTTTTTATTTCACCGATCCTGGAAAAACCAGAGCCAATGAATCTGATCGTGGAACGGTCTACTACGCAAAGGCAGATGGCTCGGGCGGTTGGCCTGTCATTTTTCCTATTAGTCGGCCCAATGGCATCGGGCTTTCGCCTGATGGAAAAACCTTGTATGTTGCTGAAACAGAGACCGCTCGTTTATGGGCTTGGGAGTTGAGTGGTCCAGGTCTTTTAAAAGAATCTCCTGTTGCATCAACACAATCACCGCATGGCGGACGATTGATTCATATGTCGCCTGTTTATGCGCGTTTTGATTCGCTGGGTTTACAAGCTGATGGAACAGTATGCGTTGCCAATTTAGATCGAGGTGGTATCTCTATTTGTCCTGTTGATGGTCGTACAGCGTCTTTTATATCCATTGCAGGTGATACGCATACAACCAATATTTGTTGGGGTGGAGCAGACATGCGCAAAGCATACATCACACAAGCTTATGCTGGATGTTTGGTTGAAGTCCAATGGCCACAGGCTGGCTTGGTATTGAATTATTCGATTTAATTAAAAAAAGGAATGCAAATGGAAAATATTAAACGTCGTCGCATGTTAAAAACGATGGCTACAAGTGCCCTCTTATTGACAAGTACATGGACAACGCTCAGAGCACAAGATTTTCCAGTTAAACCATTGCGCTTGGTTGTTCCCTTTCCTCCTGGGGGCGCAACAGACGTGATTGCACGTGTCATCGGTAAACGAATGTCTGAGTTGCTGAGTCAACCTGTTATGGTCGATAACCGACCGGGTGCAGGTGGCACCATTGGGATAGCTAATGTAGCAACCTCAGCACCCGATGGATACTCTTTGGTACTGGTGAATGCCATGCAACATACATCAAGTGCATTTCTTTATACAGGATTAAAGTATGACGCTTTGCGAAGCTTTCAAGCCTTGGCAGAAATAGGAACTTTGCGTTATTGGCTGGTTGTTCCTGGATCATCCGATATTAAAGATTATGCGAGCTTTATTCGAGTGATCAAGTCCAATCCCAACAAGTTCAGTTTTGGCTCATCGGGCGTAGGAAGCGCCCCGCACCTAGCGATGGAACTTTATATGCGCCAAGCGGGCATTCAAATGGTTCATGTGCCTTTCAATGGTAGTGGTCCAGCGATGACTGCTTTGGTAGGAGGTCATATACAAGCGGCTATCGATAATGTGGCTGCAATACCGCTGATCAAATCAGGTCGCCTCAAAGCATTGGCGATTACAGGCGATAAACGAAATGAAGAAATCAAAGATGTACCCACATTTACAGAATTGGGATTGCCTCAATTTGATGTGGTCGGTCATTTTGGTTTTTTAACGACTGCAAAGCCACCCGCAGGCGTTGTTGAGGTGCTTCAAAGATCAATTCAGCAAGCACTGCAAACCCCTGAAGTTGCCAATGCACTTCTAACTCAAGGCATACAACCCGAATTTGGTAGTGCCAATCAATTCAATCAAGTGATGCAGCGCGAATCTGAAAAGTGGGCGAAGTTAATTCCAGAAGCGCAAATCAAAGCGCAGTGAAATACTTGAGGTTAGGATTTGCAAAAAGGAAATCGCATCGCTTGTCCAGAAAAATGACGTTCTAAATTGTCAAACATCACTTCAAACATACTGTTTCTTGCTTCAACTGTTGAAGCACCTAAGTGAGGCAATATCAATAGATTGGTTAAATTTAAAAATCGTTGATCAGGATGGGGTTCATTATTGCAAACATCTAAACCTGCGCCTAGGATGGCCCCCGTTTGCAAAGCAGAAATCAAATCCTCTTCATTAACAACTGATCCTCTCGCTACATTGACTAAAAATCCTGTCGGTCCCAGCGCATTCAATACATCACTATTGATGATGTTATTCGTTTGAGTCGTCGCAGGACAACAGCAAAATAAAAAATCACTTTTCGATGCTAATTCAATAAGACTTTGAAAGTATTCCAATGAAATATGTGGTTGTTGTTTTCGCCCTGTATAACAAACAGTGAGTCCACAAGCCCTCAAACGATCGGCAAGAGCTTTACCAATTCTTCCAAGACCTACAATGCCTGCAACTTTTCCAGATAAGGATATTGCTAACGGAGTGGGCCCCTGTTTTGACCATAGGCCTTGCTTTACATAGTGATTGCCTTTTGTAATTCCTCGGGCAAGATCAATTGCTAAACCTAATGCAATATCAGCCACCGGTTCGGCCAGAACATCTGGAGCGTGGCCTACGGCGATACCCCTATTCATTGCTGCATCAACATCAATACCGTCGAGACCACTAGAAAAAGATGAAATGATTTCTAAATGAGGTAATTGATTAAAGACGATGGAATCTAATTTTCCAATACCTGGATCTCTTCCAGGAGTTGCGATTGCTCTGATATGAGGGGTCCATTCGTCAGGAATTTTTTTAGATTCATGAGCTGGCATGAGATGGACAATAAATTTTTTTTCCAACAACCGAATTGCTTCGATGGGAAGTTTAGGCATACCAAGTACAGCAGATTTTGACATTGGAATATAAATTTAATCAATCGTTTCAATTTTTGCTCGCCGTGCCACTTCTTTCCATTCCAAAATTTCAGCTTTGTATTCAGCTGCAAATTGTTCTGCCGTGCTCGTTCGTGGCGTCCATCCGAGCTTTGTCATTTCAGATAAAACGAGAGGGTCATTGGTTATTTTATTAAGCAACATATTGAGTTCTTTTATAATTTCAATGGCCGTACCCCCAGGAGCAAAAGCACCAAACAAATAAGAAAATTGTATATCAGGAAAACCGGCTTCGGCTGTTGTCGGTACATTTGGTAAAACATTCATTCGAGACGAACCCGTCACCGCGATAGAGCGAAATTTACCTGTTGATAAAAGTGGAACAACATTCAAAGCGCTCCCCATAAAAATATCGCATTCACCTGTTAATAATGCGCGCATGGCATCAGCGGAACTTTTATATCGAATAATTTCAACATCAATTGAATTTTTAACTGCAAAAAAACTTTCAATAAGCCCGACGCCAGATGCTGCTAGATTTATTTTTCCAGGTTTATCTTTCGCTATTTCAATTACTTCCTTAAGATTTTGATTTGGAAATTTTAACGAATTGACATTGATCACTTGTTGTGATTCGGCTAATCGCGCAACAGGGATTACATCTTTATTGGGATCAAAATCTAGTTTTTTAAAAAGTGCAGGATTCCAAGTCACAGCACTGGATGAAAACATAA
This sequence comes from Betaproteobacteria bacterium, assembly GCA_009921265.1. Taxonomy (GTDB): domain Bacteria; phylum Pseudomonadota; class Gammaproteobacteria; order Burkholderiales; family Burkholderiaceae_C; genus Limnohabitans. The sequence continues at coordinate 17,432 of RFYV01000047.1, read as the reverse complement.
TCGTTAAGCCATCAGGCTTTGATTTGGCTAATGCAGATATTCCAATATTTCCAGAGGCTCCTGCACGGTTTTCAATGATCACAGTTCTATCCAGCAAGGTGGCTAGTTTATTGGCATATAAACGTGCCAATGCGTCAGATGACCCTCCTGGTGCAAAAGGAACGATTGCTTTGATGGTTCCTTTTGGGTACTCAGCATGCGCATTTAATAAAATAAAATTGAATATCAAAAAGAAAACTAGCCATGTATTTTTATATTTCATGATCGCTGATTATAATTGAGTTTTAAAAAGAATAAAAATTGTGAGGATTCGTCACCATTAATTTTGTTACTTCAGCGGGCGTTATAGCGATGCACGCAATGTTGTCAATCAGTTTGCCGTCGTCTGGAAAATGATTTTGATTGGGGTGTGGCCAATCGGTGCCCCAAACACACTGATCAGGAAATTCACGCATGAGTTGTCGAGCAATTACAATGCCCTGGGGATAAGGTGGATCTGCGTCAAACACACGATCGATCCGATCGGCACCACTAACTTTGACATGGACGTGTGAATTTTTTAATAAACAACACAAGGCTAAAAAATGTAGCCCGTTGATACCTTCGCGTGCATCAACACGCCCCATGTGATCGATCATCACTGGCACCACGCATTGAGTAATCGCAGGAGTGAGTTCTTCAATCATGTCGCTAGAAAAATGTAATTGTAAATGCAAACCATGAGGTTTGAGTCGTTTTGAAAAATCAACCAACTGTTGCGTTTGTATACCAGTGCTAAAGTGTTTCACAAAGTGAAATCGGATCCCTCGAATACCCGAATGCGCCAGTCGAGCCAGTTCAGCGTCTGCAACATCAGTGGGTACCAATGCAACGCCCAAATAGCGACCGGGTGCAGCTTGCATAGCGTCAATCACAACACGGTTGTCGAATCCATGAACCATCGATTGAACAATCACGCAGCGAGCGACCCCCAGCTTTTTATGCAGTGCAAATAAAGTTTCTTTCGATGCGTCCATCGGAGTGATATTTCTATCGTCTGCAAATGGAAACTTTGCAACAGGGCCAAAGATATGAACGTGCGCATCGCAGGCCAATGAAGGCAAATGAAGGGTGGGCAAACTTGGATTAGGGTTGAATGTTTGGATGGAATTCGTCGATGTGGACATGTTGTTGAATTTAAAAGTTAAAAATAACTGGGGCTAAAACTTGTGGGTTTTAAAATTTTGACTTCTTGTTGAGTAAAACTGCCTTTATTGGTTTCTTTAAACGCAGCCCATTGAAGATCGGCATCCAGATTGGCGCGTCTTTTTTCTCTATCTGCCAAGCTGTCATAAGCCCAAATATGTATCACTTGATTGAGAGGACCTATTTCAGAAACAAAAAAACCTAATAAACGTCCGAGATGTTTAAGTTGAATGGGTAGAGCAAATTTTTCATAGCGCTCTAAATACTCATCCATCGTTCCATGTTGAACCGTATAGGTGCGATGTTCATAAATCATGTGAGCTAGGTTCCTATTCAGCTTTGATATTGGCTTCCTTAAGCCAAGGGATCCAACGATCAAAATCGGCCTCTAAACGCGCTTTGAAACCATTGGCATCCTTGGGATTCATAAAGCCTGCGTCCGTTAATTTTGCGGCTACATCGGGTTGCTTCACAACTTTGGCCAATGCTTCTTCAATTCGCTTGCGGTTTTCTATACTCACACCTGCTGGCACAAGCACACCATACCAATTGCTCATCAGCATATTGGGCAAACCGGCCTCAACAGCTGTCGGAACATCAGGCAACAACGGGGACCTTTTCGTGTCATAAATGACCAACGCTTTGATGCGATTGTCTTTGACGTAGTTGCGCAAGATTGGCACGTCAGCATTGACAAAGTCAACCGTACCCGCAATCAAGTCTGTGATCGCAGGTGCCGCGCCTTTGTAGGGGATATGAACCACTTGAACATTTGCAGCCTTACCAAATAACTCTGCGCCAATATGCATGGTTCCACCAACACCTGTTGAGCCGTAGTTGAGTTTGTTGGACCCTTTGGCCTTGGTAATTAATTCAGCTAAGGTATTCACACCTAAGTTGTTACGAACGGCCAGCATGGTTTGAACTTCACCCAACAAATATACGGGCTCTAAATCTTTGCGAGGGTTATAAGAAAGATTGGGCGTGATGCCAGCAGTAATCACAAAACTGGATGTGGTCAGCAATAGAGTGTTGCCGTCAGTAGGCGCTTTGGACGCCAACGACACGCCAATGACGCCACCCGCTCCGCCGCGATTGTCAACGACTGTAGTTTTTCCTAATGCAATTGCCAAGGGTGTGGAGATGATGCGCGCTATTTGATCGGCGGGTCCTCCTGCTGCAAAAGGAACGATGATTCTGATGCTATCTGAAGCTGTTTGAGCATACAAAAGAGTAGAAACAAGACTTGATGCAAGCATCAGCAACAAAGATTTTTTATTCATACACATCCATTTCAACAACAACGGTTCACGACGATTATTCAGATCGAATCCCTGCTTTGCGAATCACAGGAATCCATTTTTCAAACTCTGAATTCAACTTGTTTTTGAATGTTGCAGCATCCCCTGGGGCACTCAGGCCTAAATCGGTCAATCGATAAGCAATTTCTGGCGCACGAAATGCTTTGAGCAATGCCAGCTCCATATCAGACTTTACTTTGACCGAAACGCCAGCAGGCATCATCAAGCCATACCAGTTATTCATTTGCAATTCGGGCAAACCCGCTTCAACTGCATGTGGAATTTGAGGCAACCGTGAGGATCGCTGAGAGTCGCATATCACAAGGGCTTTGAGTTTTCCGTCCTTGATGAATGGTGCTAATACAGGTAAATCAGCAATTAAAAAATCAAAATTGCCACCCATCAAATCGTTGATTGCAAGAGCTGCGCCTTTGTAAGGCACATGCTGAAAATGGGTGCCTGCACTTAAATTAATTAACTCACTTGCAATATGCATGCTCGACCCCATGCCCGAAGACCCAAAATTAAATTTTGCGCCGTTGCGACCTTTGTTCACCAAGTCATTCAGAGAGTTGACGTCGAGTGAAGGTCGAACAACTAAAACAGTTTGTACTTGACCCATCAGTGCAATCGGTTCTAAATCCTTTCGCGGATCATAGGGCAATGAAGACATGGTGCCCGCTGATAATACAAATGCCCCCGAAGCTAACAAAAGCGTTTTTCCATCGGGTGCAGAAGTAGCAACCGCGCCAACGCCAATCGTGCCACCCGCACCCGCTCGATTTTCAATGATGACGGTTTTGCCTAATTCCTTGGCTAATGCTGGTTGAATAATGCGTGCGACTAAATCAATCGGACCACCTGGAGCAAACGGAACCACAATTTTGATGACTTCATTGCTTTGCGCCCATACAGGGTTGATATTGAAAAACAATGCAATGCAGACAAATAAAATTTTAAACACGTCGTTTCCTTATTTATTATGAAAAACAGGTGTGCCAATGGCTTTGCGAACGATAATTTCAAGTGATGAATCTAACTCCCAATCCAATGCTGCAACAAGCGCTTGTTCATGGCTAGAAAAATCAAAAATTTCAAACCTAGTATTCTTTTTATCGGCCTCATGGTAGCCGCGATATCGCAAACAACCTGTCGCTTGCGACATCCTTTGCTCTCCATTTGATGGAGTTACACTGCCTTTGCTTTCAATGGTGACAATTGCACCAGGCTCTGTGCAAACACCAGAATCCAATATCAAAGATAAATTGAGACGCCTACGTCGCTCACCAAATAATTTTCGAACCCGCGTTGTCCATGGCGTTGGTTTGGCCACTACCCTCTGAAAATGGGGACCCGGCTCTACATGCTCGTCAACGGCTTCATACAAAACCAGATATCTCAATTGGGCTTTCTCAGAAAAATATCGACGACCGCTGATAAAGCCTTCTAAAGAAACAATGTCAGATACATGCTCTAGCTCATACCAATCATTGAATTCTTCTTCGTGTTGTGGGTGAACGTCTAACCACACACACACCATTGCACGCGATTGATGTTGAGAGAGATATTGAGTCATGGTGTTTTCAATCTAAAACAATATTAGAGTTGGCAAATAATAATTTCCACTTGGCTGTTTCAGCTTCTATTTGTCTTGTAAATTCGGTTCGGGTTTGCGGTGCAGGATCAATTCCCATCTTTGCAAATTGAGCGCGAATTTCAGGTCGCTCAAGCACGCGCATGAGTTCTGAATGTATGCGATTGAGGACGTCATTAGGCGTGCCCGCAGGCGCCATCAAACCATACCAGGCGCCCGATTCTGAGCCCGTTAATCCAGCCTCAGCAACTGTTGGAACGTTGGGCAATAAAGGTGAACGTTTAAAGTCAGCCACTGCAATCGCGCGCATTTTTCCGCTTTCAATGAGTGGCATCACAGGGGGTACGCCACTGAATAAAATTTGTACGCGTCCCCCCATCAAATCGGTCATTGCTTCACTGTTGCCTTTGTAAGGCACGTGGACAATATCTGATTTAGTTAAATGCTTGAGTAGTTCACCCGCAAGGTGATTACTGGTTCCAAATCCAGAAGACGCATAACTCACTTTTCCAGGGTTCGCTCGAATGTAAGCAACCAATTCCGTCATATTATTCACAGGCAATGAAGGATTGATCAAAACCAAATTGGGACCCGTTGCAATGAGTGAAATCGGCGCGATATCTTTAGCCACGTTGAATGGCATGCTTTTTCTTAAAACGGGATTAACTGTTAGGGGTGCGGGAGAAGCAAATCCCAGCGTGTAACCATCTTTGGGAGCCTTGGCCACATAGTCAGTGGCTAGGTCACCACCTGCGCCAGGTTTGTTGTCAACCACTACTGGAACGCCGAGTTGCTCTGATAGGGGTTTAGAAATTAATCTTGCAATGATGTCAACTGAACTACCGGGTGAATAAGTTGCAATGATGTGTATGGGTTTACTTGGATAGGTTTGTGCAAATGCACATCCAACCATCATGCAGAAGATCCACAATTGAGAAATACGAAATAAAAACATAAGAAACCTTTCAGTTTTATCTATTGGTGAGAATACATGGCCTTGCCAGGTATTTGAAGTTCAACTTTTAAAATTACGGCCTGCTCAGCTTCCGTGATAAAAAGCGTTCTACGTTCGACTCCTCCATAGGCCACGTTGGTAGTTCTGAGTCCCGCGCAAGAGCGTATTCTGTAAATGGGTTCCCCCATTTTGCTAAAGAGCCAAACCGTACCTGCACCAGCATGCACAATGGCTAAATTGCCCGCTTCGTCCAAGGCCATCCCATCGGGGCCTGTGGGACTACCAGACATTTGAATAAATCGACCTGCTTTTTTGACACCTTGATAGTGAGGCTCCAGTGGCAAACTAAAAATTGCATTCTCTCGCGTAACCGCAACATAGAGAATATTTTCGGCGGCATTCAACACCAATCCATTGGGACCCGCTAATCCGTCCATGAGTAAATCAACGGTTTGGGCATCGGCACGAAATCGAAAAACACGGCCTGTAGGATCTTCTAAAGCACTTTCGCCTTGATCAGTGAAATACAAATCACCCTTTGAGCTAAATACCAAATCATTAAGACCTTTCAGACCTTCTCGATTGGCTTGTTTCAATAACGGGTGAATATGCCCTGTACGAGGATCTAAAACCATCACACCATGCTGATGATCCGCAATAAAAACTCGGCCGTCTTGATGAATTTTTAAACCGTTGGGTTCACCCTCATAGGATGCGACTACATCAAACGCACCTGCAGGTGATATTTTAAAAATTCGACCATGGGCTAAATCGACACACCACAGATATCCTTCACGATCAAAAGATGGGCCCTCTAAAAAAGAATGCATTTGAACGTGTCTTGCTTTTAACCAAGCAGAGGATTGATGGGTTAAATGCAAACTTTTGGGAAGTTGTGCATAAACGCTTGTACTCAGAATTTCTGGTAGTGGATACATCGATCAATCCTCTTGGGGCAATTCAATACTTAAGACAATGCTGCTGAGAGTTTTTCCGTGCGGATCTTGTCGTAAAGATCGAGTGACGCCACCTGCCAAAGCATTCTCAAGAACAAAATTGAGTGCTTTTAGACTTTCAATTTCATAGCGCATTACGGGTCCTTGAATTAAATGAGCGTAAGCTTTCATCACCCGATCTGCCGTGAGATGCTTTTTTAATATTTTCCAAGCCTCATCGTTGTAGGCAATCACAGCTAGATTGGATGTATTGCCTTTATCTCCTGAACGAGAATGCGCCAAGTCATAAACCAATCGACTCATGCAAGTGCTCCAAAATAAACGACTTCAGTTTTTACCCACTCACGCGGTATCAAAACCGAGTTAACAGCGATGATCTCTTTGGCGCCAAAATTAACAGGTCCGCCTGCTGCTGCGGGTCCTTGCATATTGAGTTGACGCACATGCTCACCCAATAAATTTGCACTTTTTTTATCAGGACACCGGGCCGCAATTCGAAGTCTGACTTCGTAGGGATTGACGCGAGTGCCGTCGTTGGGGTTGCCATGCAAACTCGATATACCAATGAAATCGATTTGTAGTTCGGAGGTGACACCCCCTTCCATTGCAAAGCGTTCTTGAACCACTTGCGCGGCCAGTTGCGCTCTTGCCAGTGCATTGATTCCTGCATAAGAGACTTCACCAACACCAATGTATCCATCAAAATACCCAATCGATTGATTCCTCTTCAAAATTTAAGTGCATCAAATCCATGACGCAATCGGGTGTGATGTAATGTGAAGGATTATGAATCTCATACAGAGCTTGTTCCGTACAAGTCATTCGATCAATGCGCCCACCTGTACCCTCCACTTTTCCAACCGTTACATCTCCATTAAAAGATATATCAGCATAGGGATAACTTAAATGCGCCAATCGCGGTACTTCTTTTTTACCAGGGTCAGCAAAATATCCACCTGTTAATTGAGTGGAGCACTCCAATAAATGTCCCGCAATCGTGCCAGCAGCCAAACGCGGAAAATCATCATAAGACCAGTCGTGGTGATACATCGCGACGCCCAAAAATAAGGAAGGATCTGCAACTCGTCCCGTCACCACCACATCGGCACCCGTTGCCAGAGCTTGTTTGACTACGTCAGCGCCCAAATAGGCATTGGCCGATGCGAGGCGCGGCAACAAACTCTCAAGTTGTTGGCTACCATCGAGCAATTGCAATTCGGGATGCTTTTGCAATTTTTCTAACACATCATCGCCAATGACGGCCGCACAACTTAAATCTTGAACGCCCACTTGTCGGGCTTCGCGTTGAATCACATGCGCAGCACCCACAGGATTGGCCGCGCCCATGTTGGTGACCAATCGAACCCCCTTTTCTCTCAAGAGAGGCGACAACGCTCTGATGCGTTGCTCTAGCATCGGGGTGTAGCCCTTTTCGGGTGCATTAATGCGATTGAGGGCCTCACGCGCAATGGTTCTTTCGGCTAAGCATTCACACACCATGTAATTGAGTTGGCCCGTTTGTAGCAATTGAACCGCTGGTTCTATTCGATCATCAGCCATGCCTGCGCCAGTACCAATGCGTACGGAGAAAGAAGTCGATTTGGAGTGCATGTCTAACCTAATCTGTTTGTGTCAATGAAGATAGTCCAAAGGGACGACAATCAAAATACGCGGATACCCTCATACAATTGACGAAGTTTCAACTGCACAGGCGTTGTAACGTGTCACATGGTTGACTCACGTCTCAAGCCATTGGCGTACGCTATCTAAATAGCCGATAAGCTTCATTCCAAACAAGTCAACCAACTTGGTTTCTGGGTAGGTTGTTAAAGGAAATCTTGAGATGAGAAAAATAGACAGTTACGCCCATATTTTGCCCCGCAAATATTTTGATCGCATGGCTGAACTCGCCAAAGACAAAGGGGCTATCAAGCGGTGGTTGAATATACCCGTGCTTCATGATTTAGACGCACGTCTTCAAATGATGGCGCAATTCCCCCAATATCAGCAAATATTGACGCTATCTAATCCGCCCATTGAAATGATTGCAGGCCCCGATCTTTCACCCAAATTAGCAAGTCTTGCCAACGATGAGATGGCGCTCATTTGCAAACAACATCCCCAACAATTTCCTGCGTTTATTGCTTCATTACCAATGAACAATGTACCCGCTTGTTTAATTGAAATGGAACGTGCCATTGTTCAATTGGGTGCAAAGGGTATTCAAATCTTTACTAACGTGAATGGTCGTCCTTTGGACGAACCCGAGTTTTGGCCTATTTTCGAAGCGGCAGTCAAAAAGTACGATGTACCCTTTTGGATGCATCCAGCAAGAGGCGCCAACATGCCAGACTATGCCAGCGAGACCAAATCAAAATTTGAAATCTGGTGGACATTCGGTTGGCCTTACGAGACGAGCGCGGCCATGACGCGCATGGTTTTTTCAGGATTTTTTGACAAGCTGCCTAATCTTCGCGTGATCACGCATCACATGGGAGCGATGATTCCATTTTTTGATGGACGATTAGGGCCCGGCTTAGATCAATTTGGTAGTCGAACATCTGATGAAGATTACGAAGAATTGCTTAAAACCATGCCTAAAAGACCGATTGATTACTTTCGACTTTTTTATGCGGACACAGCACTCGCGGGTGGCAGTTCGGGTTTGAGATGTGGTTTGGATTTTTTTGGTTCAAAGCAAGTGGTTTTTGCATCCGATTGCCCTTTTGATCCCGAGGGTGGCCCCATGTTTATTCGTACGATCCCTCAAGCCATTGACAGCTTAAACTTATCAACCGAGGACAGCGAAGGTATTTATTTTCGAAATGCTTTGCGATTACTCAAGATACCTTGTGATTGTTAGAAAGAAAAATCATGAAAAAATTTACTCATCAACTTTTCTTTATTTTGTGTGCATTCACCCAAGTGCTCTCCTATGCGCAAACTTTTCCAACCAAGCCCGTGCGAATTATTGTGCCTTACGTACCAGGAGGCACTGTTGATTTAGTCGCACGCGTACTAGCGCAGCAATTAACCGAGCAAACAGGACACAATTTCATTGTTGATAACAAGGCGGGTGCAAGTGGTGTGATTGGCAGCGATGCCGTTGCCAAATCTGCGCCTGATGGCTATACGCTGTTGGTTCAATCACCCACGCTCATTGCTAGTCCATTGATGCTCAAAAAAGTACCCTACGATGTCAACAAAGACTTTACCCCTGTCACACTTCTTGGCACCGTTCCCATGATCATGGTGACGCAATCAAAAAATCCAGCTAACAACATGGCTGAGTTCATCAAGTTCACTCAAGACAGCAATCGAAAAGTTAATTTTGGTACATCTGCCACAGGATCTCCTATGCATCTCGCCATGGAGTCTTTTAAACATGGAGCCAAACTAACGACCCCTGTGATTGCTTACCGCGGAACGGCTGCAGCTATCAATGATTTGTTAGGCGATCAAATCGATGCCATCATCGATGCGATTCCTTCCACCGCACCGCACATCAATAGTGGAAAACTCAAAGCATTGGCCGTTACTACTAAAAAACGTTTGCCCGCATTATCCCTCGTGCCAACCATGGCCGAGTCAGGTTTTCCTGAGTTTGAAATGGTCAGTTGGTATGGGCTGTGGGCGCCTGCCAATTTACCTCCTGCCATTGCAAAACGTCTCGCAGAGTTGGCTGACAAAGCTATGAACAGCAAAGCCGTTCGCGACCAATTGGGCCAACAAGGTTTTATTCCAGAATTAATTTCTGGTGAAAACTTTTCTGTATTTCTTAACAAAGAATTAGCACAATACTCTAAGATTGTGAAGATCAGCCAAATTCAAATGGATTGAGTTTTCTTAACTCTCGAGTTCAAGTATTTTCAAAGCATTGCCGCCCACAATCGCATCCAATGCATTTTTTTCTAACTGCATCGACGACAACCAAGCGACAGGATCTTTTTCACCCACTGGATAATCGCTGCCCATCACCAGTCGATCCACACCTACGCGTTCAATCAATACATTGAGCACTTGTGGGTCATACACGCAAGCATCGTAATAAAAATTTTTCAAAAAATGGCTGGGTGTTTGTCCATCCATATTTTTTACAGTATCGGGTCGATTGAGCGTGTTTCGATCCAATCGTCCCATGTAGTGGGGAAAATAACCCCCACCGTGCGCCATCACAATTTTTAAATTTGGGCATCGCGTCATTACGCCTTCATAAATCAAAGAGGCCATGCATTTGGTTTCTTCTATCGATTGTCCCAATGAATTCCACAATGCATAGCGTTGAAACCAAGGGTCTTGTACACCTTCTGGATGAATCCAAACCGTGAGATTATTTTTTTCAACCGCTTGCCAAAAGTCATGAAAAAAAGGATCCCCCACATACAAACCTTTGTATTGAGTCGATAAATTAATCACGCGAATATCAAGATCATTGGCGCAACGATGCAATTCTTTGAGCGCTAATTCGATCGATTGCATGGGCAACACCATACTCGCAACCAAACGATTGGGAGATTGGTTTTGACATCGCGCAAGCTGGTTATTTGATTTTTCACAGAGCAATGCATCGGTTTGTGGATCGGCCCACGAAGTGCCTTGTAAAACGGTGCTCGAACTCAATACAGACACATCCACGTGGCGCGTGTCCATGTCTTCTAAAACAGTTTCTGCATGCATAGACCGCTCAAGTAATGCTTTTGCACCAGGTCTGGGTTCGGTGACAGGGTTGGCGCCAAAGCCACTGAACACTGTTTTTTGTGCACAGGCTTGAAACACTGTCGGCTCCAACATATGCACATGAAAATCAACGACACGACTCATTGATCTAACTTTTTCATTTTTGCGGTGTCCGCAACTTGTGTCCACTTGATCAAATCGGTGGCCAATAACTTGTAGAGTTCCTCCGATGTGCTGCCTTGTGCAATCACTTGTGTATTGGCCATTTGAGCGACCACTTCGGGCATTTTTAAAATTCGATTGATTTCAGTTTCTAATTTTTTGACAATGGCAGGTGGTGTTCCTGCAGGCGCAAAAATGCCTGTCCAAAAGCGAAATTCCAAATCAGGCAGACCCGCTTCAGCCATGGTGGGTACCTGTGGCAATCCAGATAAACGATTGGACGACGTCACCGCTAAGGCTTTGATTTGACCGCCTGCAATCGCGCCCATAGCAGGGCCCGTATCCACCATCGACATCACCAAGTCACCCGTGACCAACGCTGTAATGGTTTCGCTGGTGCTTTTGTATTGAATGAACTCACCCGGAGTTGATGTTTTGATGCGAAACAATTCGCTGGCAAATTGAAATGCAGGACCGGATCCACCATAGTTAGATTTGGCAGGATTGGCTTTCATGTAGGCAATCAAATCTTGCACCGAATTGAGGTTGAGTTTGGTATTAACGGCCAATATCAATGGAAAATTTGCAATTTGCGACACGGGCACAAAATCTTTGGTGGTCGAAAACCTGAGCTTTGTGCTCAACACAGGTGTAAAAACCATATTGCCAATCGGCCCCATCAACAAACTATAGCCATCGGGGTTAGACCTTGCAACACCTTCAGTTGCAATCATGCCCCCCGCGCCAACTTTGTTTTCTACCAGTACAGGTTGCCCCAACGATGTTGTTAATCGTTGCGCAACGATACGAGCCAGCGTGTCGTTACCACCACCTGGGCCTTGACCTACAAATATACGAATGGGCTTGGTTGGAAAGTCTTGTGCAAAAGACAAACCCATTCCAAGCATTAAAAAAACAAAACCAAAAATATTTTTAAAATTTTTTGAAATATGCATGTCGAACTCCGAATCTAAAATCAATGCTCTTTTGCAATTCGATTGGACAAAATTCCGATCTTGTCGACTTCCACTTCCACTAGGTCGCCTTCCTTCATCCAAACGGGCGGTGTGCGACGAGAACCGACGCCACCAGGCGTGCCGCTGACAATCACGTCACCAGGAACCAGTGTTGTAAAAGTTGAAACATAGTGAATCAAACGGGGAATCGAAAAAATCATCATGTGAGTGGTGGCTTTTTGCATTACAACGCCATTGAGTCGCGTGCATAAACTTAATTCTTCGTTGTCTTTGATGACGCCACGCGGCACCATGTAAGGACCAAACGCACCGGTCGCAGAAAAGTTTTTGCCGGGTGTGAATTGCGTCGTGTGACGTTGCCAATCGCGCACCGATCCATCGTTGTAAGCGCTATAGCCTGCAATATGCGTCCACGCATCCTTCTCTTGAATGCGGCGACCGCTTTTGCCAATGATCACTGCAATTTCGCACTCATAGTCCAATTGACTAGACTCGGGTGGAATCAACATGGGTTGATCGTGGCCTAATTGTGATTCTGCAACGCGCAAAAATACAGTTGGATTTTCTGTTTTGTCGCGTTGCGTTTCTACGCGGTGCTCTTCATAGTTGTGACCGATACAAATAATTTTGGCTGGATCAGTAATCACGGGTAAAAAAGCAATTTGATTCAATGCGTGTGTGGGCGCACGACCCATGGCTTCTTTGCCGAGTTGTTCAAAAGATCCATCTTCAATGGCACTTTTAAAAGTGGGATGACGATCGCTCATTAACGATACCACACCTTGATCCGTTGCAATACCCCACATGGGCTTGTTTTGAAATGAGTAACTTAAAAATTTCATGCTTGACTTTCTGCTGACTGAGGTTGAGGAATGATTTGATTTATTCGGGTAAAAGACCGATTTCTTTGGAGACTTCGGCCCAGCGATCCATCTCTTGTTTAAGAAATGCATCGACGCGAGCGGGGGTTCCCATTGCTTCGGCAATAGGTCCAATGGTGAGCATACGCTGAGACAAGTCTGCATCTGCTAGCAATAGATTGACTTCTGTATTCATGCGTTGAATGACATTGGCAGGTGTACCAACGGGTGCGACAATCGCAAACCAACCCGTCATTTCAAAATTAGGAAATAGTTCAGCCAATGAAGGCGTTTGCTCCCAGCCCGCAACGCGTTTGCCAGCAGTCACGGCAAGTAAACGCATGCGACCTTGTTTGACCAATTGAGCGGTGGATGCCAAATCAGCAACAATCGCGTCAGCGTGTCCACCCAACACATCTTGAACTGCAACGCTCACCGATGCATAGGGCACCAAGTTGGCTTGCATTTTGGATCGCGAATTAAGAACGCGCGCAATGATGCCGCCAAAAGTGCGAGGTCCTTCGTTGGCAATCGTTAATTTGCCAGGCGACGCTTTGGATTGATTGATTAAATCTTGTATCGAAGTAATTGGCGATTCATTTTTAACCAATACGCCAAAAGGACTTTTTGCAATGAATGCAACGGGTACAAAATCTTTGCTCGGGTCATAGGGCATGATTTTGAATAAAAATTTATTCGTTACCAATGCAGCAGTGGTTGCAAAATAAAACGTCTGACCATCGGGTGCCGAGCGAGCTGCAAATTGCGCACCGATGATATTTTGTCCGCCAGGTTTGTTATCAATGACGATGGCTTGATCTAATTTTTTGGCCAATCGCTCACCCAAAAGCCTTGCTACGTTGTCAGGGCCCGAGCCAGAGGGTTGCGACAAAACAAACTTCACGGGGCTTGTTGGCCAATTGCTTGCGGTTTGTGTCCAAGAGGTACTCGCTAGAGCAATCAATAATAAAAATCCAAATACAGCTTTAAATCGTTGAATAATCATTCAGGTCTCCTTTAATTTTCTAAATATTTGTGTTGTACTGATTCATTAAATCAGACAAAGCTCGATTCATTGACGACGCATCATTGCAGGTTGCAAACACATAGTGATCAGGCCGCACAATTACCGCCTTACACCCGTTTCGAATCATCCAATCGTTGACCACATTTTCTTTTTCCTCGATACCGCCCTCGCCCCATGTTAACTGTTTGAGAGAAATTTTTTTTTCAAACTCAATTTGTATAGGGTTCAATGTGAAGTTAAAGCCTGAACGATACTGCACACGCCAGCCCGAAAAAACATCGTCCATTCTCGCCCATTTCTCACCATCTTTGATCCACGCCTGAGGAAACAAAGTCCCCTTTGCGGCGCAGGTATCGGTACTCAAACATCCACCCGTGATAGCAGGCTGAACATCTTGTCTGGGGGTGGGTATCACTTTTCCACCGCACGACTCTAAAAGTTGTCGATCACGCTCCATCGCTTTTTGAGGATCGCGCTCACCAATTAATTTTCCAATTGATTTGATGCGTTGCGTCAATTCAGTCACATGCGCTTTGCGCTCTATTGCATAGGTCGATAATATTTTTTCAGAAGCTTGATTTTTAAATACAGCATCCATCTTCCAAACCAAATTACATGCATCGCGAATTCCTTGACACATGCCTTGACCTAAAAATGGTGGTTGTTGATGCGCGGCGTCACCCGCGATAAAAATCCGATTTGATTGCCACTCTTTTGCAACCAGCGCATGAAAACGATAACTCGCTTGTCGCCAAATCACAGCTTCATCTCGTTCCAACCAACGCGAGAGCAAACTCCAAGCGCCCTCCTCAGTCGCTAAATATTGTGGATCCTCACCTTCATTGATGGAGATCTCCCATCTCCGATGATTTTTGGGGCCCATCACATAGCTTGAAGGGCGCGAAGGCTCACAGTATTGAACGCTCACCTTCGGAATGCGCTTCAATCCTTTTTCATTGACCAACACATCAATCACCAACCATGGCTCGTCAAAGCCCAAATCTTCAAGTTCAATGCCTAACAATCCACGAATAGTGCTGGTAGCGCCGTCACAGGCGATTACATATTTTGCGTCGATGTTTGAGGGATAGCCTTTGTTATCTTGAACTTGTAAAGTCACGTGGTCTGTTGATTGATGCAGGCCGACCACTTTTTTTTCAAGCTCAACACTCACGCAATCAATCGATTCAATTCTTTCACGCAACACACGCTCAAGCAAGGGCTGTGAAAAAACCAGCGAAGGGACAAATGTTTGTGGATAAGGTGGTGCCACCGTCGACATGCACTTAATCCAATCGCCTTGCGCACCAAAAAAATGAGAATCAGTAAAAGGTTCAACAAAATCTTTGATCTCCTCTAATATATTAAGTTGTTGAAAAACTCGCATGATTTCATGATCTAAGGCGATCGCTCTGGGCTTGTCATAAATACTTGCTTGAGAGTCAATCACGCAAGTCGATAGGCCTCGCAAACCCAACAGTCCTGCAGCAATCGCACCCGTTGGGCCATAACCGACAACAACAACATCATGCATGATCAATACTCAAACAGGATTAAACAAAATGGCTTTTTGAGCTTGCTTGAGTTTGTCGGTTGGTGGCTTGGAGATGCCCCATTGATCCACACGACCTGCGGGCCATTTCCAATCCTCAGGCATTCCAGTCTTGTAAGTGTCGTCTATCTGTTGAACCTCTGTTGTGTATTCAATCACCAAATCAAAGGGTCCAATGAAATAATTAAATAAATTGTTGCCAGGTCCGTGTCGACCAGGGCCCCATTCAATGTCAAAGCCTGCATCTTTCATCCGACCGCCCCCACGCATCACATCATCAAGTTTTGGCATTAAAAAAGCAATGTGATTGAGCGCGTTGTTATCGGTGTCACCCAGTGCAATGCTGTGATGATCGCTATTGCAACGCAAAAAAGCCATGATGCGTGTTCGATCCGCCAACGAAAAATCAAATGCCTGTTCAAAAAATGGTCTGGCATTTTCAACATCATCACTGTTGAGCACCACATGAGCCAATCGAATCGGTTGATCGCGTTGTTCGCTTGCTGTGTTGACGGTATCCCCGTGCACAATTTGAAAAACACGACCCGCAGGATCTGCCACCACAATGGCTAGGCCACCGCCTGGTTCACTCACCGTATGCTTGGCTTGAACCAGTCGACCTCCGGCAGCCACCGTTTTTTGAGCGACTTGTTCAATAGTGTCTAACGAACGTGCTCTGAGCGTCACGTGCTTGATTTTTGCGTTGCCCTCGCAAGGATGCAATGAAAGCAAGTGATGATCGGCCCCTGTTCCACGCAGATAAATAGCTGACTCTTGACGATCACAAACTTTCAGGTGCCATGTTTGGGTAAAAAATTCTTCTGCTTTTTGAAGATCAGGCACCATCAAGGCCACGCTTCTCAGGCCTTGAATCAATTTAGATGCATGCGTCATGGAGTCTCCAACAAAAAACAGATAGTCTAGGGTTACTCAAGCCATCCATCCAGTCAATTTGACATATAGATAGAATTTACGAAATGAATATAGCAAATATCGACCTGAATTTGATTTTGGCTTTTAACGCCATGTATGAGCACCGCAACGTCACCCGTGCTGGCGAGGCCTTGAGCTTGAGTCAACCCGCAATGAGTGCAGCTGTTGGCAGGCTTCGAGTGCTCTTTGACGACCCTTTGTTTGTTCGGTCAGGCCTTGAAATGAGGCCCACGCCCCGCGCGCTTGAGCTGGGCCCCACCATTCAACAAGTGATTCAGACCCTACAAAATGACATTCTCCAACCGATCCAATTCAAGCCCTGCGAATCGAAACGTGTATTCACTTTATTGACTCCCGATATTGGCGAAGCTAATTTTTTGCCAAGCATATTGACTATGCTCGCCAAACAAGCGCCCCAAATTAATTTGCGCACCTTGGCGATGCCCAGACATTTGGCGGCAGAAAGTTTAGAGTCGGGAGCTGCAGAGTTGGCCATTGGGTATTTTCCAGATCTGAAAAAAACGGGTTTCTTTCAGCAAACATTAATGCGCTCGAGCCATATCTGCTTGATTCGCAAAAAACATCCCATCACCAGTCAAAAAATGTCGCAATCGCAGTTCATGAGTTATTCGCATGTTGTTGTCAAACCTGACGGTCGCGAACATGTATTTGAAAAATTTTTAAATCAAATCGGTATTAAAAGACGCGTTCATTTAGAAATATCGCATTTCATGAGCCTGCTGCCCATTGTCGAATCATCCGACTTGATCGCAACCGTACCCAAAGATTTGGCCGAATTTTGCGTCAGTCATGGCGACGTTCGGATGATGGAGCCGCCATTCAAAGCGCCCATCATCGATGTTCAACTATTTTGGCATCGGCGATTTCAAAAAGATCCAGGGCATGCATGGCTGAGAAAAACCATCCACGAGTTGTTTTCTGTTAATTAATTTTGCCAATTGAATAAACAGCCCTTTTCATCAATTGAGCTTTAAGATAGGATTCTTTATCAGTCGCCAAATCAGGGTATTCGGTCAGTTCGATAACTCAATGACGAAAAATCATTTCAGCATGACTATCGTATGCTCAATGTACAAAACAAGGACGTTGTGCTATCCATAGTTGATGTATTACTTAAAAATCAAAAAATCAAAAAACCAAAACGAAAGAAACAGGATGAATGCATCTAACCCCAAAAATATTTTTTCGATCGTCCGTTTAGATTTACCGATGGACCAAAATACCTATGACAC
>RFYV01000046.1 GCA_009921265.1 Betaproteobacteria bacterium | reverse complement strand
TTGCAAAAAACGATTCAAGCTTTGAGGTGGTTCGATTTATTGAAAAACCCAATCAGCAAAATGCTGAAAAACTGTTGCTCCAAGGCGATGCGCTTTGGAATGCGGGTATCTTTTTGGTCAAACAAAAAATACTTTTGGAAGCTTTAATGCAACACGCGCCTGATATTTTGGAAAGTTGCCTTGATGCACACCAAAAATCAATCACCGAGGCGTTTGAGAGCCACCAATTTGTGAGGCCCGATGGCAAGGCTTTTGAGGCTTGTCGCTCGCAAAGTATTGACTACGCGGTGATTGAGAAAATGGACAACATCGTCGTTTGCAACTTTTTAGGTGCATGGAGCGATGTAGGAAGTTGGAATGCAGTTGCGCAACTGACACCATCGGATCAGGACGGCAACCGAGTAACTGGTAATGCAATCACTTATTTGTCCAATGATACCTACGTGCACGCGCAAGAACGTCTTGTGGTTGCCTTGGGTACCAGCGACTTGTTAATTGTCGATACGCCAGACGCCGTGCTGGTTGCATCAAACAAAAATGCAGAAGACGTGAAGCTATTGGTGGAGCACTTGGTATTGAACAATTTGACGCAGGCCACGGCGCACCGAAAAGTTGCCAGACCTTGGGGTTGGTACGACGAGGTGGATTGGGGCGACAGCTTTAAAGTAAAACGAATTGGTGTCAATCCAATGGCATCGTTGAGTTTACAAAAACACCACCACAGAGCAGAGCACTGGGTTGTAGTCAAAGGCGTGGCTGAAATCACCAACGGCGACGATGTGTTTGTGTTGAATGAAAATCAATCCACCTACATTCCAAAAGGGGAGGTCCACCGCTTGCGCAACCCAAGCGATAAAGCCTTGGAGATCATTGAGATTCAAACCGGTAGCTATTTGGGCGAGGACGATATTGTGAGGCTAGAAGATAACTATGGCCGAACGCAATGATATGAATACGAATCCAAAAATATTTGTAGCGGGCCACAACGGTATGGTTGGAAGCGCAATTTGCCGCACCTTAAAGCGTTTGGGGTTTGAGAGTGTCATCACCAAAACAAAAAACGAATTGGATTTGACCGATCAACAGCAGGTGAGGCAATTTTTTGAAGAAGAGCGGCCCACTCAGGTTTATTTGGCCGCGGCAAAAGTAGGCGGCATCCATGCCAACAACACCTATCCTGCAGAATTTATTTATACAAATTTACAGATTCAAACCAATGTGATTGATGCGGCTTTTCGCTCTTGCGTTAAAAAACTTTTGTTTTTAGGCTCGAGCTGTATATACCCCAGGCTTGCCAATCAACCGATGACAGAAGACCAATTGCTCACTGGGCTTTTGGAGGAAACAAACGAGCCCTACGCGATTGCAAAAATAGCGGGCATCAAAATGTGCGAAAGCTACAACCGTCAATACGGCGCCGAGCACGGCGTCGACTATCGCAGCGTGATGCCAACCAATCTTTATGGACCAGGTGACAGCTACCATCCGCAAAATTCACACGTGGTGCCTGCCTTGATCCGACGATTTCATGAGGCAAGATTAAATGGCACCAAGGAGGTTCTTATTTGGGGCTCTGGAAACCCAAGGCGTGAATTTTTGTACGTAGATGACATGGCCGAGGCCTCTGTCTTTGTGATGAACTTGGCGGATGAAATTTATAAAACACACACGTCTGCCAGGTTGAGTCATATCAATGTGGGGCTTGGCTCTGATATCACAATCGCTCAATTGGCCCACCAAATTGGTCAAGTGGTGGGTTATCAGGGCTCTATTGCATTTGATACATCAAAGCCCGACGGCCCACCTAGAAAGTGGATGTCCAGTGAATTGATCAATCAACTCGGATGGAGGCCGCGATTTGATTTGAACGCCGGACTTCAACTGGCGTATGCTAATTTTCTAGAAAGAAATTTGTAATGGAAAACGCTCCCAAGGTTGCATTAATTACTGGTATTACAGGCCAAGATGGATCTTATTTGGCCGAATTTTTATTAGAAAAAGGCTATGTCGTTCACGGTATTAAAAGAAGATCCTCGATGTTTAATACCGCGCGCGTGGATCATATTTATGAAGACTTGCACATCGACAATGTGATGTTTAAGTTGCACTATGGCGATTTAACCGATACCAGTAACTTGATTCGCATTATTCAAGAAACGCAACCCGATGAGATTTACAACCTAGGCGCGCAAAGTCATGTGGCCGTGAGTTTTGAGAGCCCCGAATACACAACCGATGTGGACGCCATGGGCACGCTGCGTTTACTGGAAGCCATCCGAATTTTGGGGCTCACAAAAAAGACCAAGTTTTATCAGGCCAGCACCAGTGAGTTGTACGGCCTGGTTCAAGAGACGCCGCAAAAGGAAACCACACCGTTTTATCCTCGCAGCCCGTATGCGGTGGCCAAGTTGTATGCGTACTGGATCACCGTCAATTACCGCGAAGCTTATGGCATATATGCGTGCAACGGTATCTTGTTTAATCACGAAAGCCCACGCAGAGGCGAGACTTTTGTGACGCGAAAAATCACGCAAGGGCTGGCTAATATTTTTGTGGGTTTGCAAGACTGTTTGTACATGGGCAATATTGATTCGTTGCGCGACTGGGGGCACGCAAAAGATTACGTCAGAATGCAGTGGTTGATGTTGCAGCAAGAAAAGCCTGAAGATTTTGTGATTGCAACGGGCCAACAATTTTCTGTCAGGGAATTTATCAATTGGACCGCACAAGACCTTGGAATGGAGTTGACCTGGTCGGGCAGTGGCGTCGATGAAAAAGCGCAATGGAAGGGCAAGGACGTTGTGCGCATCGATCCACGCTACTTTAGGCCGACCGAGGTTGAAACACTATTGGGTCACCCCGAAAAAGCCAAGCGCCTGTTGGGCTGGGTGCCAGAAATTACTGCGCGTGAGATGTGCAAAGAGATGGTTGAGTTTGACCTTAAGGAAGCGCAAAAAAATGCATTGCTAAGCAACCATGGGTACCGATTTAATTTAAGCGGGCAATAGCTTGATAAGGTATATATGAAAATAGTAACAGTTGGAACAGGTTATGTTGGATTATCAAACGGTATTTTGCTGGCCCAACATCATCAAGTAATTGCACTTGATATCAATGCCGATAGAGTGGGGATGGTCAATCAAAAAATATCTCCAATCGATGATCCAGAAATTATTGATTATTTAAAAAATAGAACTCTAAACTTGCACGCGACGCTTGACAAAAATTTGGCTTATGTGGACGCCGACTACATCATCATTGCGGCCCCTACAGATTATGATCCGGTTACCCATTTTTTTAATACCGACTCTATTGATCAAATTATTCGTGACGTTCTATCCATCAACCCAAAAGCGGTCATGGTGATTAAGTCAACAGTGCCTGTGGGCTTTACTAACAATGCAAGGATGCGACACGGCACCGAAAATATTATCTTTTCGCCTGAATTCTTAAGAGAGGGAAAGGCTTTGTATGACAACTTATTCCCATCTCGAATCATCATCGGTGAGCAATCTAAAAGGGCCGAAATTTTTGCCAATTTACTCAAGCAGGGCGCGCAAAAAAGTGATGTCCCCACTTTATTTACGGGCAGTACAGAGGCCGAGGCGATCAAATTATTTGCCAATACGTATCTTGCGATGCGCGTATCGTACTTCAATGAGATCGATTCATTTGCTAGCGTTCATGGCTTGCAATCCAAGGATGTGATTGATGGTGTTTGCTTAGATCCGCGCATCGGTAACTTTTATAACAACCCAAGTTTTGGATATGGTGGGTACTGCTTACCAAAAGACACCAAGCAGTTACTAGCAAATTATAAAAATGTTCCGCAAAATTTAATTAGAGCCATTGTCGATTCAAATTCAACAAGGAAAGACTTTATAGCTGAAGATATTGTTAAGTTGAAGCCAACAACGGTAGGCGTTTATCGCTTGGTCATGAAATCGGGGTCTGATAATTTTCGCTCTTCGAGCATTCAAGGAATCATGAAGCGTATCAAAGCCAAGGGCATTAGTGTGATCGTTTATGAGCCGAATCTAAAGTCCTCAGAATTTTTCAACTCCAAAGTTTTTGAAGATTTGAGTGCGTTTAAAAATGCTGCAGACCTGATCATTACAAATAGGATGACTCACGCGTTGAACGATGTGGCCAGTAAAGTTTATACGAGAGATTTATTTGGTGGGGATTGAGGCACTGGGTGGCGCGAGAGTGCTCAAAATTAATCCTATTGGATTGATTACAAAAATTGCCCTCAAGCGCGTATTGCTTGTGATACAATGAATGCATCTGTCGGATTGGAGATGAGTCATGGCTGTATCTATACGGTTAGATCCCCTTATTGAGCAAAGATTAGATCATTTGGCTGCCCAAACAGGGCGCGCCAAATCTTATTATTTGCGTGAATTGATTGAGTCTGGCTTGGATGACTTGGAGGATTTTTATTTGGCTGACTCTGCAATGGAGAGAGTGCGAAGAGGTGAAAAAATATTAGATTCAGCGCAGGTGAGGAAAGAACTTGGCTTGGATCATTAAATTCACAGAATCATCTTCGCGTCAACTTAAAAAACTAGACAAGACCTTAGCGCGTCGAGTGATCGAATATCTAGATGAACGTGTAGCTGTATCAGAAGACCCGCGCACTATGGGTAAAAATTTGACAGGTCCGAAAATGGGATCCTATTGGAGATATCGCGTTGGGGATGTGCGTGTGGTTTGTGATCTTCAAGATCAGCAATTAATTGTTTTGGTTTTGGAGGTAGCTCATCGCCGCGAAGTGTATAGATAATCCAAGTTCTGTACGCGAGATAGGTTTGTAGCGGATTGAAATTCTTGAGCTACTTATGAAACCGCCCCCCGGCGGTTTTTTTGTGAGTAATTTGCAAGCATTGAAATGGTATGCACTTAAAGCAACCGAGCGATATGATATGTTCATAAAAACCCAATCGGTGTACTATCAGATTAAATCTGTTTTATTGGGATTTCCCTTTTTAACCTCGGCTATCAAGGCGGTTAGATTTAGAAATATTACTACGCACAATGACGACGCGATTAACCGGTCATCAATTCCCGCCTGTCTCTTCGACCAACATCTCTTGCGGCTCATCGCGTAAAGCCTTACCGCATACCAGTGAAATCATCATTAGCCATGTGCTGGCGTTATAGATGGAGAAGCAAACGCTGTCTCCTGAGTCATAGTGAATATGTACTTCTTCCCATTCGCGAATCCAGCCGACTTGATGGTGTGCAGTGGCGGTTAAGGATGTTTTTTGGTTCACATGAACAAATGCAAACTCATCTTTATCGCTGTATGATTTGTAATAAAGTCCTTCCGACAACAAATATAAAACGCCGCTTGGGCCGTGTAATCGTCCCTTGGTGTTGGCAGGTCCATAAGCAATGATGACCTTGCCAATTAATTCTACGGGTATGGTTTTGTGAACAATGCTTTGAATCGCATTGGTTTTATAAATTGAAAATATCAGACCCGCCGCCAATACGCCGATTGACGCCCAAAAGTTTTGCCAAATCAAGTGACAAATCAATCCTACCAATGTAATTGGCAAGAAGAAATCCAAACGCATGTCCCACTCGTTACGAGAAATAATGTATGACTTGTTCTCTGTGGTGTTGGCAACCATTCCCCTGAGACCGTTCGTGGAGGGCGCTGGTTGCGTGACAATTTCTGGCTCTGACTCGGGCATGGTCGCGCCGCAGTTTTGACAAAACCGATTGTCTTTGGGGTTGATGAAATTACAGCTCTTGCAAATCATGTGAATGCATCCTGTAGTTTTTAATGCCCACTCGGCTTGGCTTTGGTAGGCGCTGAGACGGTTTGCGCTTGTCCAACGGTCATGAGGTTGATTAATGTCATGGTGGCCAATACCAAAGTCAGTCCAGCCAACATACCAATAACAAATACCATCAAGAAATTATTGGGCTTGGTTTTTTCTTCATCTTCTTCTTTAACAGTGACAGTTGTCACCATGGGTAAATTTTGAATGGCATTGACAATTGCAGTAGACGCAGAATTTTCAAAGGATTGATTGATTGCCATTGGCAACATCTTGATGGTCTCTTGCGCTAAACCCAGTGCTTGCTGGGTTTTATTTTGTTCGTTGCTAAGGTTTAACACTTGCTGTTGCAAGTTATCAATGTCTGAATGCGTGAGCCATTCATTGGCAATATCAGAGAGTGCATTGACGATTTGTGATTGAGCTGTTTCTAAATCAGCCAAACGATCTTTGAGCTCATTGAGCATTTGCGTTTGCATGGCTTGCTGTTCGAGCAAAACGGGATCGGGGCCAGGCGCTGGCATTTTGGATGCCATTTTTTCTAATTCACCCAATCTTGTTTTGAGCTCGTTCAATATTTGAGTTTGCTCGGCTTGTTTGGCCAACAACGCAGGCGCGGCCTGCTGAGTTGATGGTTGTGTGGATGCAGGTTGCTGTATTAGTATTTGTGGTCGAACAATGGGTTGTTGAGCAGGCTCTTGCTTAACAACGGTTACTTGTATGGGGTTGGTTTGAGTTTTGACGGACGTGACTTTGACGGGCTGACCAATAATGACGGGTGCTTTTACAGGTGGTTCCACTTCAACAGGCTTGTCCTCAACCGGTTTCTCTTCAACAGGTGTTTCTTTTTGAATCGGTTTGATATCAGCAGGTAAATCGAGTGGGATGACTTCTGCTTTTACCTCAGGCAAGTCCAAATCAATCTTTGGCATTTCGTTGCGTTCGACAGGCGTTCCACATTTACCGCAAAACCGTGCAGTTGTAGGTAAAACATGATTGCAGTTGAGGCAGTTCATGGTTGACTCGATTCATTCAGAATGTAAATACGGCATGACGCAATCTTTATAGTGCTAGCATTGTTTTCTTTGCACTCCTTGATTGCACTGGTATCGGCATGACGCTGACTTTTTGGAGAGTAAGCAGCGGCACAAGATGCATTGGCACCATCAAAACTGTAAGCAAATGCTTTAAAAGTTTTGGGTTCTAAGGATTCGTTCAAGTATTTATCATGCAATCGCTTGCAACGTTGCAACAATGGCGGCTTATAGCCCACCCACAAGGGACGATGATAATCGACGTCGTCTTTGGGGTCGTACGCAGAATGCGCGCTGGCATTCGCATTAGGCGCTTGCGTATTGGCATGCGCTGCTGTGTTGTTATGAGACGCTGTTTGTGTATGGGTAGGCGCTTCGTCGGGTTCTTCTTTCAGTGCCGCTGTGCTCGATTGCGTGTCTTCACTGCTTTCATTGAAGGTCTCAACAACAACATCTTTATGCAACAGTGAGCGCTTTGAAAATGCGGACGCGCGCAATAAACCCTGGGAATAGATGAACAGCGGCAAATTAAGTGCCGCCAAGAGCCCGAAACCCAAAAGGTATTTATTTAGTCCTACAAACTGCATCTCACGCTTTCAAGATGTTAAGAAGCCTGTCACCATGACATCAGATTCTGTATCGGGTTGAATCCCTACTTCTTGATTGCAACAAACCAAAAATAGCTAAAAGGTATTTATTTTTTTCTATTCCAAGCATGTTTGAGGGTTTGTGCGCACAAACTAACGGCCGTATTGGCTTCTTGAAGGATTCCACCCATGGTGATGAAGCCATGGATTTGACGCTCAAAGCACACATATTGTGTGGCAACTTGTGCCTTGGATAAAACGTCTGCATACATATATCCCTCGTCTTTGAGCGGGTCATAACCAGCGGTAAGTACAAAGGCGGGAGGAAGATGAGTGTGGTCGCTTGCAAATATGGGGGATGCGCGCCAATCGTCTTTATCCGCGTCTTTGGCCAAATAGTTATTCGTGAAGTATGTAATTGAGTCTTGCGTCAGCATGTAGCCTTGTCCGTTGGCATGATAAGACGGTGTATCAGGTCGCATCGTCACAGCAGGATAGATCAGTAATTGAAAACAGGGCTCGATGGCGCTGCCTTTTAGGCCCAAACAAGCAGCCGCAGTCAGGTTGCCGCCTGCGCTATCACCTCCAACGGCAATGCGATGCGGGTCGATGCCCAATTGTTTGGCGTGTTGAATGCACCAATCGTATCCCGCAATGGTGTCTTCATAAGCGGCAGGAAATTTATGCTCTGGTCCCATTCGGTAATCCAAAGAAATGACCACGCCATGCGCTTGCTCGCACAAACTTCTGCACAACACATCATGGGTATCAAGGTCTCCGATGGTCCAACCACCACCATGCAAGTACAACAAAGCAGGTAATGCGTGTGATGGATTTTTTTCTGGATGGTAGGAGCGCGCTGCAAAACTCACAGCACCGTGCGTGATGGTGTGCTCGCGCACATCTGCCAATTGGGGGGGCGGGGGTTGTGTATAAGTGCGACGATCTCTGGCGTATTGGCGTGCTTGCGTTGGTGTGAGCGTATGAACAGGCGCGACGCCTCTGTCTTTCATGAGTTGTAAAAGCGCTTGTGCTTGGGGGTCGAGCATGGTGAGGTCCTAAAAATGCTGGAGTAATCGCAAATGATAACGGCATCACATGCGTTATGGACAATCTTGTTATGCTCTAGTCTTGATGAAATGTATTTATGTCACAACTTCAGCTTGATACGTCGGCAAATCGGCGCATCGGCATCGCTTTCTTTTCTTTAGCCACCCTTATGTTTGCGTCTTTGGACGGTGTCGCTAAATGGTTGGTGTTGTCGTTGCCTGTGGTGCAAGTCGTGTGGGTGCGATTTTTTTTACACACAGTCATTACAGGTGGGGTGCTCGTGCCGCAACTCGGGCTTTGTCTTTTTAAAACCAAGCATCCCAAATGGCAAATCATACGTGGCTTGATGTTGGCCACAATGACGGGTACTAATTTTTGGGCTTTGCAATATTTACAGTTGGCACAAACGGGTTCGGTTCAATTTTCTGTGCCGATTTTGATTGCGCTTATTTCTGTGATTGGGTTTGGAGAAAAAATAGATACGGGGCGCTGGATCGCCATTTTTATTGGATTCGTCGGTGTGCTCGTGATTATTCGACCTGGCACCGAAGCGTTTCATCCTGCAATTTTGTTGTGTGTGATTGGCGCTATTTTGTACGCGTCATTTAATATTTTGACACGTCGATTAGCTCGCGATGATCATCCAGGCGCTACACAATGGACGTCAGCGTTCGTGGCATCTGTGGTACTCGCACCTTTTGCGCTTTGGCAATGGCAGATGCCTCACGGTTGGCTTCAATGGTCGTTGTTGATATTGACGGGGTGCTTGGGTGGATTTGGTCATTGGGCCATTGCAAGCGCGCACCGTTATGCAAGTGCCGCGGTATTGGGCCCATTCTTGTATCAACAAATTATTTATATGACTTTGCTTGGGTGGCTTATATTTAATCAAGTGCCCGATCATTTCATGGTGGTGGGTACACTGATTGTTGTTGCTGCGGGTTTGTATTTGTTGTGGCGCGAATTTCAACAATCGCAAACGCTCAAAAATATTTAACTCGTTTTGCCCACCAGCGAATAGAGGTTGGTATTTTCTTTTAACCATTGCTGCGATAAACGATCGTCGTGTTGGCTGGGATGAAAGTCGCGCTTGAAGTAATCGCGCCATGCGTGGTAGTTGGAGGAAATCAAACCCTGCGATCCAAATAAAAAACGAAAGCCTTGCTTATAGATGTTCACTTTAAATAACTGTTTGTCTCTCCACAAATGTTGCAACGCTTGTTGAGTCAAATCACTTAAAAAATAAAACGCTACCCAACGCATCATGCGAACACGCCATTCATAATTTCCGTTCATCGCCAAATAAACGTCAAACGCAGTGCTTCGATGTTCGGACTCTTCACTGGCGTGCCACATCCACAAGGTGCGCAATCGAGGGTCTGCATTTTTTAAAATTTCGGGATGATTCAATAGCCAATGCGCAAATAAAGCAGTGAGGTGTTCGGTGGCCGCAGTAATGGCAACCGCATGACGTAAATCTTTATTGATCAATAGCTTTTGACGATCAATGATTCTTTGTTCCCAAAGATTGGTGTAACCTATTTTTGTCAGTTGATCGTTCATCAATTGGTGAATGCGTCGGTGAGTGGCCTCTTGTCCGATAAAGCCTTTGATCTCTTCGGCCATGGCTGTTTGTTGAGCCGCTGGTAGCAATTTAGAGCCATTGCGCACCGAATCTAAAAAAAACTGCTCGCCCGCTGGAAAACTCATAGACAAGGCGTTAAACAGCGTCGAAGAAAACGCATCGCCCCCGTTCCAGTGGCGATCAAAGGGTGTAGAGAGGTCAATCAGGAGTTTTCTAACGGCGAGTTTGGTCATGACTAATTTTATAGGAGACCCGCTCCTAAGGGCATTCCCCCACGCATTAAAGGGATTGAATCGGTTTAAACTGGCAGACTGTTATTTGACAAGGCGCTTTGCGGCGACTGCTTCATCAATCATGCTGGCATTTGTTCTTCGCCGTTTGATTCAAGCCACACTGGTGATGGTTGCGGTGGCTTTTTTTTCTTTCATGCTGTTTCAGTATGTGGGAGATCCTATTGTCTTTTTATTGGGTCAAGACGCAACGCCTGAACAAATCATTGCATTAAGAAAAGACCTAGGCCTTGACCAACCTTTTTTTATTCAGTTCTGGCATTTTTTAATTAATGCGGTTCAAGGTGAGTTTGGTTTGAGTTTACGTCAAGGCGCAAAAGTTTCTCGATTAATCCTGGAGCGCTTACCAGCTACGTTGGAGTTGGCGTTTGTCGCTGCTTTTTTTGCATTGGCTTTGGGCATTCCGATGGGCGTATATAGCGCACTCAAAAAAGACAGCGTCATCACTAAATTTTTTATGACAATATCGCTCATCGGTGTTTCATTACCCACTTTTTTAATTGGTATTTTGTTGATCTTGATTTTTGCCGTCGGTTTGGGTTGGTTGCCCAGTTTTGGTCGCGGTGAAGTTGTTAAGTGGGGCACATTGTCTTCGGGTTTGTTTACGGTCGATGGCATTAAGCATTTGATTTTGCCCGCTTGTACTTTGGCTATTTTTCAATTGACGCTGATCATGCGTTTGGTACGTTCTGAAATGTTGGAGGTGCTCCGCACCGATTACATCAAGTTTGCACGTGCACGGGGCTTAACCAATAACTCGATTTATTTTGGACACGCATTACGCAATACCTTGGTGCCTGTAATCACCATCACAGGTTTGCAATTGGGCTCATTGATTGCATTTGCCATCATCACCGAAACTGTTTTTCAATGGCCTGGAATGGGTTTGTTGTTTATTCAAGCCGTGACTTTTGCAGATATCCCAGTGATGGCTGCTTATTTGTGTTTGATTGCATTGATTTTTGTAATCATTAATTTAATTGTGGATTTACTTTATTTTGTAGTTGATCCGCGTTTGCGCACGGGAGGTCATGGTTAATGTCACATCATCATATGGCAATGGGTCGTGCGTTTGCACACATCAGCAAGTTTCATCCAGAGCTCACGGCGTTTCGTCGTGATTTGCACGCGAACCCCGAATTGGGATTTGAAGAAGTCTATACATCAGCTCGCGTCGTTGAAGGACTGAAGTTGTGTGGCGTGGATGAAGTTCACGCAGGCATTGGTAAAACAGGCGTGGTGGCATTGGTTCATGGCAAACAAAAAGCAAAAGGCCATTCCAAAAAAATGGTGGGCCTACGCGCAGACATGGATGCACTGCCCATGCACGAGCACAACGATGTCATTTGGAGGTCGAGCAAAAACGGATTGATGCACGGTTGTGGTCATGATGGACATACAGCCATGTTGATGGGTGCAGCCAGATATTTGGTTGAGACTCGCAATTTCACCGGTACTGCAGCGTTGATTTTTCAACCCGGTGAAGAAGGTTATGCGGGCGCAAGAGCCATGATGGAAGACGGATTGTTTGATCGATTTCCTTGCGAAGTTTTATTTGCGCAGCACAATTCGCCCGAAACACCTTTGGGTGTGATTGGTGTGACACCAGGTCCCATGCAAGCAGCGGTCGACCGAATTGAAATTGTGATTGAAGGAAAAGGCGGACACGGTGCAAGACCGCATCAAGGCGTCGATCCTGTATTGGTTGCGGGGCACATCATCACTGCTTTGCAAAGTGTGGTGTCTCGCAACGTATCTGCATTAGATCATGCTGTGGTGAGTGTTTGTTCATTGCAAGGTGGTAATCCCATTGCGATGAGCGTGATTCCAGGTCAAGTCACTTTGGTAGGTACCGTGCGCACGTATTCAGATGTGATTCAAAATTTAATCGAACAACGCATCACGCAATTGTGTACATCGATTGCACAAGGTTTTGGTGCGAGTGCACACCTCATTTACGAGCATGTGTATCCAGCAACAGTTAATACCGTGCCCGAAGCTGAATTTGTTGCCGATGTTGCAACGCAACTAGTGGGCGTTGATCGCGTGTGGCGCAACATGACGCCGAGTATGGGTGGTGAAGATTTTTCTTTTATGTTGCAAGCCAAGCCTGGCGCCTATATTCGAATTGGTCAAGGTGAAGTCAATGGCCCGGGCGCCTATCCCTTGCACAACAGTCGATATGATTTTAATGATGCAATCTTGCCATTGGGCGCTGCTTTGCATGCGAGTTTGGTGGAAGCAGCGATGCCCTTGGGAGAAGATATTTAAATGCAAACTTGGAACAACATGTGGGATAGCGATTTGGGTTACAGCTTTCGTCATTCACCCATGGCGATGGTTGCAGCATTGATTGCTTTTATCTGTTTGTTTTGTGCGTTGTTTGCACCTTGGGTTGCACCAACCAATCCATTTGATATGGTGGCATTAGAGTTATCGGATTCACTGTTGCCACCGATTTGGCAAGAGGGGAGCAACCCTAAATATTTATTGGGTACCGATGACCAAGGTCGCGATATTTTGTCTGCACTGATGTATGGCGCGCGTATTTCTTTATTGGTGGGATTGGCTTCTGTTTTCTTATCGGTGATCGTCGGCGTGACATTGGGATTGTTGGCTGGATTTTTGGGGGGTATCTTAGATGCCTTTATCATGCGCGTTTGCGATGTGATGCTTTCTTTTCCTGCTATCTTGGTCGCACTCTTAATATCAGGAATTGGGCGTGCATTATTTCCGAATGCTAATGACGCGTTGGCGTTTGGCGTATTGATTGTGTCGATTACACTCACAGGTTGGGTTCAATACGCGCGTACAGTGCGTGGTTCAACCATGGTCGAGCGTCAAAAAGAATACGTGCAAGCGGCGCGCGTTACTGGTGTATCGTCCTTACGCATCATGCGTCGCCATGTGTTGCCCAATGTGATGGGGCCTGTATTGGTGTTGGCAACAATTCAAGTGGCAACAGCCATCATTACCGAAGCCACTTTGAGTTTTTTGGGTGTGGGCTCCCCGCCTACGTCTCCATCGCTTGGAACTTTGATTCGCATTGGTAATGATTTTTTATTTTCGGGTGAATGGTGGATCACGATTTTTCCGGGCTTGATGTTGGTGTTGATTTCTTTGTCGATTAATTTATTGGGTGACTGGTTGCGCGATGCACTCAACCCAAGATTGCAATAAAACCATGGCTTTGCTTGACGTTCAAAACTTGGTGGTTGAATTTCCGACGCGACGCGGCAATTTGCGCGTACTCGATGGTATTTCGTTTTCCATTGAAAAAGGCGAAATATTAGGTGTGGTGGGAGAGTCAGGCGCAGGTAAATCTTTAACAGGTGCATCCATCATCGGATTGTTAGAGACACCAGGCCGTGTATCGCAAGGGCAAATTCTTTTGCACGGACAACGTATCGATCACCTCAATCAAGAAGAAATGCGTCACGTGCGTGGAAAAAAAATTGGCGCAATTTTTCAAGATCCACTCACATCGCTCAATCCTTTGTACAGCATGGGCCAGCAATTGATTGAAACCATTCAAACGCATTTGCCGATGAATCATCAACAAGCGCAACAACGCGCGATTGATTTGCTCAAAGAGACAGGGATTTCTGCGGCTGAAGAACGCTTGCATTATTACCCGCATCAATTCTCAGGCGGTATGCGCCAGCGTGTGGTGATTGCATTAGCATTGGCCGCAGAGCCCGAACTCATTGTTGCCGATGAACCCACCACCGCATTGGATGTATCGATTCAAGCGCAAATCATCAGTCTCTTAAAAAATATTTGCAAACAACGTGGCGCAGCAGTGATGTTAATTACGCATGACATGGGCGTGATTGCAGAAACATGCGATCGTGTTGCGGTGATGTATGCAGGGCGAATCGTTGAGATTGGCCCTGTGGTCGATGTGATTCATTCGCCAGCGCACCCTTACACCGCTGGCTTGATGGCTTCGATTCCTGATATTTTTCACAGTCGCGAGCGATTGAATCAAATCGATGGTGCTATGCCTCGACTCAACGCCATTCCATCGGGTTGCGCTTTTCATCCGCGATGCGATAAGCACACCGAACAATGCAAAACACATAGACCGGAACTAATGCATGCGGGTGCTACACAAGCCGCTTGTTGGCTGGTGGCGAAGGAGGGCGTATGAGTACATCTGCGCCGTTCATTGATGTGCAGGGTTTAAGCAAACACTTCGACGTGTCTGCGTCTTTTTTGAATCGATTGATTGAGGGAAAGCCTAAACAAAATTTAATTGCCGTTAATGGCGTGAGTTTTCAAATCGAACAAGGCACGACCTTGGCTTTGGTGGGTGAGTCGGGTTGCGGCAAAAGTACCATCGCCAAATTATTGGTGGGTTTGTATGAGCCCACACAAGGGTCTGTTAAATTACAAGGTGTTGATGTGCATGCGTGTTATCGCTCACCCCGAGCATTGCAATTGCGTCGACGCGTTCAAATGATTTTTCAAGACCCTTACGCGAGTTTGAATCCGCGTTGGCACGTGCAAGATATTGTGGCTGAGCCTTTGCTTGAACACGGGCTCATGAGTAACGCCACTGACATAGAGCAACGCGTGGGTGAGCTTTTAAGTAAAGTTGGTTTGAATCCAATCGATCGCATTAAATATCCGCATCAATTTTCGGGTGGACAAAGACAACGCATTTCAATTGCCCGTGCGTTGGCCACGCAACCCGAATTTTTAGTATGCGATGAACCAACCTCGGCTTTGGATGTGAGCGTGCAAGCGCAAGTGCTCAATATCATGCAAGACTTGCAAACACAACATGACCTTACTTATTTATTTATTTCGCACAACTTAGCTGTTGTAAGACACGTGAGTGATCGCGTCGGTGTGATGTATTTGGGTCGATTGGTAGAGTTGGCGCCAACCGATCAATTATTTTTAAATCCGCAACACCCTTATACGCGTATGTTGCTTGAAGCCATTCCAAAGTTAAGAGACACTGGACGCGCACGTACACCCGTGCAAGGCGAAGTCCCCAATCCTCTGAATCCGCCCTCGGGATGTACGTTTCATCCTCGCTGTCCGCAAGCCACCGATCGTTGCAAGCAAGAAAGACCTGCATTACGAACGATGGGTAGAATTCAAATTGCGTGTCACGCCGTTACTTGATCGTGACGTACATCATTTTGGGCGCGTCATTGGAGTTGTGAGTCATGGCCACACTCTTTTTCATCGCCCATGGTCGCATTTGATGGTGAATAGGCACATACAAAGCTTCATCACGCGTAATAGCTAAGGCCTCAGTTAATAACTGATCCCGATTTTTTTTGTTGGTTTCGGTTTTAGACCGATCAATAAGAGCGTCCACTTTGGCATTACTGAGTTTGACGAAA
Organism: Betaproteobacteria bacterium; assembly: GCA_009921265.1. Taxonomy (GTDB): domain Bacteria; phylum Pseudomonadota; class Gammaproteobacteria; order Burkholderiales; family Burkholderiaceae_C; genus Limnohabitans. The sequence goes on along the minus strand of RFYV01000046.1, from coordinate 10,807 downwards.
TTGAAATTGCCGTCAGAACCACTTGTTCGCGTACGAATAAGCGATTGCAAAGAATACAAAGCGTCATAGGTTGCAACGCCCCATCCTAATAAATACGCACTGGTGTCAAAGTTTTGAACTTTGGCGATGTAAGGTCCAAAGGGTTGTGTATTGAGTTTGACGCGAACATTGATTTTGGCCCACATGTTAGTGACAGCTTGACAAATTTCTTCGTCATTCACGTATCGATTGTTGGGGCAATCGAGTGTGAATTCAAATCCATTCGGAAACCCAGCATCAGCTAATAATTTTTTCGCACCTTCAATATCAAACGGCATAGACTTATCTGCAGTTGTACTGTAACCATTAACGCCAGGAGCAATCATCAAGCCTGCAGGGATTGAAAGACCGCGCATGATGGTGCGTTGAATCGTGGCACGATCGACTGCCATGTTCAAAGCTCTTCTTACTCTAATATCTTTAAAAGGATTGGGGCCGCTCGATCCATATTTAAGTTCGTCGCTGCCTTGATCAAGACCAATAAAAATGGTGCGAACTTCTGGTCCATCTAATACAAAAAGATTGGAGTTGCTTCTGAGGCGTGCAACGTCTTGCGTCGGCAAGTCTGTAACAGCGTCCACATCGCCTGCAATCAAGGCTGCAATGCGTGTGGGGTCTGATTTTATGGGTGTATAAACAACGTCAGTGACGTTGCCTTGCATTTTGCCCCACCAAGATTTATTGGCTGACATCACCAAGCGTTGATCAGCTTTGTAGTCTTGAACTTTTTCTGAATTATTTGCAGATGCCCATTTTTTGCTCATGATGTAAAACGTCGTGAAGTTATTGAGCAAAATAGGATTAGGATTGTCGAGAACCACATCAATTGCGTAAGAGTTTACTTTGACAATCTCTTTGACACCACTCACATAAATTTGCAAAGTTCCTTGAGGTTGCTTGATACGCTCAAATGAAAAAATAACATCATCGGCAGTAAAGGGTGTGCCGTCATGAAACGTTACATTTTTTCTTAAATTAAAACGCCAGCGTGTGGGGCTGGTCGTTGTCCAACTCGTGGCCAAAGCGGGCTCAGGTTTGTAATTTTTATCGTAGCGCACCAAACCTTCGTAGGCGTGGCCAACGATGTTGTTGGTTGTGGCATGATTTTGCGCATGCGGGTCGAGCGTCAAAATATCATTTTGAGCTGCCCATTTGAGGGTTTTGGCATGCGTGTTGATTGCCAAACCGCCGAGGGCCAACAAACTTACAAATCCAGTTGATAGAAACAATGAAATCAGTCGTTTAAACATCATCAAACTCCTTGAATAAAAAAGCATAAGGTCAACACAACTTTGATTTTTTTAAATCAAATTACTTTAAAACCATGCGTTGCGTCTTTGCGCAACTGCTCAACCAACCCAAATTCCCAATCCAAATAGCCTTGCATCGCTTCAACTGGATTGTTGGTACCTTCGTAAGGCCTTTTGTAACGATCTATAAGAGGACTGGCCACATAAGATTCGCCCAGTTGTGTGCTAAAACCTTGTTCTAGCCACGATTCATTTCCGCCAGTGAGGCAAAACACTTCTACACCTGGGCGTACTAATTTTTGCAAATCAGCAACCGCATAGCGTGACGCTTTGCCATCAGAACACGTGAGTACATAACGATTGGCTTTGTGTACGCGTGTGAAGTCTTGCTCCATTTGTGAGCGCAACAACCACCACGCACCAGGAACGTGTCGTTTGACATACGTTACACTATCGCTTACATCAATTATTACCGTGAGATTGTTGCGATTGGCTAGCCATTCTTTGAGTGTCGCAGCGTCTACCTCTTTGATCTCTTCAACAGGCGGTGGCAATTGTTGTGTTTGTTGTTCAGGCACTGTTTGTAATTGATTGGCCTGTACATCGGTGAGAACACAAACATCCCAACCCATTTGAGACAACCAAGATGCTGTCATGGGTGCGCGCACCATGTCGCTGTCGTACAAAACAATGCGCGCGCCTCTGACGGCGACTTGGTGATCGGTTTCTTGAACCAATTGACCGCCAGGTGCGTTGATGGCGTTTGGCAAATGACCTTGCAAAAATTCATCGACTGATCGTACGTCAAACAAATACGTATTGCGATCGCTTTGTTGTTTGAGTTTTAAAAATTCTTGTTGCGTGATGCGCTGAACGCCCGTTCGAATCATCATCGCAAATGCAGAGGTGACTGCTTTTTTTCGATCTTCTTCATTGAGCTCTATAAATTGCAAATCAGCGCCTTTTTTTAATTCTTGTCCGGCCAATGTCCAACCAATCGTGCCATTGCGCAAAGCCGCCACTGGGTTGGGTATGCCTGAATTAATCAGTGTTTGTGTGCCGATGATGCTGCGTGTGCGTCCAGCACAATTAACGATGATTCGAGTCGACGCATTGGGAGCAATCGTTCGAGCGCGCAAAGCCAATTCGCCACCAGGTACGCTGATTGCTCCCGGAATACTCATGGTTTGGTATTCGTCAAAGCGTCGCACATCAAGCACCACGATGTCTGCTTTTTGATCGATCAATGCTTTGACTTCTTGTGCAGATAAAGAAGGTGTGTGACGTTTGGCTTCTACCAATTCACCAAATGATTTACTGGGTACATTCACGTCTTTGAATAATTCGCCACCAGCTGCCGCCCATCCCGCTAAGTCGCCATCTAGCAAGTTAACGTTGGTGTATTCGATGCGTTTAAAAAGTAGTGCTGCGTGAACGGCCAATCCTTCGCCGCCGTCATAAATCACAATCGGTGTATCACGCCTAGGAATGCGTCTCCATGCATCGGCTTCGATACGACCCATCGGCATATTAACTGCAAACAAGGGATGGCATTGTGCGAATGGATCTTCTTCGCGCACATCAACAAGTGCGATTTCTTTTTTATCGATGAGAGACTGTTTGACGCTCGCTGTGTTGATGAGCTCTAAACCGTGCGCATTGGCATAAATGGTAGCGGGTGCGGGAGGCATCGCAGGTTTGATGTTGGGCGCTTTAATGACCGAAGCTTGAGCAACTGGCGGCTGAAAAACGGCGGGTTGCACAGCGATGGTCTGAGCAACAGGCGCGCGCATTACAGGGCTTGGTTGAACCATGACAGTAGGCGCTGGGTTTATTGTTGGTGTTTGCACAACTTGCACATTGCTATAGCCCGAAATAAAAGGTTTACGTGCGCCATCTTGCAAATAAACATGACGCTCTACTTTTCCAATATTGGCGCCATACACATGAATGCTGATCGATGTTTGATCACGCAATGCATTTTCTACTTTGTGAACGTCGCCGATGCGTGGTGACACAGCTTCAACATCGCCTGGCAACATTTCAATTTTTAAACCTGCAGGTGCCCATCGACCATCAGCCATTCGCGCATAGGGTTGCGTGATTTCGGAGCCGCGCAACATACCAATCAATCCCCACACGGTGTGATCGTGAATAGGTGTTGCTTGACCGGGGCCCCAAACAAAACTCACCACCGAATAGCGGTCTTGTGGATCGGCATACAACAAAAATTGTTGGTAATGTTGGGGATGGGGTTGCGCGTGTTCGGAAGCGAGCCAATCGTCGTGCGCAATCAACTCCGACAAAATTGTACTGCCCTTTTGAATGATATGAGCTTCGTCGGCGTGGCTATCAATGAGCCTAGTAAGTTCGGCTAAAAAATGATGAAATCTTTGCGTGTTCAGATGCGTAACGGCTTGCATAACGATCACTTTGTTGGAATGTTGGATTGTTTCACAATCGAGCAAGAGTTGAAAGAGGGTTTGTCCATTTTTTTGAAGTCAAGGCACAATAGCGTTTGATCACAACCTGAGGGACGACTTGCTCATGCCCAGTTTAACAATGAGTCTGCAAGAAATGCTTTTTTCGCAAGGATTTGGCACGCGCAGGATTTGCTCAGGACTGGTTGAGCAGGGCTATGTTGCTTATATGCAGGCGGGCGAGTGGTTAAATACTTACGATCCTGGGCAGATTTTGGCGATAGAAGAGGCCATGCCCTTTGAAGTGCAAGGCGCTCATTGGTTTTATTATTCAAAGGCTTATTTGATGTTGCATAAGCCAACGGGCACCGAATGCTCACAAAAGCCGTCGACCTGGCCCAGTATTTACAGTTTGTTGCCTACGCCTTTGAGGCAACGACCCGTTAAAAGCGCGGTTCAAGGGGTGCAAGCCGTGGGTCGACTCGACCAAGACACCACGGGTCTGCTTTTACTTACCGATGACGGTCAATTTATTCATCGCATGAGTTCACCCAAGCATCATGTGCCCAAGGTGTATCAAGTCATCACAGAAAACGAAATGTCAGCAACCGTTTGTGAAAAATTAAGTTTGGGTGTGGTGCTCAATGATGACCCCAAGCCCGTCAAAGGGCATGATTGCAAATTGATCGAGCCCAAACATTTGGAGTTAACGCTCACAGAAGGCAAATACCATCAAGTCAAACGCATGCTCGCAGCAGTGGGTCATCACGTGGTGAGATTGCATCGTTCGCGCATCGGCAACTTGCAATTGCCCACCGATTTATTACCTGGACAATGGCGATGGTTAAGCGCAGCAGACATTCAACAGCTGTGGATGAAAAACTAAGGCGTATCTTTTAAAAACTGAATAATTGCTTGTTGAGTTAATTGGGATTGCTCGCGGTGCGGTGAGTGACCGCAATTGTCTATCGTGAGTCTTTCAATCATGTCATTGTGTATTTGGATTTGATTGATTTGCTCGACCGTTCCATAAGGGTCTTGTAAACCTTGAATCGCCAATACAGGCGAGGTAATGCGTTGACAATCGGGCCGCAAATCCATCTGACGAAACTCTTCTGATAACCACACATCGTTCCATTGCCAAAACGCCACATCCACATTGGCATGAAATTTTTGAAGATGCGCGCGTAAATCGCCAAACATAAATGCATCTTTTGCTTTTGCAATCGATTGCAAGGAAATTTCTTCCACCATCACATGCGGTGCGATGGCAATACATGCGCTGAAGTTGAATTTGGATGCATAAAGCAATGCGATGCTGGCACCATCGGAGTGACCCAACAATACAGGCGGCGCCATATGTAACGCTTGGAGCAAGGCAGGCAATACACTCCACGCCTCTTGATGCAAATAATCGGGCTTTAATCGATTAGCACCACGCACATCTTCAATCGATTGGGATTGACCATACCCTTTTCGAGAATACACCACGCCACGGCGTTGTGTGATCTCGCACACTTGTTCGGGCCAGTTACCGTTTTTGCTATTCCACATAGCGACAGAACCCAGACCTTCGTGCAAAAACACCAAAGGCGCGCGATCGCTATCGAAGTGGGTGGGCGTGATGAGTTGAATTTCCAACCCGACACCGTTGACTTGAATCAATTTCATCTTCAAATTTTAAGGTTTTATTAATTGAAGGGTCAAAATAGCAATTTGCAAAGGTACACTTATGTCATATGAAGTCTATTATTTGTTTTTTGGCGCGCTCTTTGGGTTTGTGTGTAATTGCGTTGGCAACCACTGCGCAAACGGTCAATCCTATTTTTGTACTCAACTCGCGCGACGCCAATGTCAGCGTGATTGATCCCCTCACTTGGTCTATGACGCAAAAAATTGCAACGGGCAAAGAGCCGCATCACTTATATCTCACGCCCGACGAAAAATCAGTGATCGTTGCCAATGCCGCATCCGACTCGCTCACATTCATCGATCCTAAAACTGCGCAGGTACAAAAAGTCATCAAGGGTACGCTTGACCCCTATCAACTGCGTTTTTCACCCGATATGAAATGGTTTGTAACTGTTGCCAATCGTCTCAATCACATTGATTTTTACAAATGGGACGGCACCCATTTGCAATTGGCCAAACGTATTTCGTCGAGTAAAACACCGAGTCATTTGTGGATCGATAGCAAGAGCACCACCGTATTTGCAACGATGCAAGACAGCGATGAATTAATTGCAGTTGACTTAGCAACACAAAATATCAAGTGGCGAATTAAAACGGGGCCCATGCCCGCCGATGTTTTTGGAACGCCCGACGATAAGCATGTGTTGGTCGGACTCACAGGTGCTAAAGAAGTTCAGGTCTTTGATTTAACCAGCAATCCTGCCAAATGGGTCAAGTCCATTCCTACGGGCGAGGGCGCGCATGCGTTTAGAGCATTGGGCGATGGCAAACACGTTTTGGTGAGCAATCGTGTGGCCAACACGGTGAGCAAAATTGATTATGTAAATTTTCAAGTGGTCAATACTTATCCTGCACCAGGTGGTCCCGATTGTCTTGAAGTATCGGGCGATGGAAAATTACTTTTCATTTCTTCGAGGTGGATTGGAAAAGTCACCGTTGTCGATTTAGAATCTGCAAAAGTGATTCGTCAAATCAAAGTAGGTAAATCTCCCCATGGCATTTGGACATTGGATCACGCAAAGCGTCAATAAATTTTATTGCCTCCCTTTTTTATTTTTAATGGGATGGGCAACAGCTCAAACGTCGTCGTGTGACAAGCCTCTTTATCTTACCTTTGATACGGGACATATGGGTGTTGCACCCCTCATTGCCGATGTTTTAAAAAAACACCAAGTCAAAGTTACTTTTTTTGCCGCCGATGAAGTCACGCAAGAAGGTGACGGTACGCTGGGTGATTATTGGGCTTCGTGGTGGAAGGCGCGTGCTGCAGAGGGCCATGATTTTGCTTCTCACACTTACGATCACGTGTATTGGAAATCCGATTTAGCCGATGGGCGTTTTTTGGTGATGCCCACAGCGGGCATGAAAAAAAAGCATCAACTTGTTTTTGACGCCAAACAATACTGCGAGCAACTTGACAAAGCCAGCAATCGTTTACAAGAAATCACAGGCGTGAAGCCCTTGCCGTTATTTAGAGCTCCAGGTGGGAAGCATTCGAGCGCATTACTCAATGCCGCGCGTCAATGTGGATACGCGCATGTGGGTTGGGCAGATGCGGGGTTTTTAGGCGATGAACTCGACGGTCGACAATTTCCCAATTCCAAATTACTGAGCAATGCACTCAAAGATATTCGTGCGGGTGATATTTTGATGGCGCACTTAGGAATATGGTCGCGTCGCGATCCGTGGGCACCCGCCGTGTTGAAGCCATTGATTGAAGGGCTTCAATCCAAAGGATTTTGTTTTAGAACGCTTCGTGAACACCCCATGTACAGCGGGTGGATTAAACAATCGCAGAAAAAATAAGCATGGATTATTTGACCGATATTTTTTTAAAAATTCACTCATGCGTTTTTGAGCAATGGGTCAAGCAGTTTGTGTTTGATTGGGGCATGGGTCACCTTATGGGCTTGGCCTTTGACGCAACGGGTTGGTTTTTAATTGGGTTGATTCAACTGATTGTGATGATAGGCATACTTGTGCCGCTTGAAAAAATATTACCTGTTGAAAAATCAACATTTTCTAGCGCTGTGGGTGTCGATGTGATCTATACATTGATTCATCGACTTGGAATTTTTCGATTGGTTCTTTTCTTTTCTTTAGAACCTGTCTTAGAAAATATTTTTGGCTATTTGCGCGTTTTGGGATTGCCCACATGGCATTTTGATGATTTATGGCCAGGCGTGAGTGATGTGGGTTGGGTGAGTTTTTGTATTTATTTGGTGATTTTTGATTTCGCCAATTATTGGATTCATCGTGCACAACATTTTTGTCCTCGGTGGTGGTCTTTGCATGCCTTGCATCACTCGCAAACGCAAATGACATTGTGGAGCGACAACAGAAATCATTTGTTGGATGACGTGATCAATGCCGTGATTGCCGCCGTTTTAGCGCAAGCCCTTGGGCTGGCCCCCACGCAATACGTGGCGATGGTGGCTTTGACGCAATTAATCGAGAGTTTTCAGCACGCCAATGTGCGTATTGGTGGCGCCTCGTTGTTGAGCAAGCTACTGATTAGCCCGCAATTTCATCGCCTGCACCATGCCATTGGCGTAGGCCACGAGTCCCCTGGTCAAATATTGGGTGGTCATAATTTTGGAGTTTTGTTTCCTTGGTGGGATATGATTTTTGGGACTGCTCTTTTTAATAATCACGACGAACCCACGGGCGTGCGACCCAGTGCGCAAAACCCCAAATATGCGGGGCAGGGCTTGATAGGGCAGCAAATCGCGGGCTTGAGGGCTTTTTTTAACAAAAATTAAAAAATTTACATTTTTTATGGCGGATGATGGTGGCCAATTAGATATAAATACTTTAGACTGCATGGCTTGGGTTAATACCTTCTGACTTGACTTATTCCAATTGGACTTCGATGTCAACTGAGCAACAAGATATCGGCAAACATATTCAGCAATTGCGTCTTGCAATGGGCTTGGATATTGCTGAATTGGCGCATCAGGCCACATTGTCCATTGAGCAATTGCAACAAATTGAATCGGGTCTTGAAGAATCTTTTTATTCCCCAGAAATCAGAGCGCAAGCGGTCAGACGAATTTTGCGCATACTCAAGCAGGTTCCTGAAACAAACCCGCTTATCGATTCAGGAAAAAAAGTTTTCGAAAAAAATGTCATTGATGACATCGTGCGTTTATCTGAAAACAAATCTCGTTTTCCTGAGGCGGGTGTTGTTTACACAGACTCTGTTCCTTTGATGCGATGGGGCGCTGTTATTATTTTTATTGCGGCCATTATTATTTATATAGGGCCTAATGATGTTTACCAAACCATCGCGGGTTGGTTTCCAAGTTCTACATCATCTGCTATTTCTACTGATGCTTCTGCAAATTCCGCGTCTAAAGTTGAATCCAGTGCGCCTCAAATTGTTGTTGAAGAAATCATTATTCCTATTGCTAAGCCAGCCAAAGAAGAGACGCTTGCAACTGCGGTGACACCTATACGCAAGCCAGAGCCCGTGCCCGCATCACAGCCTTCAACGCCGACTGTAGTTGCCGCGACAACAACAGCATCTACAGCATGTGATCACTTAAAAGCCAATGCTGCAGTTCCAGTTGAGCCCCTCAGTATTAACAAGCCTGGTACGTACGTCTATTTTGTTACAAACAAAGAATTATCGGTTTGTGTTGAAGACGGTGAGCAAAAAATAACAAAGTTAGACCTCAAACCCAATATGGGACAAAGCACATATGGAAAAGGACCTTGGGTAGTTGCCAGTCAAGATTTAGAACATATTCAAATTTATTTTCAGGGCTCACGAGTTTTGCTTCCCCCATCTGCGCCCAAAAAAGTCAGTTTGACCGAAAAACCTGTTACAAAGTAATTTTTTTTATTTTTATCGGTTCATTCGTTAAATCAGTCGTTTTTTGTTCGACAATATGTCCAGTGCCCGGGTGGTGAAATTGGTAGACACAGCGGATTTAAAATCCGCCGCTTTCGTGAATAACGGGCGTGCCGGTTCGATTCCGGCCTCGGGCACCACCCTACTTATGCGGGTTTCCAGCGGTTTAAAACAAAATAACTACACCTAAAATACCGTTGCACAGTCGTTGCACAAAATACATCAACGTCGCTATACTCAAGTTCACGCTTTTTAGCCCAAAACTTGCATATGCCACCCAAAGCAGAACACACAGTACACATACTTGAAGGCAAAGCCACGCTGTACAAACGCGAGGGAACGCCGTTTTGGCATTTACGCTACAAGGTATATGGCAAGTGGCATAGGCAGACTACCAAGCAAACTGTGCTGAAAAAAGCCAAGTCAACTGCTGTGGAGATTTATGCAGACAGCACGTTTAGAGAACGCAACTCGTTGCCACCAAACAACAAGCGTTTTAAGGCTGTGGCGAACTTGGCAATAAGGAGCATGGATGAGCTGACTGAGGCAAAGCAAGGCAAAGTCACATACGAAACCTACACTCAAGTTATAAACAATTACTTGATACCTTTTTTTGGCAACTACAACATTGACAAGGTTGACCACGCTCTCATACTCAAGTTCGCAAGGTGGCGTATACAAGAAATGAAGCGTGAGCCAAGTGCAAGCGTTATCAACAACCACAACTCTGCACTAAACAGAGTGTTTGACGAAGCACTCAAGCGTGGCTACTTGGCAAAAATTCAAGTGCCCTTGCTTGTGAACGATGGCGTCAAGTCACACAAGCGTGACGACTTCACCATTGAAGAGTACACATTGCTTTACAAAGGCATGCGTCAGTGGCTTAGGCAAGCAAGACAAGGCAACGAGCGTGAACTGAGACAGATATTGCGTGAGTATGTGTTGGTGCTTGCAAATACTGGCATTAGGGCTGGTACTGAAGGCATGAGCATTAAATGGAAGAACATAAAGTTCTTTTACGAACAAGGTGTAAGGTACTTGGCAATTGATGTCAGTGGCAAAACTGGCAAGCGTGAAGTGATAGCAAGGCACAGCGTGGTTAGGTACTTGGATAGACTTCGCAAGTACAACCCCAAGTACGCTCGCATGACATTTGAAGAGTTCGTTGCAAAGCGTGTGGACGAGTATGTGTTTAGAGATGCGGGCTTGAGTGGTGACTACATGACAAGCAAATTTGGCAGAATGTTCAAAAGACTGCTTGAGAGCTTGGAGTTGTTGAAGCACTCACGCACAGACAAGCCAAGGACGCTGTACAGTTTGAGGCACACGTATGCAACCTTGGCACTTGCTTACAACAGAATGAGTGTGCACACACTGAGTGAGCACTTGAGTACTAGCGTCAAAATGATTGAAGACTACTATGGGCATGTGCTACTGAGACGCAAGGCACATGAGATTGCGGGAAAATTAACAGAGAATCACAACGTCAAGTATTGAGTGAGTTGATACAACTGCTAATATAGCCGTCAAGCAGATAAAATAGAAATTAG
>RFYV01000045.1 GCA_009921265.1 Betaproteobacteria bacterium | reverse complement strand
GCTTGACTTTAATCAGCAAGAAATCACAACCGAAGATTTTGATGTGCGCGACAAAGGACCCAAAACACGTTCCGAGTTGTATGTTGAAGATCGCAACATGCTCAAAGATGCGATTGGTATTCCAGGATCTTTATCCAATACACCGCCCAATCCGCCTGCAAACCCTGCAGCTGTGGGCGATACATCATCGAACCCCACCAAAGGTATTTCCGAAAAGGGAACGCAAATTATTGCGCGAAGCACAAAAAATTACGAGCTCGATCGCTCAGTCCGTCATGTCAAGAGCGCGATGGGTAATATTCAAAAGTTGGGCGTCGGTGTTTTAATCAATGAACGCCCCATTCCAGCAGGAACAAAAATTGAAAAGCCTGCAGACGGCTCAGCCCCCCCTACAACCATTCCTTATACACAAGAAGAACTCGACCGTTTGAATCAGTTGGTTCGCGGTGCTGTTGGATTTAGCGAAGAGCGTGGTGACGTGGTGACTGTTGTTGCTACACGTTTTGAGCCACAGATTGACCCCGACTTTGTGCCTTGGTACAAAGATGAAGGCGTTGTGGCTATTGCCAATAGTTTGGTGGTTGCACTATTATTCTTACTCTTCTTGTTCTTTGTGGTGCGACCCATGGTTCGCAAGCTCACAAAGCCCGAGTTCGATCCTGTTGCAATTGCTGCTGCAGCTGCAGAAGCCGCTGCCAGAGAAGCTGCCGCTGCCGAACGCCTCAAAGCAGAGCGAATCTCCGAAGCTGTGGCATTGGTTGCCGCACAAGCCGCCAGAGAAAAACTCGAACGCGAAGAAGCTGCAGAAGCAGCTCGCCTTGCAGCAGAAGCCGAAGCACAACGCATTGCAGACGAGGCGATGGCCGCTGCACGCAAACTTGAAGAAGAAGCCAGAGTTGCAAGAGAGGCCGCCGAAGCTGCCGCTGCATTGGTTGGAGCTGAAGAAGTCGTGCCTCAAGAAGGTGAATCATTGGATGACATCAAAGCACGTATGTCAGTACATAAACCTAAGAAACCAACGATTCCAACCGAACTGCTTGATGGCGCCAACACTTATGAAGATAAGGTTGCACTGATTCGAATGATCTTCGCTGACAACTCTGGCAAGGTTGCTGCAGTGATGAAGAACATGATCAAACCAGATTAATTTGAATCAAGATATAAGGAATAAAAATGGCTGATTCAATCGATAGCTTAAATACTGCAACTTGGTCACCAGAGTTGCGTGCAGAAATGACGGCAATGACGTCAACGCAACGTGCAGCAGTGCTGATGATTTTGTTAGGCGAGGACGCCGCATCAGACATCATCAAATATTTAAATCCTAAAGAGGTACAAGCCTTGGGTGCTGCGATGGTGGAGGCTGCCGATTTATCTCAAAATGCAGTCAACATCGTACTTGACCAGTTTGTTGAGGGATTGAAGAAACAAACCAGTTTGAGTTTGGGTGGTCCTGAGTATGTTGAAAAAGTGTTGCGACGTGCTCTAGGCGACGACAAAGCCAATTCAGTCATGAATCGAATTAACCCAGGACAAGGCACCAAAGGATTAGAAATTTTAAGTTGGATGGATGCGCGATCCATTGCAGAGATGATTCATCAAGAACATCCACAAGTGATTGCCATTATTTTGTCATTGCTTGAAAGTGAAGTGGCGGCTGAGGTGATGGTTTATTTGCCTCTTGAATTGCGTGCTGAAGTGATTCAACGCGTGGCCAGTTTGGATTCGGTTCAACCTTCTGCGATGGCCGAACTCGAAGCTATTATGAAAATGCAGTTCTCTAAAAACTCCTCTGCTAAATCATCGAGTTTTGGTGGTGTTAAAGCTGCAGCAGAGATCATGAATATGAGTAAGACAGATGTAGAGAGTTCGGTGATGACTGAACTAGAGACCATCGATCCCGAATTGATGCAAAAAATTCAAGACAGCATGTTTACATTTGAGAATTTGGTTTCAGTCGACAACAAGGGTATTCAAACTATTATGCGTAATGTGGAGCCTGACTTGTTGATGAAGGCGCTCAAGGCCGCCAGCGAAGAAGTCAACGCCAGATTCTTGGACAACATGTCAGAGCGTGCGCGCGGTATGTTTAAAGATGAAATGGAAACTTTGCCACCCATGCGCATGTCTGACGTGGAAGAGGCGCAAAAACTCATTATGCGCAAAGCGCGCAAGTTGGCCGACGCGGGCGACTTGATGCTCGGAGGTGCAGACTTTGTTTAATCGCGATTTTGTCGATTCGGTCAAGGTGTGGGCTAATTCCTCATTGCTTCAACCCACGCAAAAGCCTAAGTCTTATGCGAACGAGGCGTGGGATCGTTTGCCCCAAGTTGATTACAAACAAAATCGATTTCGCACCTTGTCTGCGCCAGAAGAAGCGCGTGTATTTGATACTGATGACGGATTTGAAATTGAAGCGTTTGGCGTGAGACCCGTTGAAATTGAAACTATTCACGTGGGTGAATTTCAATCGACGGATACAAACCTATTCGAACAAGATGCAAGTACAGATGAGCATCATGCCAACGATTCTGATTTAATGCCAAGCGATGTAATAGAAAGTCAATCTTCAACAGATTCCAATGCCCAAGCCAATGCGCATGCCATGGATGAAGAAAAGCTAGAAGAGATTCGACAAGAATCGTTTCAACAAGGCTTGACCCAGGGTATTGATCAAGGTGTCGTCCAAGGGATTGAGCAAGGTCTTGCTCTGGGAATTGAACAAGGTTTAGCACAAGGCATTGAACAAGGCAAAGCAGAAGGTCTGGCTCAAGGCATTGAAGAAGGTATTGCCAAAGGCAGTGCAGATACTGAGATGCGCATTCGTGAAGAACTTCGCGAGCAATTCGCACTAGAGTTGAATCAAGCCCTTGACAGTCAAAAAACAGAATTACTTGCCCAGTTAGAAAAAGACAAAAAAATGTTTCAAGAGATTGGTAGCAAGATGCAAAATTTATCTGAAAACGCACACCAAATGTTTGAACCGCTCAAACGTTTATCGGTTCATATTGCAGAGCAATTGGTCTTGGGTGAGCTCAATTTATCAGGTCAATCGATTGTTCGATTAGTCCAACGGTGTTTAGATGAATTAGAGAACCATGGCAAATCCATGATCACGGTTGAATTGCACCCACAAGACAAAGCGCGTTTAGAAGAAATGGGCGAAGACGTTATTCAAGGTATACACGTAATTGCATCGTCGCAATTGCAATCAGGAAGTGTGCGTGTGATTGCCAACGAAACACAAATTGAAGATTTAATTCAAAACCGTTTACAAACCATGGCTGAACGCTTGCTGGGTCAGCCCGAGGTATGGCGCGAAAAATCGACACTTATGAAAAAACCTTTGTCTCAGCGTGAGACCGACGTGCAAGACTTAGCAGCGCGTCCTCTTTCATTTGACAAGTCAAATCCAGGGGGATCAAATGATTGATCTATTCAATGTTGGATTGCGTACAGTGATGTGTTTGCTGTTTATACTTTTTATCGTCAAACCGATGCTGATGGCACTGGTTCGAAAAGATGTCAATCAAGTGACGATTGATGAAATGGCATTGGCCGCCAGTCAGGCTGCATTTGACGCTTGGAATCATCCACCCATCAAACATTTTTATGACAATCCCGATTTAGCATTGTTCATGGCCAACCATCCCGATTTGGTGTTGCCTGACCTCGAAGAATTCAAAGCCAAATTGTTGGCAGAAGAACAAGCTAAAGAAGCAGCCAGAATCAAACGCGAAGAAGAAGAGGCCGCAATAGCTCTTGCTGCTGCCGAAGAAGAACAACGCAGAATCGAAGAAGAAAGAATCGCGCAAGAAACGCAAGCTGAAAAAGAACGAATGGATGCAATCGCCGCCGCCGCGCACGCAGTAGTGATGGAGGCTAACAAGCCAAGAGCACAACCTACTGAAGAGGATGCGGGCGAATCTTTGGCAGACATGCGCAAACGCATGCAGGCAGAAACAAAGAAAGCACCTGTTATACCGCCTGAGTTATTGAGTGGTAATAGCTACGAAGACAAGGTGATGGTGATGCGCATGATTGCTGATCACGACAAAGACCGTGTGGCTCGCGTCTTGCGCAACATGATTCGAGGCAGTTAAATTTTATGATTGATTTTGCACAAGAGGTCGAGCAATGTATCGCCCATGTTCGTGCGCCTTTGCCGCAGAGAAGTGGCACGCTGGTTCGACTCGTCGGTTTAACGCTTGAAACGCGCGGCGTGATGGCACCTTTGGGTGCATGTTGCGAAGTGGTGGGCAAGCATGGTCATCGTGTCGAAGCCGAAGTGGTGGGTTTTAGTGACAATGTTTTGTTTTTAATGCCATTGGGTGAGCCCGCGGGTGTTGGCCCTGGCGATACTGTACGTGTTCTTAGTCATACGCCTTTGGTACAACTCGGTCCCGAATTATTAGGTCGCGTGATTGATGGTCGCGGCATGCCCTTGGATGGCAAACCCATTCCTAATTGTGCAGACACCTTGAGTTTGATGGGCAAGCCACTCAATCCGATGGAGCGTGGTCCTATAAAAGATATTTTGGATGTCGGTGTGAAGGCCATCAATGGATTGTTCACGATGGGTCGGGGTCAACGCATTGGACTCATTGCAGGCTCTGGCGTTGGTAAAAGTGTCTTACTCGGAATGCTCACACGATTTACAAAAGCTGATATTGTGGTGATCGGTTTGATTGGTGAGCGTGGACGAGAAGTTCAAGCGTTTATTCAAGAATCATTGGGCGAAGAAGGCCTTGCTAAATCGGTTGTGGTTGCTGCACCCGCCAATGTGTCACCTGTGTTGCGACTAAAAGCAACGCATATGTCGCATGTGATTGCAGAATATTTCAGAGATCAAGGAAAAAATGTTTTGTTACTCTGCGACAGCTTAACGCGCGTCGCACATGCGCAGCGTGAAATTGGTTTGGCGATTGGTGAGCCGCCCACTGCAAAAGGTTATCCCCCTTCGGTCTTTGCGTTACTTCCCAATTTAATTGAACGAGGTGGTGTCGGGCGTCACGGTATTGGTTCGATTACCTCGATTTATACGGTGTTGGCTGAAGGTGATGACGCCACCGACCCGATTGTTGACATCGCGCGTGCATCCTTAGACGGACAAGTGATGTTATCGCGCAAGTTAGCCGATTCTGCACACTATCCAGCCATTGAACTCACGGGCTCTATATCGCGGATCATGCAAAATTTAATCAGCGCTGACGATATGCGACAAGCCAATAAGTTACGCAGACTTTGGTCTTTGTATCAACAAAACGTCGATTTAATTCAAGTGGGTGCGTATGAGCGCGGATCCAATTTGGAATTGGATGAAGCCATTGTCATGATTGACAGAATCAATCATTTTTTAAGACAAGACATGCATGTCAGTCAAGATTACGAAATCACTCGACAACAAATTCATGCCATCGTTCAAAACTAAAAAAATCAAATGAAAATTCGCAATTGTTGGACGGTGTTGGCTAAAAAGGCGCAAGATGAAGTGAATGAACGCATTCAAGTCGTCACAGAATTTCGAAAACGTGTCGATCATTTATTGCAAAGTCGTGAACGCATGTCTATTATGCTTGCCGATTACCAAAATAAGGCTCAACAAAAGCAACTTGCACTTCAAGGCATGGGTGATGCCACCAATATGCGGCAATTTATTTTGCAATTACACGAGTTGTTAAGACGAGTGAACGAGGATTTGGAGTCTGCTCAGTCTCGTTTGGCAGATGCACAAAAGCGTGTTCAATTGGCCGAGCAAGAAAAACTTAAGATGCAAACCTTGGTTGAAAAAGATCAAGTGGCAGTAAAAAGTTGGGAACGCAAGCAAGATCAAAAAACCATGGACGCATTGGGCGTGACCTTATTCAATATCAAGACTTAACCCAAGCGATTTCAAGCCAGTGACCATATAAGGGTTTAAAGGCCCAAGGGATCCATTTTCTTTCAATGCCCATGGGTAATAAGTATGTTGTTCCATGGTCTTGCCAAGTTCCTGTGGCATTGATGTTCACGAGCATTTGTTGAGCGGCCTCGTCGTTAGATAACAATTTATTTTTGTAACGTACGCCACCTTCTACATTCATCAATACCATATTTGCGCATAGCAATGGAACTTGCAACGCCAATAGCGGTTTTTCTAAAGGACCCGAGTACCGATCGTGCAAACTACCCCAACTTTTCCCAGCAAGTATGCTTTGAATTTGAAGCATTTGTTTTTCTGCCAGATCTTCGTCATCTAATCTAAAACGATGTTGCCCTAAAACATTGTCAAACCAAAATAAAGCGTCGGGATGATTTCTCGCAATCAGTGGCAAGGTTTCAATCGCGTCTTGTCGATGAGCCGTCAGAGTTACTCCAGATTTTTTTAAAGCTTGTCCGTGACGCCATTGAAATAAGCGATGCGCGAAGGGATCGATATCGTAAGTGTGTAAATGAGAAAATTTTTGCAACCACTGCGTTGACATCATCCAACCCGCACTGCCACCAATCAAAACCAATTCTTTGGATGGTGTGGGTTCAACGGTTAATAAATATTTTTCAATCGCATCAATCGTTGGTCGCCATCGATTGAGCGAATACCAAGCATGCATATGCCAGTTGAGTCCTCCTGTGCCTCCCGCATGAAGGACGTCGCTCAGCCAAGAGCCCACCGTCGCTGTTGGTCTGCCTTTACTTCTCACAGGCCGTGATTAACATTTTGAAGATGGGAGTTTCAGGAGGCGCGGCTTGCCAACCTTGCACAATGCCTTCGCTGGTGAGTACTTCACCCTTGAGCTGATTGTGGGCATGCAACGAAAAAGACCGCGGCCTGACATATTCTTTGTCGCAATCAAACTCCATCATGGTTCTACTCGACAAATAGGTCTTATTTTGTTTGTTGGTTTGCGGTTGGCGGTAATCGAGCATGGTCCAAGCCCTTCGAATATTCCCCGATGAAATCACCGAGGCTCGATCAAGGTAATAAACCCCCGCATCAGACTGGCCGACAGGCACCCAATTGGCTGCCCAAACGGGTTGAACGCACAACAGTGCGAAAAATATTGGAAATAAGCAACGTTTTTTCATCCAAATACTATATCGCGTTACATAATCCATGTATGCCAATTCAAGACTGGGCCCAGTACTCACTCAGTATTACTTTTGTCTTGCTGATGTTGGCAGCTACCCTCTGGTGGCTGTCACGTCGCAAGAATGGATTCCTACCTAAAAACGAAACACGTCGTATCCAAATACTTGAAACCAATACTTTGGGTTTAAAAAATAAGTTATTACTGGTTCAAGTTGATCGCCAACTTCTTTTGTTGGCTATTAATTCCAACGAAATTCAAAAACTTCACGCATGGTCCATGGACAGTGAAGTGTCTGCAACACAGGAATTCCCCGATGTCATTTAAAAAATTTGTTGTTCCGCTTTTATTGATCGTTGTTTTGATCTTGCCCGAATTGGCCATTGCGCAAGGCCTGCCCATGGTGACGGTAAGCAACTCCAAAGGCGGGCAACAATACAGTTTAACATTGCAACTGCTGGGTTTGATGACGGTGCTCACATTGCTACCGTCAATTTTATTGATGATGACTTCATTTGTTCGCATCATCATTGTGTTGTCTATTTTGCGAACTGCATTAGGTACAGGTCAAACGCCACCCAATACCGTGTTGGTTGGTTTGTCTTTGTTTCTCACCTTCTTCATCATGTCTCCCGTTTTTGATGATGTGTATCAAAACGCAGTTGCACCTTATATGAATGGATCAATGCCCTTTGACAAAGCATTGGGTAAAGCAGAGATTCCATTCAGAGATTTCATGATGCGTCAAACGCGCGAAGACGATATTGCGATGTTTATGCAAATTGCGCAAAAGAAGGAAGTCGCAACGGCTGCCGATGTGCCCTTTACAACACTGATTCCTGCATTCATTACGTCAGAGCTCAAAAGTGCATTCATGATTGGCTTCATGATTTATATACCGTTTGTGGTGATCGATTTGATTGTGGCCAGCGTTTTGATGTCCATGGGCATGATGATGCTCTCACCCATGATTATTTCAATGCCATTCAAACTCATGTTGTTTGTGTTGGTCGATGGGTGGACTCTGCTGATGGGTTCGCTCGCGTCTAGTTTTATTTTTAAGTGAGGTAGCAAATGGATTCAGCCATGGTGGTCGATTTAGGAAGACAGGCGTTGTGGATGACGATGCTCATCTCGGCGCCCTTGCTCATTGTTGCTCTCGTTGTAGGTTTGATCGTGGGCGTGTTTCAAGCGGCAACATCAATCAATGAACAAACACTCAGTTTTATCCCCAAATTATTAGCGTTGGGTTTAACCATGGCAATTTTAGGCGGATGGATGATTAACACCTTGGTTGATTACACGCGTGTTTTATTTGGCCGAATTCCTACCTTGTTTGGATAAA
The DNA here is from genome assembly GCA_009921265.1 of Betaproteobacteria bacterium. Classification (GTDB taxonomy): domain Bacteria; phylum Pseudomonadota; class Gammaproteobacteria; order Burkholderiales; family Burkholderiaceae_C; genus Limnohabitans. The sequence continues at coordinate 18,139 of RFYV01000045.1, read as the reverse complement.
AAAATATGAACGTTGAAATGCTCAACATACTGGACAAGTTTTATGCCTTGATCTGGCCGATGTTGCGTATTTCTGCTTTTTTAGTTTTTACATCTGTCTTTAGTATGCGATCGGTCAATATGCGGATACGGATCTCTATTGCATTAACGTTTACGATTTTTTTATCTTTCCATATTGATATTCCGACTATCGACCCATTGACGGTTAAAGGGCTCATGGAAATTTCCAATCAAATTTTTATTGGATTTGTGATGGGCTTGATGATGCAAATTGCGACGGCTGCAATTGTTTTGGCTGGACAAGCTGTATCGGGTTCGATGGGACTTACCATGGCCAATATGATTGATCCGACCTATGGTCAAGTGCCAGTTATCTCTCAACTCTTTTCTTTGTTGGGCACCTTGGTGTTTTTAAGCGTGGGCGGCCATCTCATTGTGTTTGGAATGCTGTTGGAATCATTTCAACTTTTTCCAATTGGCAAAAGTTTAATGACACAAGATGTGATGGGCAAAATGTTGACATGGAGTTCAATGATGTTTTTAGCTGCATTGCTGATTGCATTGCCAGTTGTAGTTACTTTACTTTTTGTCAACGTAGGCATGGGATTTGTAACGCGAGCCGCGCCCAGTCTTAATATTTTCTCAGTGGGTTTTCCAGCGATGTTGATTGCAGGCTTTTTGATTTTGTGGATGGCAACACCGAGCATCTTGGTTCGTATCAATTGGCTGTGGATACAAACTTTTCAGCAAATGCGTGGAATATTAACGGGGTAATATGGCAGACGAATCAGCAGAAAAGACCGAAGAACCGACGGGTCGACGCTTACAAAAAGCCCATGAAGAAGGGCAGGTTGCGCGATCGGTTGAACTTTCAACGGCAGCCCTATTGATGACAGCCACTTTATTTTTTACGATGGCGGGAAGTTGGTTATTCAATCGATTGGGTGCGTTGTTTATCTCTCAACTGCAATTCGATCGCAAGATTACTGACAAAGCCGAACTCTTACCTGCCATCTTTGCACAATCGGTTTTGGATGGTATGTTGTTGATATTACCCATCATGTTTTTTTTGTATTTGGTGGCTATTTTGTCAACAGGTATGTCGGGCGGTTTTATTTTCTCTCTCAAATTAATTCTTCCTAATTTTGGCAAACTCAATCCATTGAGTGGATTGCAGCGCATGTTTGGCCTTAAAGCCATCATCGAATTGGTTAAATCTATTGTTAAAGTTATCGTGATTGGTGGCATCTTGTGGTTGGCAGTCACCAATCACATTGAAGATTTGGTCACACTCAACAGAATGGATCTGGGTACAGCCCTCAAACACGCAGGTGAGATGATTGTTGACGCTTGCTTTTGGATGAGTATGGGGTTAGTGGTGATTGCCGTTGCAGATGTTCCGATTCAACGCTATCAAGTGCATCAAAAACTCAAAATGTCTCGCCAAGAGGTCAAAGACGAGATGAAAGACTCTGAAGGTCGTCCAGAAGTCAAAGCGCAAATCAGACGTCGTCAGCGTGAGATGGCCAACAACAAAATGATGGCCAAGGTTAAAGACGCCGATGTCGTCATCACCAATCCACAGCACTTTGCAGTAGCTTTGAGTTATGACCCGTCAGCGGATGGTGCGCCAACCCTTATTGCCAAAGGTACCGACGAATTGGCCAGACAAATCAGAGAACTCGCAGAAAAAGAAAAAATATATATTTTTGAAGCGCCAGAGCTTGCACGCGCACTGTATTTCACAACCAAACTGGAGCAACACATCCCAGAGGCTCTCTATCATGGGGTCGCGCAAGTCATTGCGTATGTGTTTAGTTTGAATCAAAAGTATTCTGGTCAGGACGGTATGGATAAGCCACATCCCAAAATACCCGACAATATGCGTTATGACGAAAACGGTTTTTTATTTCAATGAAAGCCCTCTTAAGCACTTATGAATGATTTTTACCAAAGCCCTGCTGACAAAATGCGATTTGAGATATTGCTCAAGTCATTGCGCGAGGGCAATCTCAACTTATCGATTTTGGGAGACGATGAAGCGGCCTTGTCCTACTATGGCAAGCGTATTTTTCAGGATCTGCGAGAACAGGGCGAAGAGAATGTAGAGTTGTGGACATCCGCCGACTCCGAAAAATTAGTCGAGCGTTTCAATGAAATATTGTCGCAACTCTCACTAAATGAAGCACAAGACAAATCAACGCCCCCCGCGCCCAAGCGCTACATGATTTTTCCTGATACCAATTCGATTGAAGACTTTGAAATTCAATTGTTAGCCAGATTGGTAAACGGTTTTCCTGCGAGCAACATCAATGTGATTTTGTTGGTCAATCGCAATGACATCTATCAAAAAAAACTGAGTGCTTTTGGTAAAAATTTACTGCAATGGATATTGGAATCAGAAAATCCACCAGAAGCAAATAACGACAAGCAGACTATGCGCGATGAATGGCCCGCCGCAAAAGAAAATAAACAGCAAGGCTCTAACAAACCCTTTGCGGGCAAAACAGAAGTCTTCGCCGCCAAGTTACAGGCTGCTTCTGATATGGAGCAAAAAAACACTGATGATTTAATGAATGAAGTTCCTAAAAATTCCAACGCTGATGTGTCAGGTGATGAATTGGCTGCGAGTTGGGCGCAAGAAAAAAAATCAGGTCCTCAATCGCGTATTGCCATTGGTTTATTGGGGGTTGTTTTATTGTCAGTAGGACTTTTTTGTTTTCTGTATTGGGATCGAGTGAATCAAGAGTTTGATTCTTTGCAATCTTATTTGTCTGGAAAATCAAATAAAGCAGTTGTATCTGCTGAACCTGCAACAACTGCATCCACTTTGGGTATGTCGTCTTCCACGTCTGCTGTTGTCAAGCCACCTGAATCTATTAACCCCGAAAAAGAAGAGTTGGTATTGCCAAACAAAGAAGAGTCCAATGCGGTTGTGGCAAAAAATGAAGCTAAGCCCGAAGTAAATTTTCAGCCCAAACCAGAGTCTAAGGTCGAGCCAACCAAACCAGAACCCAATCCAGAACCCAAGATCGAGCAAAAAGCCGAGCCACCCAAATCCAAGCCAGCTAAAAAAACTGCAGATATTTCTGAAGATAAAAAATGGGTCAATCAACTGTCCGATAGCAATTGGGTCTTGCAACACGCTGCATTAGAAACCTTGGAAGAGGCCAAGGCTTTTCAGCAAGCCTCATCAAACTATAAAGATGCAAAAATACTTTTTTCTCCTAGAAAAGGAAAAAAAATGTATTACATCGTCTTAACAGGGCCTTTTGAGTCTCGGCAAGCAGCTCAAACCGTGATGCAATCTAATCCTGCTTTGTCCAAAGCTTGGATGCGAAGCGGTAAATCCCTCAAAAATCAATTTCAAGAATAAGAAACGTTCGTTCAAGCCTAGCATTTTCGTGTCGAATCCTTAAACGAGGACATTTGCATGAGTGAACAAATTATTAGAAATACTTCTGAGCACATGGTGCATATACCAGAGGGCTCGAATAATGCAGAATCCAAAAAGTCCTATTTGAATATTCAAGACATTAATAAGAAAGATGAAGAGAAGGTAGTAGGCGAAGAGGGTAATGCCTTTAAAGATCGAATCGTTCATGTGGATTCTTCGGACTTGCCTGAACCCAATTTCATTCATCCAGGGGCTGATCAGCAAATCACCGATGGCAATCTCACTGCGTCAAATCAAGCAATTCATGACAAAGTAGCTCATTTGCCTGATTCTTCCTCGGTTGAAAATCACAAACTGCACTTGGCTGATTCCTCTTCAATTCATGATCACAATGCCCATCTGCAGGACGCATCTTCTATTGAAGATCACAAGGCTCATTTACCGACCGATGACATCGGTCAAGAAAATCATGCGTATATCGGTGGTACTTCAGCGTTGAATGACAATGTGCAGCATTTGGAAGGATCGGGCGCCCAGCATGACAATGTTCAGCACATGGAAGTATCGGGCGTCCATGATCGCTTCGTTCATGAAGCAAAACAAAACCTGCACGATCACGTAGCAACCGAGCATTCAAGCTCACTAGGCTACCACCATAAGGAGCACCTAGAGGCAGAACTCAATACGCATCACCAAGAGCATTTAACGCACGCTGAATTAAAAGATCATGTTATAGAAGTGGAGGGCGAGCGCCCACTAACAGACCGTAAGGAACCTGTTTTTGATACTTCCATCGCCGACGATCACCGTGAAACCATTCCTGATGATCTGCACGAACTCAAAGAGCCCACTTTGGATATGTCCCCAACAAATGGGGCATCCCAAGCCACTCCTTCAGAAGATGTCGAGCCAACTAACAACGCCATATTGCACCGAAATCCCATTCCGCATGCCACTCAATCGACCGCCAAGCCTCAAGGTTCTAAGCCTGCTGTCGAAGAATTAGATGAAGACCTTAAGCGTCGGATGGCTGCTTTGCAAAAACAAGTAGCCCAAATCAATGAAAAGCTCAATCTATTGGCTTGAGCTTTAAAGGAACCATATGGCTGACGAAAAAGAAAACCCAGAAGTCAAAACCGGCGATGAAAATGCCGTCTCGCCTGATTTGACATCGGCTTCCGATGAAAGTCAAAAGAGCGAACGTGAAGCATCGGTTGAGCCTATGTTTGAGGAGGCGTCAAACTCTGAGCCTGAGTCAGGCAATGAGAATCAATCTTCAAAAGATATAGAAGAACTCACCTCTGTCGTATTAAGTTCTGCCGAAGTTTCAACCCGCTCTGCTGCCGTTGCCGCTGATGTGACGCGTGAATTGCGACAAACCATGAAACAAATTCGTGACGATCATAAAAGCAATGTGTTGCAGTCGCGCGTGATGTTGTTTGGTATGTTGGCCTTTTTGTTAATTGCATTAGGAACATTTTTTGCCATCGCAACGCGCATGCAACAAAATATTCGTCAACTCGACGCCATTGCATTGGCAGTGGGCAAGCGAGTTGTTGAGCTTGATGCAACGGTGGGCACATTTGTAAACACCAGCAACGCTTTTGCAGAGTTGGGCGATAAGCTTGAAGCGGTTGACGCACAACAAGACAAAATCGATCACAAATTTGAAGAGATCAATAAAACTTTGGCTGGTGCTGCGACCAAAACTTCTGACACAACCATGGATGCCATTAAAGCAGTTAAGTTGTTGGATGATAAGTTTGTGACCTTGCAAAAACAATTGACTGCATTAGAGGGCAAGGTTCAAACCGTTGCGACGCGACCTATTCCAATGCCACCCGCGCCTGTGGTCAACACCAATCAACAAGCAGTGATTGCAGAAATTCAAAAGCTCAAAAAAGACATGGAAGCATCTAATGCCAAATTGATGAAGGAGCGAGCAGAGCCAACGCCTGTCAAGGCTGCACCTGTTCGATTGCCCGAACCTAAAAAGCCCGCTGATGCAAAGGCCACCGAGGTGAAGGCTGTCCCTGAACCCAAACCCGAATCCAAGCCTGAACCCAAAGTGGCCGAGACACCAGCACCAGCACCTAAGCCTAGAGACAATCGGGTTTACTTTCCAAGACCCAACGATGCTAATTAATACAAATGAAATTGATCGGCTCTCGCTTTGTCCCAGTACAAGCGAAAAACATCGGGTAGATCTTTTTTATTCGTGAGTAAATCACCCGCTTTAAGTGTTGGAAATAAATCTGACAAAGGCTTGGTCTCAAACTCACTCATACGACGCGAGAAGTGATGCAAATCCAAATCTTTGGGATTGTGTAAGCCTGCACTTTGTAACAATTCCATCAACGATTCCAATGTGTGGTGATGAAAATTTTTCACGCGTTGGGCTTTGCTCGATACGACCAAGGCGAGTTGTCGTTTAGGGTCTTGCGTTGTCACACCAGTGGGGCAATTGCCCGTGTGACAAGTTTGCGCTTGAATACAACCAAGAGCAAACATAAATCCACGTGCACTGTTACACCAATCGGCACCCATAGCCAATGTTCTTGCTAAATCAAATCCACTGATGACTTTGCCACTGGCGCCCAAGCGAATCTGATCGCGCAAATTGGCACCAATCAAAGTGTTGTGGACCAAACGCAAACCTTCGAGCATGGGCATACCCATGTGATCTGAAAACTCCAAAGGTGCGGCGCCTGTACCACCTTCTGCACCGTCAATCACAATAAAGTCAGGAAGAATCTTTTTCTCCAACATAGCTTTAACGATGGCGAACCATTCCCATGGATGACCGATACACAACTTAATGCCAACGGGTTTTCCGTTGGAGAGTGTGCGAAGTTCTTGCACAAAATCCAATAAGCCTGTGGGAGTTGAGAATCGACTATGAACCGAAGGTGAAACACAATCAACGCCAACGGGTACCCCACGCGCTTGGGCAATTTCTGGTGTCACTTTGGGTCCTGGCAATACACCGCCATGACCTGGTTTAGCCCCTTGACTGAGTTTGATTTCAATCATTTTCACTTGTGATGAATTGGCATTCTCGACAAATTTTTCTGGACTGAAGTGACCGTTTTCATCTCTGCACCCAAAATATCCCGAAGCAATCTGCCAAGTCAGATCACCACCGTGAACCCTGTGGTGCTTAGAGATAGAACCTTCCCCCGTGTCATGAATAAAACTGCCCAATCGAGCACCTTCGTTCAAGGCCATGATGGCATTAGCGCTGAGCGCACCAAAGCTCATAGCTGACACGTTAAATAAACTGATGTTATAAGGTTGCAAGCAATCGGTGCCTCCTACTTGCGCGCGAAAGTCATGACTGTCAATAGTGGTTGGTGCAATCGAATGCGTGATCCACTCATAGCCTAAAGCACGAACATCGAGTTGCGTACCAAAGGGGCGCTTATCCGACTCACCTTTGGCACGTGCATAAACGAGTGAGCGTTGAGCGCGAGAAAAAGGTGTCGCCTCTGATTCGTTTTCAATAAAGTATTGGCGAACTTCGGGTCGAATAAATTCGAGCATAAAACGCAAATGACCGATGATGGGGTAATTGCGCAAAATTGCGTGATGTTTTTGTAATAAATCAAAAACACCAACACTACTTAAAAACAAAAACAATAAAAAGAGTAAAAAACCATGCCCGCTGGCAACCCAAATTAAAAATGTTAAACACAAGCCTGCAAGACTTGCAAAAAAAGCGGTGTATCGAACCGGGTAATATTGATTCAGTTGGGCTATCACGGTTGGGTCTCCTGAGGGCCTAACCGCTAATGGCTAGGACTGATCTTTTTTAAGGTGGAAAGCAAGTCGTGCTTGCGCAAGAGCTGAAACTTCAGCCCTCAATCTTGCCATAGATAATTGTTGATCAGCTGCTTGTTGAATATCTTGCAGATCGTGCAAAATGGTGTGACGCAACCCATCAAGCTCTTGATCGATTTCATTGAGCTTATTTCTTAACTCTCTTTGCTCACTCATGCGTTGACTCAATCGATTAACGCTTGATGCGATAACGCGCCAGTTGTGCGTTAAATCATCGGGTGCTGGCTTTTCCAATTGCTCAAACAACTCATCAAGCAAAGGATCATTGATTTTGACGTCTGTGGAAGCGGCAGACTTTTGTACCTGTGCCCAACCCACACTTGGATCGTATTGTTTAAGGCCTCGAAAGGATAAAAATTTCTCTTGATGCATGGTTTACTCCATCATCCCAGCTTGGCAGTGCCACTGCGAGTAAAACGCTTTAGAAAATCAGGTATGCTAATTCCGCGTGATGTATTGGTATCGATCTCTTCACGGATTTTTCGTTGGCGATGGCGGCCTAAAATGGAATACTGAGCCGCGCCTGGTAGGGTTTCTAAAACACCATTGCGATGTCCAGTTTGCATGGATAGACTGATTTGCGCTTTATTAAATGCAGTGGCAGTCGGTACCAATTTGGGTACAGCCGATTGATTCATGCGAATTTCTCTTGCATCACAAATGGCTTGCGCAAATTCTTTGAATGAGGTGCCACATTTGTCGTCGGAATTCATCAAATAACCGCGCTCGTACAAATCGCGAGCTGTTTGACCTTCCAAGATGGGAGGGGCCAACATAAAACTCACAGGAAAACGTTGTTTTGAAAACACGTCCGAATTAATTTGTTCGGGCAACACGCGTGTGGGGCAAACCACCAACATCGGTCGTCTAACGGCTGTTGAATCAAATACCCAGCGTTGACGATTTAAAAATCCTGCAGTCGCTACGAGTTCAATTTCTGAAACCGATGTGGGCACAAGCACCATATCAAATTCAAACATTAATTCGCCCGCAATGGAGTCTGACCAAGTTAAATCACAAAGCAAAATTTCACAAGCACTTGCAGCTCTGCGCATTTGTAGTCGTGCTTCAAAAATGGGTCGATTACCACCTTGATCAACGGGTAGCGACAAATGTTGCACATCAACGCCCACATTATGAGCACGCCTGAGCCAATTGCTTGAAGAACCGTGGGGATCCCAATCAATCAATGTTGTGGATTGGCCCAGATGCTGGCAGAAATAAGCAACCAAGTTAGCGGAGAGGGTGCTTTTTCCAACGCCACCTTTTTGACTGGTGACGAGAATTTTGAATGCCATGATGTTGTCCTTTTTCATGTCAGCCGAACTGGCTTTCATGCACTTTTTCAATCAAGAAATAAAATTAACAAAATTTCGTAAGCGGATGTGGATATTAGCTTTTTCCCAATTTATGTCAAATTTTGTGGCGACGAAACAACCTCCTTTTTGGTGTCTTCAAACTCAATCGAATAGGCAAAAACAAGGTATTAGAAAAAATATGTACTTTTATACTCTTTATGGATTTTTTTTAAGATCTTAATAGCTCAAAAAAATGTTGAATTAAAAACTCCAGCGTGCAGTAAAACCCTAAGGCATTCTTGATTTTTTTGCCCCATGATATACGCCATTGATCAACAACAAGGGGGCGTTATGTACCACAACATCATCTTGGCATACAACGGTTCAGAAGTGGGTCAGCAGGCCTTATTGGCCTCTAAAGAATTAGCCACTTGGGGGCAGGCGAGTTTGCATTTGGTCGCTGTCATGCCGTTTAATCTCAACAGCGTGGTTGCAGAAGGCATTGTCTATTCGGCACAAGAAGAAAAATTACAACGCGAGTCTTATCAGGCTGTACTCGAACAAGGCTTGTCTGCGTTGGAGGCTGATGGCTACAAAGCAACGGGTGAATTGCTAAGCGGTGACCCCGTCAATGAAATTTGCGAATGCGCTCGTAAAAAGAAAGCAGACTTGATTGTGGTAGGACACAAACACCGCGAAGGCTGGGTGCAGCGCTGGTGGAGTGGCTCTGTTTCTCAATCCTTGATTGAAGAATCGCCATGCAGTGTGTTTGTGTCTATCTCTCAATAATTTATTCTGCTTTTGCGCCAGACTCTTTCACTACTTTTGCCCACTTCACAATTTCCGACGCTTGATAGCGTTGAAGCTCTTCTGGCGTTGAGAGTACTGGATCGAGGCCCAATGTTTTGAGTTTTTCTTGCACATCGGGAAGTTTGAAAACTCTCACAACTTCTGCTTGCAATCGATCCACAATGGGCTTGGGTGTACTGGCTGGCGCAAAGATCGCAAACCAAGTTGTCGCTTCAAAGCCAGGAATGGTTTCTGCAACGGTGGGCACGTCAGGGGCCGCGTTTGAACGCTTGGCCGTGGTTTGTGCAACAGCACGAATCTTTCCTTCCTTGGCCATGGGCAAGGCAGAAGGCATATTGTCAAACATGAGTTGAATACTGCCGCCGATCAAATCGGGTATTGCAAATTGACGGCCCTTGTACGGCACATGCTCCATCGTCGTACCGGTCATTGATTTAAACAACTCACCCGATACATGCACCGAACTACCAATACCAGGTGAGCCAAAAGACAATTTATTGGGATTGGCTTTGAGGTAGGTGATAAGTTCAGCAACCGTTTTAACAGGCAAATCATTATTTACAACCAATAGATTAGGGGCCGATGCGACCAATGAAACAGGTGAGAAATTTTTCACCATGTCGTAGGGCATTTTTTCATACAAGGCGCCGTTGATTGCGTGTGTGCCGACGGTGCCCATCACAATGGTGTATCCGTCACCTGGAGATTTCGCGACAAAATCTGCGCCAATATTTCCACCTGCACCTGGTTTGTTATCCACAATCACCGATTGACCCAATTGCGCTTTTTCACTGAATAATCGAGCCAAAATATCGGGAGCTCCACCACTGGGAAAGGTCACCACCAATCGGATGGGCTTTTGTGGAAATGTTTGTGCACTAGCTTGCGTTGCAGACACTAACGACAAGAGCATCCATGAAGCCATCAGAATCGAATGGAATGTACTTTTAGAAATTGAAGATAAGCGCATGAACTTCCCCTTAAAAACAAAACATGAAAATCAAATTGGAGCTTGTTTTACAGCATTAGCCTCTTGGGGCGAACCCGTGTTTAACCCTAAAAACATCTTGTTTTTTAGTATTTGTTGATGAAACAGCGCCAACATCGGTTAGTCTTGAAGGTATGACGCACAAAGTATTACCTCATCTCACACAAGCCAAAGCGCCACTCACCCGGGCGATCACGGCAATCAATGAGCACGGCGCAGTCCAAAACATTGAAGTGCCAGCTGAGCGCGCCCTCACTGTGTATGTCGATAAAAAAGAAATCGTCACACTCATGACCTTGGGCGCATACCCTGAGTGGTTGGTGTTGGGATATTTGCGCAATCAACGATTAGTCGAACAACTCAATGAGATGGAATCTATCACCGTCGATTGGGATGCAGGTGAAGCGGGCGCGGGCGTTGCTGCTGTCAAAACAAAAAATGGACTTCAAAATCTTGCAGAAAAAACACAGCACCGTGTGGTGACAACGGGTTGCGGGCAAGGCAGTGTGTTTGGCGACTTGATGCAAAATTTAGATGATTTGCAAATGCCCGAGAGTCAAATCACTCAAGAGCAGTTGTATCAAATCATTAACGCCATTCGATTGCAAGAAAGTACCTATAAATCTGCTGGGTCGGTGCATGGATGCGCATTATTCAATCATCAATCGCTTCAATTGTTTGTTGAAGATGTGGGACGACACAATGCCATCGATACATTGGCGGGATGGATGTGGTTGCAAGATATACAATTTGACGCGCCTGTTTTTTATACGACGGGGCGACTCACAAGCGAGATGGTTTTAAAATCAGCGCAAATGCATGTGCCTATCGTGGTGTCCAGAAGTGGGATCACAGAAATGGGTTTTGTCATGGCTGAACAATTAAATGTTTGCACCATTGGGCGAGCTACCAACAAACACTTTTTATGTTACACAGCTGGCCATCGATTGGTTCATCAACCGCATCTGGCACAGTCTTCTATCAAAATCACATGATCAAATTATTTCGATTGGCTTTGCATTCTGCTTGGCGAGATGCACGTGCGGGTGAATTGCGTTTACTCGTTGTTGCTGTTGCTTTGGGTGTTGCGTCTCTCACGTCGGTTGCATTTTTAGCCGATCGCATTGAAGGCGGATTGCAACGTGATGCACGCAAACTGTTAGGTGGTGACGCAGTTGTTGTGACTGACAAACCACCGCCCGCTGTTTTGTTTGAAAAAATTCAGTCATTGGGTTTGAAAGCCAATACCAGTATGAGTTTTCCAACGATGGCTAGAACCACACAAGCACAAGGATCAGCCAGCAAACTCGTTGCGCTTAAAGCGGTGCAAGAGTCTTACCCTCTCAGAGGTCAACTCAAAATCATGGCGCCACTTGATACCCCTGAGCAAAGACCTGCAACGGTCACGCAATTGGATAACGCGAGTGAATACGACAGGCCTGCTGTTGCAACAAACCAAATTCCTGCTGCTGGTGAAGTGTGGGTAGAGCCTGGATTGCTTGAGGCTTTAGATATCAAGCCGGGTTCAGATTTGAAATTGGGTCAAAAAACTTTTCATATCTCACAAGTACTGATGTATGAGCCCGATCGCGGTGCAGGTTTTATGAATTTTTCGCCTCGTGTATTGATGAATGAAGCTGACGTTAAAGCAACGGGATTGGTTCAGCCAGCAAGTCGAATCAATTGGCGCGTTGCAGTTGTGGGCGATTCGACCAAAGTTGATGCATGGGTCACATGGGCGCAGTCGTGGAGCAAACAAGCGGATGTAAAAGGCGTACGTGTTGAAACCTTAGAGATGGGGCGCCCTGAGATGCGGCAAACATTGGATCGCGCAAGCAAGTTTTTGCATTTGGTTGCGTTGTTAGCCAGTTTATTAACCGCAGTGGCCGTGGCATTGTCTGCACGAACTTTTGCAAGCAAACACTTAGACGATTGCGCGATCAAAAGAGTTTTAGGACAAAGTCAACGCGATATGACAGGTGTGTTTGTGATTGAATTTATTGGTGCGGGATTATTAGCCAGTTTAGTTGGATTATTAATAGGCTACGGCGTTCATAACGCATTTGTTGCAATGTTAGAGGGCCTCGTAGAAACACAATTACCAGCACCCACATGGCAGCCGATATGGCAAGGCTTGGGTTCTGGACTCACATTGTTAATCGCATTTGGCCTGCCACCTGTATTGCAGTTGTCGCAAGTGCCGCCGCTTCGCGTGATTCGCAGACATCTCGGTCGTATTCAACCAGCTTCTTGGGGGGTGATGGGCTTGGGTCTTTTGGGTTTTAGCGCCTTGATGATTGTGTTCAGTCGAGACTTGTTATTGGGAACGATGGTCGTGGTTGGTTTTGCATTCGCATTACTTCTTTTTGCATCGTTTGCATGGGCTTCGTTGTGGTTACTCAAAAAATTTATCGCACAAAACAAAGTTCCACATTGGTTGCAAATGGCAACACGCCAAATATTATCAAAACCTGCTTATGCAATGGTTCAGGTGAGCGCTTTATCGGTTGGATTATTGGCCTTGATGTTATTGGTTTTGCTTCGAACCGATTTGATTTCAAGTTGGCGCAATGCGACACCTGTTGACGCACCCAACCGATTTGTGATCAATATTCAACCTGAGCAATCGCAAGAGTTTTTAAAAGCAATTCAAACAGCGGGTGTGCAACGATACGATTGGTACCCCATGATTCGTGGCAGACTCGTTGCCATCAATCAAAAAAACATCACGTCTTCAGACTTTAAAGACGAGCGTGCACAACGTTTGGTCGAGCGTGAATTTAATTTATCCCATAGCGCACAAGCGCCTGCACATAACAGCATCGTTGGTGGTACATGGTTGCCAGAAGAAAAACAATCCATCAGTATCGAAGAGGGCATCGCCAAAACACTGCAAGTTCAATTGGGAGACTGGCTTACGTTTGATATGGCTGGAGTGATCATGCATGCGCGCGTCACATCAATTAGGCGTGTGGATTGGACTTCGATGCGCGCAAACTTCTTTGTGATGTTTCCAGTGTCACAAATGCCTGAAACAACCATGACTTACATTGCAGCCTATCGTGCGCCTTCTCAAAAAGGATTTGACAACGCATTGGTGAATCAATTTCCTAATATCACCAATGTGGATATGGGAGCCACGCTCAATCAAGTACAGCAAGTATTGAATCAAGTGATTCAAGCGGTGGAATTGTTATTTGGATTTACCTTGGCGTCTGGTTTGTTGGTTTTGTTTTCTGCCGTAACTGCAACGCGCGAAGAGCGAGCGCGTGAATACGCGATTCTTCGTGCTTTGGGTGGCAGTAATACCTTGCTCATTCACATGCAAAGAGCCGAGTTAATTGGTGTGGGTGTGTTGGCAGGATTTTTGGCGTCGCTTGTTTCGATGGCAATGGCTTGGGGTTTGACGCATTTTGTTTTTGAATTCAGTTGGCAGCCCTCATTACTTTTTCCGCTAGGTGGCATGTTGGCTGGCGCTTCATTGGCATGGCTTGCAGGTTGGTGGGGTCTTAATGACATATTAAAACGTCCTGTGATTGAAACCTTGCGACAAGCCGCCGAATAAAACTAGCCGCCTCTTAATAAAACCAACAAAGCGCCTGCGCCACCCTCTGCGGGCTTGGCTTGTACAAATGCCAGGACTTCATTTTTTTGAATCAGCCATCGCAAAACCTTGTTTTTGAGGACGGGCGTTTTGCCAGGCGACCCCAAACCCTTGCCATGAACCACACGAACGCACCGTACACCTTTGCGAACGGAATCTTTGATAAATTGACTCAAGGCTTCGCGTGCTTCATCCGATCGCAGTCCATGCAAATCAATTTGACCTTGCAAGCTCCAATCGCCTTTGCGTAGTTTTTTGATTACGTTTGCACCAATACTTGTTTGGCTGTAACTCAAATCACCATCGGTATCGAGCAAAGTAGACACATCAAACTCATCGCTCATGCTTTCTCTGAGCGCCGATTGCTCGTCTAAAAGTTGTTGCTGAGCCTTGGGCTTGGGAGGATCAGGGCTCAGATCGACGCGCGCACCGTGTTGGATGGGTTGAATATGTCCAACTGCTTTTTTGAATAAATTTTTTTCTGCTTGAGATTTTTTGAGGGTGAGTTCTTTGGCTTTTTTCTCTTCCGCTTCTTTTTGTGCTTGTTGCTCGATTGTTTTTTTGAGCATACCCAAATCTTGTAAAGATTTTGCTTTCACAACTCACCTCTTTCTGCCATGGAATAAGAGAGTCCAGGCGCCACAATCACATGATCAAGAACTTTGACGTCAACCATTGCTAAAGCACTGTTGAGCGCGAATGTTAACTTTTCATCCGCTTGCTAAGGCTTTAAATGGCCGCTAGGGTGATTGTGCGACAAGATTACTGTCGCCGAGCTCAACTCCAAAGCTAATTTGACGATTTCTTGCGGATAGACTCTGGGTTGGGTCAGTGTGCCCACAAACATTTCTTCAAATTGAAGTAACCGATTTTGCGCGTCGTGAAACATGACGCCAAAAACTTTGCGGGGTCTTTTGCCGATGCGTAATTACAAAATTTTTTTGGCCGTATCGGGGCAAGTCATCACATCACGCGTTCGTAACTGTTGGTAGCAAACGCGCATTGAAAGCTCTAATACAGCACATTTGTGCGCGTCTCGTCTCACCGCCCAAGCCTTTGATCGATTGCAGGGTTCTGGGTGTCGCTTGAAGCAAGCCCGCAAGGCCGTCAAATCGGTCTAAAAGGTGTTGAGAAAAGCTTAAAACGCTTTGCCCCAAAGTGCCCGTGCGCATCAAAACAGCCAACAATTCGCTGTCGGTGAGGGATTCAGCCCCCATGGCTAATAATTTGTCCCTAGGGCGAAGGGAGTGGTGTAAGTCGTGCATCATCATGGACGATATCTTCACCCCAAAAGGGGTTTCAAAGATGTGATGCAGGTCCTTTCTACAATAGGCACAATTCACCTGATCCATCATGAATCCATCCACATCCCAAATTCCCTTTGTCACCCAAGGATCTTTCCTCACCCTTCATTACAGACTGGCGGGGCCACAAGGCGACATCATCAATACATTTTTAGAAAAACCAGCCACGTTGTCGCTGGGAAAATCTGAGCTCTCACCCGCCATGGAAGAAAAACTCATGGGTCTGAGCGAAGGTACACGAGCCACTTTCGAAATACCTAAAGACCAAGCATTTGGATCACGCAATTCCGATATGTTGCAATGGGTGAGTCGACAATTGCTCAAGCAAATGGGGGACCCGCTCGAGACCTATCAAATTGGCGAAGTCGTTGAATTTCCAGCGCCCAACGGACAAGGAACTTATGCGGGTTCGGTCCAGCAGGTGGCTGAGGATGCTGTATTGTTCGACTTCAATCATCCTTTGGCAGGCCATGCCGTTACCTTTGAAGTTGAAATCATTGGGGTACTTTGAATGAATGCAATTGAAATCACGGAAGTGTTGTTAGCCGAGCCGCGCGGATTTTGTGCGGGTGTTGATCGTGCAATCGATATTGTTGATCACGCCTTGGAATTATTTGGCAAACCCATTTATGTGCGCCATGAAATCGTTCACAACACGCATGTGGTTGACGATTTGCGCTCGAGAGGCGCTATTTTTATTGAAGATTTAAACGATGTACCTGAAGGTGCAACCTTGGTATTTAGTGCGCATGGTGTTCCTAAATCGGTGGAGCGAGAGGCCGAGCGTCGTGGTTTTCGAGTGTTTGATGCAACCTGTCCTTTGGTTACAAAGGTTCATGTTGAAGTTGCAAAGTTGCACAAAGAAGGTTATGAATTTTTAATGATTGGGCACAAAGGTCATCCAGAAGTTGAAGGTACCATGGGGCAGTTATCAGATGGCATTCATTTGGTGCAAGATGTTGACGATGTGAACAAAGTGAAACCAAAACAAATACAATTGTTAGCAGTCGTGACGCAAACCACGCTGAGTATGGATGATGCAGCGCAAATTATGAAAGCGATCAAAACTCGTTTTCCACAAATACGCGAACCTAAGCAACAAGATATTTGTTACGCCACACAAAATAGACAAGATGCAGTTAAATTGCTTAGTCCACAAGTTGACGTTGTGATTGTGGTCGGCAGTCCATCCAGTTCCAACAGTAATCGATTGCGCGATGTTGCGCAGTTACAAGGAACCAACAGTTACATGATCGACAACGCCAGCGAACTCAAAGAAGAGTGGTTGGTTGGAAAGCAACGTGTTGGACTTACTGCTGGCGCCTCGGCCCCAGATATTTTGGTGCAAGAAGTGATTGCCAAATTACGCCAACTTGGCGCTGTAACCATTAAAAATTTAGATGGCGTCAAAGAAACCATCAAATTTCCGTTGCCCAAAGGGCTTAAACTCGATCAATCCATTTCCTAAAAATATAAAATCATCTCATGCTCGATATCAATTTATTGCGACGCGAACTCGATCAGGTGGTTGCGCGACTTCAAACACGGAAAAATCCTCAACCCTATTTGGACGTACAAGCCTTCCAAGCATTAGAGGCGCAACGTAAAACATTACAAACGCGCACTGAAGAATTGCAAGCATTGCGCAACACATTATCCAAACAAATCGGTCAACTCAAATCAAAAGGCCAATCCGCCGCCGAAGTGATGGCCGAAGTTGGAAAGATTAAAACTGAGCTTGATTCTTCGGAAATTCAACTCGAAGCATTGCAAGAGCGAATGCAATCGCTTTTGTTGGCTGTACCCAATTTACCCCACGAAAGCGTACCCGTTGGATCTGAAGAAAAAGACAATGTTGAATTGCGCAGATGGTCACCGACTGGCAAAGATCCTGTTGTATTAGCGTTTACTGCGCATGACCATGTGGCATTGGGTGAGCCTTTAGGCATGGACTTTGAAACTGGCGTTAAGTTGTCCGGTTCACGATTTACTGTGATGAAAGGCCCGATTGCACGTTTGCACCGCGCTTTGGCGCAATTCATGTTGGATGTACAAACCCAAGAACACGGCTATACCGAGTGTTACACGCCATACATCGTCAATGCAGAAACTTTACGCGGCACAGGTCAATTGCCCAAGTTTGAAGAAGATTTGTTCGCCACCAAAAAAGGCGGACAAGATGGGCAAGATGATATTCAAACCTTGTATCTCATTCCAACCAGTGAAGTCACGCTCACCAACTTTGTGCGCGACACGGTGCTGGGCATCAATGATTTACCCATCAAACTTACCGCTCACACGCCTTGTTTTCGATCAGAGGCAGGCAGTCACGGCAAAGACACACGAGGCATGATTCGTCAACACCAGTTTGACAAAGTCGAGATGGTACAAATTGTTCACCCCGACACCAGTTATCAGGCCTTAGAAGAAATGACGGGCCACGCTGAAGCGATATTAAAAAAACTGGGGCTTCCCTTTCGTGTGATGGCTTTGTGCACTGCAGATATGGGATTTGGTGCAGCACGCACACACGACCTTGAAGTTTGGCTACCAGGACAAAACGCATATCGCGAAATCAGTTCTGTCTCCAACTGCGAAACATTCCAAGCCAGACGATTGCAAGCCCGATTTAAAAATGCCCAAGGCAAAAACGAGTTGGTGCACACGCTTAATGGCTCAGGACTGGCTGTTGGCCGCACACTCGTTGCGGTTTTAGAAAATTATCAGCAAGCCGATGGAAGTATTCGTGTGCCAGACGCCTTAAAGCCATACATGGGAAATCTGATTGAGCTTCGTGCTTAAAACGTAACACTGATAGAATTTATTTTTGACGTGCCGGAGAGATGGCAGAGTGGTCGAATGCGCCGGACTCGAAATCCGGTATACGGTTTTTGCCGTA